>NZ_CVTU01000088.1:0-19177 GCF_900004965.1 Pseudomonas sp. 44 R 15
CGCCTGGGGGCCGGCGTGGCCGGTTGATCTTCCACCTGGCGTACACGTTGTTCCAGCACGGCCAAGGCCTTTTGCTGCACGTCGTAGCGTTGCTTGAGTTCCAGGAGTTCCCGCTTGAGGGTTTCGATATCGGCATCCGGCGCGGCATACAGCACGGATGCGGGCAAGAGCGTACTTAAACAGATCACCGCGCGGAGCGATAACGATCGATGCATGAAAGAAGCCGTCCTTTTCCAATGCGTAAGTGTCGAGGGTCAGCGTAGTTCAATAACCGAGCGTGCGTAGGCCTTTTAGCTGGTCCAGATTGCAGTTCAATGCGCCGTTGTTCAAACCGTTATTGTTCATTACCACGTTGAGTTGGGTCATGTTGTTGACGAAGTTGCTATTGCCGGTCAAAACCGTGCCTTGCAGCACATTCCCGCCGCCGATCTGCTGCAGGCTGTTGCCCTGGTTGTGGTTGGCCTGGATCGCCATTTGCAGGCCGCCATTGTTGGCCGACACGCTGACTTGACCGGCCTTGCTGTCGCCGGTGACGGTGCCACCGGCCACGAGTACCTGACCGGACTGCACGGCGTTGGCAGGGGCAAAGCCGTCCTGAGTGACGTTGATGCCGACATGGTTGTTGGCGGTGTTGCCATCACCGGCGGCGCGCACGCTTTGGGTCACGCCCTGGCCGCTGGTCAGGCCGGCTCCGCCGATCACGTTACCGCCGCCGGCAGTGGGCGTTCCGGAACCCGCCGCACCCGTGGTTTGCACGTAGAACTGTGGGGTGATGGTGGTCTTGTCCAACTGCATGCTGGCCTTGCCGGTAATGCTGTCGCCGACCGCATTGGTCCAGGTGCTGCTCATGACAATGCCGAAGCTGATGATTCGCCCCGGCATCACATAGCGGCCACGCAGCTCGGCCATTTCCGCGTCCTTGAGTTCGATCGGTTTGAAGCCCGATGAAGCATAAGCGGGCATCGAGGCTGCCAGACACAAAACCGTCAGCCAACGGGAAGTGTTCATCTTTTGCTCCTGGAGCGTCCTGCCCCTTATTGCGCTTCTAGAAGAAGTCGCTCTGGATAAAACCGAAATCCATCAGTTCGGCGTCGCCTACGGGCCGGAACTCGTTCAGCTGGTTCTTGGCGGTCAGGGGGGCAGGCGGGTCGAGCAGGATGTTGGCCTTGTCGTAGCCTTCACCCAATACGGCGAACACGATGCCATTCCAGCCCTTGACGAAGTCATCCCGCGAATAGCGCTTGTGCCCCAGCACCGGATCGCCGACATACACCCAGTCCTTGTCGGCCCGTTGCATCACCACGAAGTGCTTGTAGCCCCGGATTTCCAGCAACACCACCACCGGGATTTTCACGGTGACCAGGGTGTCCGGGGCGATCTTGTAGCCCCGGGCGCGCATGCCGATGCTTTCGAGGTAGCGCTTCATGTCCAGCATGGAAAAACCCTGGGTACGCACCAGGTCCTGGTCGGCATTGACCAGCATGCCCTTGATGAGGTGGTCTTCGTCGACGTCCAGCCAATAGGCCTGGCGCAGGATGGTAGCGAGTGCCGCAGCACCACAGCTGAAATCGGTTTTCTGTTCCACCAGGTTGGCGAACCGGCGTTCACGGATGCTCTCGACCTTCTTGAAAATCACCGCACCGCCGGGCATGGCGGAGATCGCCATGGTGCCTGCCCAAGTGGGGCCGGTGAGCAACATCAGGAGGGTGAGGGTCGCGAAGCGCATGATCGACTGACCTGCTGGACACTGGAATAAGAAAGGGCCTTGTTGCCAAGGCCCCGTTGGATCAGAAACGCACGCCGCTGGAGCAGACGCTGCAACCTTGACCGATCGACAGGCTGTTGCTGCCCTGGTTGCCCGCGCCCGATTGCAGGTTTACACCCACGTTGCCGGAGTTGCGGTTAACCGAGTTGTCGAGGCTGGAGTTGTTGGACACGTATTGAGGCTTGCCGTAGCCATAGCTGCTGACGGCGGTATTGAGGTAGCTGTTGTTGAGCGAGTTCTGCTCGGTGTTGGAGGCGGCGGCGATGTTCTTGCCGTCAGCGGTGGTGATTGCCAGGTTGTTTTTACCTTCGTTGCCTTGACCGGCCTGGCCGTTGTAACCCACGTTGCCGGAGTTGCCGTTGACGGAGCCGTCCAGGGACGCGTTGTTTTGCGTGCCTTTGTTGACGAAGTTGTTATTGGTGCTGGCTTGATCCACATCGATCACGGCGAACACGGTGGCAAAGTCGCCTTTGGCACTGGAGATGGCACCGGCGTTATCCGCCTGGTTGCCGGAGCCCGACTGTACGTTGACGCCCACGTTACCGCTGTTGCCGGTCACCGAGTTGTCGGCCGAGGCGTTGTTTTCGGTGTTGCTGTCCTCGAATTTGTTGCCCTGGCTTTTTTGCACATCGGTGACCACGGAGGCGACGGTGCCAGTAGGTTGAGGGGCTGGGTGCCAGCCACCACCCGCTTGAGCAGCGGCAGCCATGAGCGCGGCGAGAGCGAAAACCAGTGGTTTGAGCGCCATTTGAGGTTTCATGGTGTTTCTCCTTGCTTCTAATTAGTTGGGTTAAGTGTTGGTACGGTCTAACTAAGGTCTATCAAGCGCTTACTTGATAGTGATGCCCAGGGTGTTAGCCACTCGGTTCCCCACCCCGGCACTCTGGTTCACCTGAATCACTCCTCGGCTGCCTGTGAAGGCCTGGTCGCTGGTGACGACCTGGCGGCTGCCAGTGGTGGAGGTGGACCCTGAGTCGCTTGCCAGCGTCGTCGTGTTCTGTTGCAACAGGACGCTGTCATCGATGCTTTGCGGGCCAGGGTTCAGGCTGATCCGCACCGCATTGATCGATTGGTTATTGGCTCCGGCCGACTGATTGATGCCCAGTACGCCGTTGCCGTTGGTAAAGGAGGTGCCCAGGATCGCCGCCTTGGCGTTCAGGGACGGGTCGACGTTGCCGTCGAGCTTCTGGATATTGGCGGTGGTGGCCTGGCCACCGAGGACAATCGCGCGGCTGTTGGACATTTGCTGTTGATTGCCGGCGGCCTGGTTGATCGACAAGACACCCTCGTACTGTTTGCCGCTGCCATTGATCACGGCGGTGTTGTCAGCCAGGGCCGTTGCGCTGCCCAGCAGGGCGACTATCAACAGGAAGTGCCTCATCACTTGCCCCCCATCATGCTGCCGAGATTGTTCAAGGGGGCCATGCCGCGCTGGATCGAATCGCTGATCTGCCCACCCATTGCGTTGCCGGCGCCGGCGCCATGGCCGGCGGCAGCGCCGCTGCCCAGGGTCGACATGCCGGTGTGCGTGGCGCCCAGGCCGGACAGATTGCCGTTGGGCTGCACCGAGCGCGCAAGGCTCGAGCCGCTGCTGATGCCGCCGATGTCACGGTCGCTGAGTTCGCCGGACATGGCACTGATCACTTCTTTGCTGGGGTTGGCGTTGGCCGTGTTGGGGTAGGGGTCCGGGAGCGAGGTGCGCCCGTACATATGCCCTTGTACGGCGCGCCCCGTCACGATCACGCCGTCACCCGCCTGGCTCGGCAGGCTGACACCTGCACTGAGCACGCAACTGATCAGCAGTGCGTTTATCGAGGCATGAGTGAATGTGTTCACGGTGGCAATCCTTATTATTCACGCTGACCCTAAACAGCGTTGTAGGGGACAGAGCAGAAGGCGTGCCGGTTTTTGTTTTTACTTTGGATTCAGCAGGTTATAGTTTTCACCGACGGTTTCGTCGGTTGTGCTGTTTCAACCCTGAAACAGTCCTGGCCCGGCGTCGTAGGCCCGGTCGCTCGTGCCAGCTGTATCAGTGATGAAACAGTGTCCATGACAAAACGATGAATCCGTCCCCGCCGGGCGATTCAAGACAGTTGGGTGTTTCAAAAATGGACAGGTCACGCGGCAGGCGCAGGCTCAGCCTTTGGGGGTTTTACGCGGAATGGAGTTGAGTACCGGGTTGCCGTCCTGATTCTGGGTCAGGTAGACCGGTAATACCTTGGGCAGGGAGGGGATGAGGTTATTGACCTCACTGAGGTTATAAATACCGCCGATGCGAATGCTCCCGGTGCCTGCGTCCGCCAGCATTACGGGTTTGTCCAGGTAGCGGTTGATCAGCGGCAGCGCATCGGCCAGGGCCAGGTTGTCGAGCACCAGTTTGCCCGTGCGCCATGCCAGGGCCGTGTCGTCGGGTTTGATCGCCGCCACGCGCGGGGTGGCGTCGCCCCGTTGGTAACTGGCCTGCATCCCCGGGGTCAGCGGCACGCTGCCATGCACCGAGTCGCTGGCGATCTGCACCGAACCTTCAAGCAACATCACCCGTACCTGGTCGGCATACGTCCAGACATTGAACTGGGTGCCCGTCACGCGCACCTGCCCCTCGCCAGCCTGCACGACAAAGGGGTGATTGCTGTCATGGGCGACCTTGAAAAACGCCTCGCCCTTTTTCAAGCTGGCCTGACGCCGGTCCTTGTAATCGCTATAGACCAGTTCGGTGCCCAGGTTCAATTCCACCTGGCTGCCATCAGCAAGGGTGATCTTGCGCAAGCCATTGGTTGCTTCGTAGTGTTTATAGGCGCTGGGCAGCCAGCCGGCTTCCCAGCCGGTCAAGGCGGCCAGTGGCAAGGCACCCAGGCACAGGGCGGCGGCGACCGCGTAGGTGCGCCAGCGCTTGCGCGGTTTGAACGGCAACACCACCGGCGCCGGTGTGTTGCGCGGCAGATGATCGGCCACGTCCCAGACTTCCAGCATCGCCGCGTATTCGAACGCATGCAGCGGGTGAGCGTCGTGCCATTGTTCAAACGCCTGGCGCTCAGCGGCCGAGCAATCCTCGGCATGCAGGCGCATGCACCAATGCGCGGCGGCGTCGGTAATGGCGTCGTACTCGGCTTCTGAAAGGGACTGTTCGCTCATTGACTCATCCTGATTTCCCGCATTCTAACTCTCTGAAGCACACGGCGAGAACAGCAGCATGGCGATTGCACATCAATTGGAACTTATTCTTGTTTGAGCGCGCCTAAAAATTCAGGAATTAACCTGTCGTCAACCATGGAGTACTAAACATGTTGAAGAAAACCTTAGCTGCCCTGTGTGCCACCACCGCTTTGCTGAGTGCCGGCGCTGCCCTGGCCGACAAGCCGGGAGCGGGCTGGATCACCATTGAAAAAGCCATTGAGGTGGCCAAGACCAAGGCTGGGTATACCGAAGTTTATGCCGCCGAAGCCGACGATAACGGCTATTGGGAAGTCAAGGGCCGCAAATCCGACGGCACCGTCTACGAGGCTCGCATCGACGGCATGTCGGGCAATGTCCTGCGAGATCAGAAGGACTGATCCGCCCGCTGGGGGCCTGTTCAGGCCCCCACATCCAGCATGCGCCCCAGATGCGTAATCAGGTAAGTGACCGAATCGGCGTTGGTGAGAATGACGTCGATGCGTTTGTCGATATTGCTCATGAACACCTGACGTGCCTCATTCAGGGTCTTTGCGCCAGTAATCCCCAGGACTTTGCGCTTGAGGTAGTGGGTAGTGGTGAAAACGCCGTAATCTTCCCAGGTATTGGAGATGTCATCCCATGTCTTGAACAGCATTCGGGCCGGCGTCAGCGTGGACAGTGCGGTCGTTTGCAAGTCATCCTGGCGGGTTTTCACTGCCTGAGCGCCAGGCTTTGCGGTATCGATCAGGTCGCGGAAGGGTTCCATGCTCCGCAGGTAGGCAATGTCTTCGGTCTTGAACCGTAAATGCGTCAGTTCATGAATCAGCGTAGAAGCCCTGGCGTGAGCGAATATATCGAAGGGGGCATTCAGGATGTTGGCGTATTCAGCCAGATTCGGATCGAAGAAACGTTCGAACAGAAACACTTTGCGTTCACTGTCATCGATGAGCACCATCGCGTAATCATTCATGGGGTCCATCAGGCTTTCGCCGCTGACCAGGCGCATTGAGTCAGGGCCGATCAAGGTCGGGTCACTCAATTCATCGAGTATTCCGTCGATGAGGGTCTCGATTTTCCTTACCTGGTCCGGTGCCAGGTTGATGGTGCCGAACAGGTCGCATAAAAACAGACCCACTCGGCTATCAGGGGTGATCAGCTGTGCAAAATGGCGGATGTTGCGCTTGCAGTTGACGGCATAGTAAGTCGCCACGTTCAACGCTTCGTCGATGGCCTGGGCTTTCCAACTGGAGACGGCGGCAATCGCCCTTATGCCTCGCGCTTCAATATTGATCTCGCGCCGCTGCGCCCGTTGCGTTTTCTGACGCGTCCAGGCCTGGCCGAAGCGGGGTTTGTGCAGGCTCAGGTCCAACACCCACTGGCCATTTGAATGGCGACCCACGTAGGGGCCCTGCTGATCGTTATTGCCGAGGCGCCAGTGCTCCTTGGTTTTCGTCACCGCATACACTTTGCCTGCCAGCGGTACATACGTCCTGGCGCTCGCCGGGTCCTCGTAAACATGGGTGGAGGTAGTCAGCTCCAGGTTCTCCAGGGCGACGTCATGATCCTCGAAGCGCTGCAGCCGTGTGCGCGAAATGGCAGTGACGTCCCGCAGGCCTGGGGCGGTGGCCGTGGGGAGGTTGTCCTGGGGCAGGTCGACGATGTCAGCGTTATCGGGCGGCGCGGTTTCGCTGCCGTCGAGCTCGCTGTACAGCGCGGCCATTTGCACCACGGCCAGGATGAAGTCCTTCATCGCGGCGCGCCACTGGTGCACTTGCAGCGCCTCCGCTGAGCGCTTGACCAGCGTGTAGCTGCGCCACACCACCAGCGGATAGGCGAGTTTGCCCGCCATGAAGTGCACCGCCATGGCAATGCCCTTGCCGAACAGGTCGACCGCTTTATCCCATAGCGTCTGGGCGCCTTCCTTGAATTGGCAGGCGAACATGTTCAGCAGGATCAGCGTGTTCTCACTGAACAGATACTGCAGCAGATTGCCGGTTATGGCAGACGGAGGCAAGGCGAATATCCGAGGGGCGATGCCGGTTGTTCAGCAGCAAGTCGCGGTAAACGGCCTGGTGCGGATCTTCCAGGTGCTGGATGACCCAGTCCTGCAGTGCTCCAGGTCGTTCCAGCTCATCGAGCAGCGCTTGTTCATTATCGTAGTGCTTGAGCACATGGTTTTCACTGTAGGGCGCGTACAACACCACGGCGCCGGCCTCTTTATCCGGCGCGCTGATCAGGTACATGCCCAGTACCTTGGCGGCCGTGGCACCCGCAGTCGCCACCAGTTCCACGGGCCGAAACAGCACCGACGCGCCCTCCAGCGCCGCACGCGCCAGGGCGTCAGGCATATCGAACGCCTGCTGCACCCAGCCCAGGGCCTGGGTCGACAGGCGTTCCTGCAGATGGTGCTCGTGGGCGTATTGCAGCACCTGCCAGGGCAATTGCCGGCAGAACCGCCGCCGACGTTGGCGCGCAGCCTCTGTGCGGGTGTCCAGCGCGGTTTGCAACAGCTGCTGGTAGACCGATTTCACGTCCAACTGGCGCACCATCTGGATCACTGTCTTGGCATCCAGGGTGTCGGGCAGCGGTGTGGCGGTGCGCGAACGCGGCACAATGGCCTGCTTGTTCAGGTCCGGCCAGTGGCGCAAGGCGAAGTCGGTCAAGCTGCAGGTATGGATATCCAGGGCCTGGTGCACGGGAATCAGCACGTCGTCGGGGCTGATGGTGTGCTCGGGAAAGCGTGCCTTCAGGAGCTTTTCCAGGGCGGAAAAAGTGTGCTCGCGAAGGGTCGGGAGGCCATGGAGGTAGTCCTCCTCTTGCGGGGCGCTGTTGCGGTATTGCTCAAGCAGTTCGGCATGGTAAATCTGCTCTTGGGCAGGGGCCATTGCCAGCCACACCGGCAGCAGTTGCTGGGTGATCATTGCGTCGGCCAGCGCCCTGGCCCGTGCCAGGTTGGTAGGCGCGGGGATTTGCAGGAGCGCATCCAGGCGGTCCTGTACGGCGCGCGCCGGCAAGTCCATGGCCAGTAGATGATCGACTGCGTCGATGACTTGCTCGTCGTAGCTCTTCAGGCGATTGTCCAGCAGGTTATCGTCAATGCGTTGCAGCGCCGCCAGGCGATACACCTGATGGGGCACGCGCTGGGACAAGCGCAGATTCTCCAGCAGCGTCAGCCGTTTGACCGGATGCGCCAGGCGCTGGGCAATGGAGTCGCGCAGGGCCGAGACCGATGAAAACACTTCATGGCCACGCCGTGGCGTCCATAAGAGCGCCTGGCCCGAACGCGCCGGGTCAAGGCCGCCACGCTCGGTCAGTACAAACAGATTGGCCAGCGGCAGCAGCGCGTCGGACGTGCCCTGGTGCAACGCCAGCGCATAGGCATCCGGCAGAAACCCGTTGACCCCATGCCGGGTCAGGCGCACCAGGCTGTCGCTGCGCAGTACCGTATCGAGAATGGCATGGCTTTGGCCCGTCAGGGTTTTACCCAGCAACCGCAGTTCAGCCTCGCTGCGCAAGCCCAGCAGCATCGAATGCGCGTGCTTGTCGCGGTTGTTGTCCAGGAACAGGCGCGGCAGGTCACGCAGCTCATGGCCGGCAAAAACCTTCAACACCCGTTCGATCGTGTCATTGAAGGTTTTGAGGGTGAGGTTATTGAGCTTCAGCGCAACCCCCTGGTTGCGCCTTTCGTAGAAGCCCGTCCTGGACGACACGGGAAGCGGCTTGCTCGCCTGGCCCAGGCGCTCGATGAAGTGTTCAACCATGTTCAGGGACGACACGGGCAGGCGCTCTTCGCGCTGCTGGGCACTGGAGGCGTAGGTATTGATAAAGACGTCATCGGCCTTGAGGTCCAGTTGGCGCGTCTGCAGTTCCGTGTTCAGGGCCAGGGTGACCATGCTGCGCAATGTCGGGTGGTTCAGGCGTTCGCTGTTCAGGCCTTCCTCGACAGCTCGCAGGCGCTGCTGGTGCAGCTTGGCGCGCTCGGCCTGCACGGTGGACGGACGGCCATTGCCGCTGCTGACGGGATGTATCGTCCAGCGCCCATGGGTGTCCAGGTCGGCCAGGCGGCTGTCGAGCATGGTGCGGATGTCCAGGGCGTAATCGAGCAAGGCATCCAGGTCCACCTGGCCGGCGCTGCTGCGATACAGGCCCAGGGCATGGTTCATATTACTGGTCTGCTTGGCGACGATGTCTTCGAGCATGTCGCTGAACACATGCCCGGAGACTGGACGTGCGGCAACGTTGATCGAGTCCAGACCGATAAAGGTGTTGCGCTCGTCCAGGGACAGGAAATTGAGCAGTTCGTCTTCGTGTCCGGCCGCCGTGAGCATGGTCAGCAGTGCGTCTTTAAGGTCATCCAGGTCCTGGAGCACCTGCACACCACGGGACTGGGTGTAGAGGTAGGCGTGGCTTTGATGCAGCATCAGGGTGCTGGCCAGTTCCACGTAGTGCTGGTAGGGCGCATGGATACGCACTTTCTCCACGCTCAAGTCGGCGGCGTAGGCGCTGCGAGCGCCCTGGTCGCTGAGGAACAGGGCCTGGAGCACGTGGCTTTCGTCGGCACTGAGGATGCCGGCCTGGCGTTTGAGCAGCACGTCGAGGCGGAACTTGTCCGCCATTACCTGCGCGAACAGATCAAGGCGTGAGGTGCCGCTGTCGATGTCTTCGTTCCAGTAGGTCTGCAGCAGGCTCTCGAGCAGTTTGGACAGCGTGCCGGAGGTCTGCTCGATGAGCGTTTCCCAATGCTCGCGGTCTTGCTCCAGCCGGGTCGGGGTGAAGTCGGCAGTGACATGTTTGGGGTTGATGAATTCGCGGGTTTGCCCCGCAGGCCAGGCATGTTTCACATAAAACTGCAGGAACGCTTCACGCAGCGCCAGGGAGTCAATCCAGCGGCGGTCGGTGTCCGTCGGGCCTTGGATAAAGCAGTTTACCCGCGTTTCGCGTTGATCCAGGCCGGGGAAATCAGCGTGCGCCATGATCCCGAGCAGTGTGTCGAGCATGTCCGAGAGGGTCGGGGTTTTCTGCAAGTGCTCAAGCATCGCTTGCACGTTTTCCCGTTGGCAGGCCTGCAGGGCTTGCTCCTGGTCGTCCATGACCGCTCCCGGCACCGGCGAGGTGGTGAGTGTAAAGACGCTGTCTGCCGACAGGCTGTTGCGCTGCGCGATCGACAGGAAGCTGAGCAACGCCACGCGCTGCAGCGAATCGGCAAGCGTCTGGCTGAGCTCTGTGAGCAGCGCGGCGTGGCTGTCAAACACCTGGATACCGCCGTAGGGCGTGTACAGCAGGGCCTTGGCCCCGTCCGGGCTCGGGCTCATCGCAAACGCGCCGGCGAGCACGATCGCCGCGTGGCCCACCCGGTTGATCAACAGCCTTTCGACGCGCATGGGGTGGCGTTGCAGGCGCGTATCCTGGCGGCTGGCGTCACTGGCGTAATACATGCCGTGCAGCCATTCCAGGTCCTTGACGGTGAGCCCCAGGCCGCGTTCGCGTTCGCTCAGGGTCGAGCGATTGACGGGCAGCAGGAATTCGTCAAAAAAATACGGCGGGGTGACGCGGGTCATGCCTGTCTCCAGCGTGAATAGGGTCACACAGGGTAGGCGGGCAGCCGTGGCGGGCGGGGGGTAACTATTGAGTCAAGCCTGAGTCTCGCCGTCAGTTGACAGCAAGCGTCGTGGGTGGTGTTTAATCGACGGTCTGGATGTCCATTCGTTGCCCCTTCCAATCATAAAAACGGAGCTTCAAATGCCTGCGCAGTCTGCGACCGTTGTCACAGCCTTTATCAGCTTCACTGAATTGGTGGGATTGCTCCAGCGCATCTTCGTCAGGCACGGCACCTCGCCGGAAGTGGCGGCGATCCTTGCACACAACTGCGCCAGCGCCGAACGTGATGGCGCCCACAGCCACGGTATCTTTCGCATCCCGGGGTACCTGTCGACCCTGGCCAGCGGCTGGGTCAACGGCGCTGCCGTGCCCACGGTCAGCGATGTGGCGTCAGGCTTCGTACGGGTCGATGCCGGCAATGGGTTTGCCCAGCCGGCCCTGGCGGCCGCGCGTGCGCTGCTGGTGAGCAAGGCCCGCAGCGCCGGCATTGCGTTGCTGGCGATCCATAATTCCCATCACTTTGCCGCGTTATGGCCGGATGTCGAACCGTTCGCCGAAGAAGGGCTGGTGGCGCTCAGCATGGTCAACAGCATGACGTGCGTGGTACCCCACGGGGCCGACCGGCCGCTCTTCGGCACCAACCCCATCGCGTTCGCGGCGCCCCAGGCAGGCGGCGCGCCGATTGTGTTCGACCTGGCCACCAGTGCCATCGCCCACGGTGATGTGCAAATTGCCGCGCGCAACGGTGAACGTCTGCCGCCGGGCATGGGCGTGGACAGCCTGGGCCAGCCGACCCAGGACCCGAAAGCGATTCTCGAGGGCGGCGCGCTGTTGCCATTTGGCGGGCACAAGGGTTCGGCGTTGTCGATGATGGTCGAGTTGCTGGCGGCAGCGCTGACAGGCGGCCATTTTTCTTTTGAATTCAACTGGGCCGACCATCCGGGCGCGCGTACGCCCTGGACCGGACAGTTACTGATCGTGATCGATCCGAGCAAGACCGCCGGGCAAAGCTTTGCCGAGCGCAGCCATGAACTGGTGCGGCAGATGCATGCGGTGGGGTTGCGGCGGTTACCGGGGGATCGGCGCCATCGCGCACGGGCAAAATCGCTGGAAACAGGCTTAGAACTGCCAGTGCAGGAGCTGAACCAGCTTCAGGAATGGGCGGGGGATTGAACACGGGGGCGAGGGTGCCGGCAGATATATAGGATTCAGCGAACAATGAAACTCAATGTGGGAGGGGGCAAGCCCCCTCCCACATTTATACCGCGTTCCAGCTTTGAATCAGCGCAACCCGTACCGGTCAGTTACGGCGACCGAGCAGCAGGCCAACCACCAGGCCAAAGCCTGCGGAAATGGCCACGGTCTGCCATGGGTGGCCACCGATGTAAGTCTCTGTGGCATCCACGACCGGCTTGCTGCGCTCACGCACATTGGACACGGAGTCCAGGGCTTGCTTGAGTTTGATGGCAACCTGCTCACGCAGGGTTTCACCTTCCTCACCCACCAGGGACGCGCTGCTTTTGAGCAGTTTGTCGGATTCTTCGATCAGCGCAGTCAGTTCGCTGAAGGCTTGGTCCTTGATTTGATCTTCGACGGATTGGGCGGCGGTTTTGCGGGCCATGTGTGACTCCTTGCAAGTGAATGTGACAGTGAACAATGGAGTATCGGGCGCCGGCAAAAGTTGCAGTTATTTTGCCGGCCGCCCATTTGCGGCAAAATCCAAATCGGGTCCTTTGGACCTTCAGTGTAAGATGTTCCCTATTTGTGCAGCAGGTAATTCAACATGAGCTTCAATCTCGCCAACAAGACCCTCGCCGAACGCGCCGAGCTGGAAGATGAAAAGTCCCGTCTCTACGACCTGTGGCAAACCAACCTGGGCAAGGCCAAGGGCGAAGCCGCGCGGTTGTTCGGTGAGCGCGCCAAGCGCAAGGGCAAATGGGCCGAATGGGTGCGTGCCGAACTTGACGGCATGTCGCCGCCGGAGTTTTCCAACATGGTGCGCAGTGAAGTCAACAAGCTGATGGCAGCGGCTAAATAAAGCTCGCCTCGATCGCCTCACGCACCTTCAACAGCATAGGGTCAAGCTGGGCCTGGGTGCGCCAGCCCAGTTCCACCGGGTAGCGCGGCAGCGCCAGCGGGCAGGGCAATACGCGCAAGCCGGTCAGGCGGGCGATGGCCTCGGCGGCATGCCCGGGGATCGTCGCCACCGCCATGCTGCCCTTGAGCAGAAACGCCAGCGCGGCAAAGTGGCTGGTGGACGCGCACACCTGGCGGCGCAAGCCGCGCGCCGCCAAACCCTCATCGGTAATGCCGATAAACCCGCCCGACGACACCAGCACATGCTCACGCGCGACGAACTCCGTCAGGTCGATCTGTTGTTGGCCGGGCGCCAGGCTGTCCGGGTCCACCAGGCAGCGATAGTCACCTTCGCCGAGCACTTGCCGACTCAGGCGCCGCTCGGCAAAACCGCCGGCGGTGATGGCCAGGTCCAGGCTACGGTCGAGCAGGCCGTCGGCGACAATCTGGCTGTGGGTCTGGCGGAAAATGACCCGCAGTTTCGGCAGGCGCTGTGCGACGCTGTCCATCAGTCGACGGCCGTAGGCAATCTCAAAGTCGTCCGACAGCCCCAGCACCACGGAGCGGCCCTGATAGTTCGGGCTCTGCGGGTTGATCATCGCCAGGCTTTGCCGGCAGCGGTCCAGTGCTTCGCTGATCACCGGTTTCAACTGATTGGCGCGTGTCGTGGGTGCCAGTCCACGTCCTGTGCGCACAAATAACTGATCGCCGTACAACTCGCGCAAACGCCGCAGGCCGGCGCTGATGGCCGACTGGGTGACCCCCAGGCGCAACGCTGCGCGGCTGGCGCTGGACTCGTCATGCAGGGCTTCAAAGGTCTTGAGCAGGTTCAAGTCGACGTCTGCGATATTTATCTGGCTCATATCATTTAGCACTGAGGTGGGCTTTATTCATGATCAAGCCTGGCCGGAGAATGGGCAACCCCCACCGACTTGGAGTGACTGTGATGCCTGTTTCTACTGTGGCTGCTTTACAAATTGGCTCGCTGCCGGGCGGCAAGGCCGAAACCCTCAAACAGATACTGAGCTATGAAGAGCAGATTCAGCGCAGCGGCGCGCAACTGGTGGTAATGCCCGAGGCCTTGCTCGGCGGCTATCCCAAGGGCGAAGGGTTTGGCACGCAACTGGGTTACCGCCTGCCCGAGGGCCGTGAAGCCTTTGCGCGGTATTTTGCCAATGCCATCGATGTGCCGGGTGTCGAGACCGAGGCGCTGGCCGGGTTATCGGCGCGCACCGGTGCCAGCCTGGTGCTCGGCGTGATCGAGCGCAGTGGCAGCACCTTGTATTGCACCGTGTTGTATTTCGAGCCGTCGGGCGGCCTGGTTGCCAAGCACCGCAAGCTGATGCCTACCGGCACCGAACGACTGATCTGGGGCAAGGGCGATGGCTCCACCTTACCGGTAGTCGACACTGCGGTAGGGCGCATTGGCGGCGCAGTGTGCTGGGAAAACATGATGCCGCTGTTGCGCACCGCGATGTACGCCAAGGGTGTACAGGTGTGGTGCGCGCCCACCGTGGATGAACGCGAGATGTGGCAGGTGAGCATGCGCCACGTGGCCCATGAAGGGCGCTGCTTTGTGGTAAGCGCCTGCCAGGTGCAGGCCTCGCCCGAGGCGTTGGGCGTGGAGGTTGCCAACTGGCCGGCGGATCGTCCGTTGATTGCCGGTGGCAGCGTGATCGTCGGGCCGATGGGCGACATCCTTGCCGGGCCGCTGGTGGGTGAAGCGGGGCTGTTGACGGCGCGGATCGATACCGATGAGTTGGTGCGGGCACGCTATGACTATGACGTGGTGGGGCACTACGCCAGGCCGGATATTTTTGAGTTGACGGTGGACGAGCGCGCCAAGCCGGGCGTGCGCTCTATCACTGACTAAACGCGGTTAAAAATGTGGGAGGGGGCTTGGCTTAATGCCAGTCAGTTAAGGCTTTTTGTAGGAGCGAGCTTGCTCGCGAAAAACTCACAGGCACCGCGTTCATTCAGGAGGCACACGTTATCGTTGACGTTTTTCGCGAGCAAGCTCGCTCCTACAGAGGGCGGCGTACGCTTGACTGACCGTAATCGGGGGCAAGCCCCCTCCCACATTTGATTTTCAGGGTTTGGGGGATTGGGATTTCAGCCACTCTTGGCGAGTGATCTCCCAGATCTCCCGTGGGAGCGTGCCGGCGACGAATTTACCCTCATCCGTCCTGACCAGACGCATGCCCGTACGCTCGGAAATTCGCCGTGACCCCAGGTTTGGCGCCGCCTTGGGCGCGCGCAGCACGGGGCGCTCAAGTACGCTGAACCAATAGTCGGTCACGGCGGCACTGGCCTCGGACATAAACCCTTGCCCCTGCCACTGCGGGCCCAGCCAGAAGCCGCGATTGTCATCCTGCTCGTCCGTCAGATTGATGTTGCCGATCAACTGTTCAGGCGCGCTTCTAAGACAAATCGACCAGTGCCACTGCTCACCGCGAGCCATGGCGGGCAGGGCAAGTTCCTCAAGATAGCGGCGCGCGCCATCGGCCGGGTAGGGCCAGGGCACCATGGCATTGAGATAGCGCACCACTTCCCAATGGGCAAATTGTTGCTGGATCGCCTCGGCATCGTCCAGTACCAGCGGGCGCAGGATCAGGCGTTGGGTCAATAGCGTCGGTTGCATGAGGGTCACCAGGTTGCGGTGTTGGGCAAATCCAGGGTGCCGCGCTCGACAAAGCGCATGGTCCCAAACAACCCACCCGCCAGCTTGCCGCGCAGTACATACGGCAGGTTATTCAGGCTCTGGGTCTGGCTCAGGCCCAGGGTCTGGCGCAACACCGAAAACGCCGAAACACTCACTGGCACCATCAGCACCGTCTCGGAGAAACGCGGGATGCTGCCCGCCTGATCACTCACCCCGGACGCCAGCGGCCGGCCATTGACTTCCAGGCCCAGCGCCACGCCGTTGTAGTCGATCGCCGTTTCATTGGGGTTTTGCACCCGCAGTTTGACGGCGAAGCGCACTTCCAAATCCTGGCTTTGCAGCGGTTCGATGCCGACCACGTTGATGTTGACCGGATCGCGCTGGGGCAACAGCGCGCAGGCGCTCAAGGTCAGCAACAACACCGATACCACCATGAGCTTGCGCATCTGAACGTGCTCCTACTGTTTCGTAACGTCCGGGTCCTGCATGACCTTGAGGGTCGAGGACTCCGGATCGAATTCATCTTCTTCCAGCTCTATGAACGCTTCGGGCAGGAAAATGTTCAGCAGGATGGCACAGAACGCCCCCACGGTGATCGGCGACTCAAAGATGTTATGCAGCGCCTTGGGCAAGTCGCGCAGCACTTCGGGCACGGCCGCAACGCCCAGGCCCATCCCCAGGGAAATCGCCACGATCAGTACGTTGCGTCGGTGCAACCCGGCTTCGGCGAGGATCTTGATGCCGGCCACGGCCACGGTGCCAAACATGATCAGGGTCGCGCCGCCCAGCACCGGTTTGGGCATCAGTTGCAGCACCGCGCCGATCATCGGGAACAGCCCCAGCAGCACCAGCAGGCCGGCGATGAAGTAGGCCACGTAGCGGCTGGCCACGCCGGTCAGTTGGATCACGCCGTTGTTCTGGGCGAAGGTCACCATCGGCAGGCTATTGAAGGTGGCCGCCATCGCCGAGTTGAGGCCGTCGGCGAGCAGGCCGGACTTGATGCGCTTGATATACCGCGGGCCTTTGACCGGCTGCTGGGAAATCATCGAGTTGGCGGTCAGGTCACCGGCGGCTTCCAGGGGCGAAATCAGGAAGATCACCGCCACCGGGATGAACGCCACCCAGTCGAACGAGAAGCCGTACTTGAACGGCACCGGCACGCTGATCAGCGGCACCTGGGGCAGGGCGGCCATGTCGACGCGGCCCAGCCACCAGGCCACGACAAAACCCAGGGTCAGGCCGATCACGATCGAGCCCAGGCGCAGGAACGGGTTGTCGAAGCGGTTGAGCACCACGATGGTCAGCAGCACCAGCGCCGCCAGGCCCATATTGCTCGCCGCGCCCAGGTCGCTGGCGCCGAAACCGCCGGCCATGTCGGTCACCGCGACCTTGATCAACGACAACCCCATCAAGGTGATGATGGTGCCGGTGACCACCGGGGTAATCAGCTTGCGCAACTTGCCGATGAACTGGCTGAGCACCACTTCGATAAAGGCTGCGAAAAAGCAGATGCCAAAGATCGTCGAAAGAATCTCATCGGTACCGCCGCCGCGAGCCTTGACCATGAACCCGGCGCTCAAAATCACGCTGATAAAGGAAAAGCTGGTGCCCTGCAGGCACAACAGGCCCGAGCCGATGGGGCCGAACGTGCGTGCCTGCACGAAGGTGCCGAGCCCCGAGACGAACAGCGCCATGCTCACCAGATACGGCACTTCACTTTCCAGGCCCAACACGCCACCGACGATCAGGGTCGGGGTGATGATGCCGACGAAGCTCGCCAGCACATGCTGCAGGGCGGCAAACACCGCCGCAGTGAAGTGCGGACGGTCTTCCAGGCCGTAGATCAGGTCGGATTTATAGCGCGGGCGAGGGGCTTGAGCGTCAGACAAAATGAGGGCTCGGGTCGGAAAATGGAGGCGCAGGATGCCAGAAACGGCGGATTGCCTGAAGTGTAAAAAAATATTTATGAAACCCCTGCATAAAACCCTCGGGCGTGCCGATAGTTCTTATAGGTCCACCTATCAATAACAACAACGGTGGCCAAAGTCTGGCAGCGCATTGTCGCTGACCGATCGTTTCGCGGCAGGGGTGCGCGCAAACACCCTTTCTGAGAGCAGCCCTATGTCCCTCCGTCATCTGAATATCGCCCCTCGCGCCTTTCTCGGGTTTGCCTTCATCGCCGTTCTGGTGGTCATCCTGGGGGTATTTGCAGTCGACCGCATGACCCTGATGCGCCAGGCTTCGTTGGACATGAGCACCAATCAGTTGCCCAGCGTGACGTACCTGGGGCAAATGACGGAAAACGTGTTGCGCATGCGCATCCTGTCCTTTCGCGTGCTGGTCAACCGTGAGCCGGTCGCCCTGCAGGAAGCCGAAACCCGCATCGGCGTGCTGGTCGACAAGGTCAAGGCGGCGCAGACCCATTACGCCTCGCTGCCGGCAGGTGCCGAGGAGACGGTGTTGTACAAGGCATTTGCGACCACCCTGGACAACTATTTCAAGGCGCAAGCCGACATGATTGCCTTGTCCAAACAAGACAAGGTCGATGAAATGCGCGCGCTGATCAACAGCCGTATCAAAGACGGCACCGACCAGATGGGCGAGCAGTTGAACAAACTGATCGCGCTCAACGCCGCCGGTGCCAAGGCCGCCGATACCCAGGCAGAACACAGCTACGAAGTGGCCATTACCGGCGTCATCCTGGTGTCGGTGGCCGCTGCGTTGCTCACGGTGTTGCTGGCCTGGCTGCTGACCCGCAGCATCGTCGCGCCGTTGCGCAAGGCCGTGCAAGCGGCTGAAAGTATCGCCGGCGGCAACCTGACGACGGCTATCGAAGACGATGGCAAGGACGAACCGGCGCGGCTGATCAGTGCCTTGTCGACCATGCAGGCCAACCTGCGCCAGACCATCCAGCACATTGCAGGCTCGGCCACGCAGTTGGCGTCGGCTGCCGAAGAACTGAGCGCTGTCACCGAGGAAGCCTCCAAAGGCTTGCAGCAACAGAACAATGAAATCGACCAGGCGGCCACGGCGGTCAATGAGATGACTGCGGCGGTGGAAGAGGTGGCGCGCAACGCGGTGTCCACCTCCGAAGCCTCCGGCCAATCCAACCAGGCCGCACGGGAAGGCCGCGACCGGGTCGTCGAGACGGTCGGCGCGATCCAGACCATGACCCAGGACGTGCAAAACACGGCGGCCATGATCGAAGGGCTGGCGGCGCAAGGGCGGGACATCGGCAAGGTCCTCGACGTGATCCGCGCGATTGCCGAGCAGACCAACCTGCTGGCGCTCAACGCCGCGATCGAAGCGGCACGCGCCGGTGAAGCCGGGCGTGGCTTTGCGGTGGTGGCCGACGAGGTGCGCGCACTGGCTCATCGCACGGCCCAGTCGACCCAGGAAATCGAAAAAATGGTCGCCGGCATCCAGAACGGCACCGGTGAAGCCGTGCAATCGATGCAGCAGAGCAACCAGCGCACCCAAAGTACCCTGGAAATGGCCCGTGCCGCCGGTGTTGCACTGGAGCAGATCACCCAGTCGATCAGCCTGATCAACGAACGCAACCTGGTGATCGCCAGCGCGTCCGAAGAGCAGGCCCAGGTGTCGCGCGAGGTGGATCGCAACCTGGTGAATATCCGCGACCTGGCGACACAATCGGCGGCGGGCGCCAATCAAACGAGTGCGGCCAGCCATGAGCTGTCACGCTTGGCGGTGGATCTGAACGCGATGGTGGCCCGGTTCGTTATCTAAAATCTGAAATACGGTTCAAATGGGGGAGGGGGCTGTCTACACAACTCAGTAGCGCCAACCGTAACCACGATGCGAAGCGAGCCGCTCTTGATCTTGATCTTAGGCGCCCCGTTAAACCACGCTGGCCGAACGCAGGCTTGAATCCGTGGGCAACCCGGCAGGACGCCGGGTTAGCC
>NZ_CVTU01000088.1:19227-43427 GCF_900004965.1 Pseudomonas sp. 44 R 15
AGAGCGTTTTGCTTACTTTTGCGCTTTTCAAAAGTGAGCCGCTGTAAAAGCGGAACCTATTGCAGCCGTTACCGCAGAAACGGATATGTACTCGATCTGATCCAACATCCCGGTCGGCTCTGAGGCCGCCATCGGGGGCAAGCCCCCTCCCACATTTGATCCCTGTTGTCAGGGCGCTATTGTTTCCAGGCGTCTGCGTTCACCAGATTCCGCGGCCGTTCGCCCGCCAACGCCTGCAACAGATTATCCACCGCACACCTGGCCATCGCTTCGCGCGTCTCATGGGTCGCCGAGCCGATGTGCGGCGTCGCCACCACATTGTTCAAGCGCAGCAGCGGGGACGCGTGATCGAGCGGCTCTTTCTCGAACACATCCAGGCCGGCGGCGCGAATGGTGCGCTGTTGCAAGGCCTCGACCAGCGCCGCTTCGTCCACCACCTTGCCCCGTGAGATGTTGATGAAGATCGTCTCCGGCCCCATCAGCGCGAACTCCTCGGCGCCGATCAACTTCTCGGTCTCGGCGGTGAGCGGCAAGGTCAGGCAGACGAAATCGGCTTCCTTGAGCAAATCCGGCAGGCTGCGGTACTGCGCGTCAAAGCGGGCTTCTACCGCAGGCTTGGGCGAATGGCTGTGATAGATCACCGGCATGCCGAAGCCACAGTGCCCGCGCTGGGCCAGGGCTTCGCCGATGCGTCCCATGCCGATGATGCCCAGGGTCTTGCCGTGCACGTCGCTGCCGAAATGCGACGGGCCGATGTTCTTGTTCCATTGGCCGGCGCGCACCAGGTCGGCCAGTTCCACCACGCGCCGGGCAGTCGCCAGAATCAGCGCAAAGCCGGTGTCTGCGGTGGTTTCGGTGAGCACGTCCGGCGTGTTGCTGAGCAGGATGCCGCGTTGGGTGAGGTAGTCGATATCGTAGTTATCGACGCCCACCGAGACACTCGCCACCGCCTCCAGTTTCGGCGCCAGGTCGAGCAGCCCGGCATCCAGGCGCAGGCTTGCGCCCAGCAGCCCGTGGGCGCCCGGCAGGGCGTCGCGCAAGCGGACCAGGCCGGCCTCGTCCAGGGCGTCGATCAGTGTCACGTCGGCCTGCTCATGCAGGCGCGCCATCAGCGGCGCAGACAGCTTTTTGTATAAAACCACGGATTTTTTCATCAGGAATGGGCCTTCATGTCGAGGGTGGCCAAGGGCGTGCGCTCACGGTCACTGGCACCCGGCTTGAGGAAAATCGTCAGCACCACCGACAGCAGTAATGCACCGCTCATCAGCAGGTAGGAGGTCCCGGGCGAGCCGGTGCTGCTATTGAGGTAACCCACCAGATAGGAGCCGCCGAACGAGCCCAGCGCGCCCATGCTGTTGATCAGCGCCATGGCGCCACCGGCGACGTTGGCCGGGAGGATTTCCGGGACGATGGCGAAGAACGGGCCATACGGCGCATACATGCACGCGCCGGCAATCACCAGCAGCGTGTAGGACCACCAGAAGTGTTCCGCGCCGAGGGCGTAAGAGGCATAAAAGGCAATCGAGGCAATCAACAGCGGCGGCCATACAAAGCGTTTACGCTTTTGCAGCTTGTCCGAGCCCCAGGAAACCACCAGCATGCCGATCACGGCAGCGAGGTAGGGCAGCGCCGAGAGCCAGCCGGCCTCGACCATGTCCATTTTCAGGCCGGCCTTGAGGATCGATGGCAACCACAATACAAAGCCATACACGCCAATGCTCCAGCAGAAGAACTGCAGCGCGAGGATGATCACCTTCGGCGAGCGGAACGCTTCGGCATAGTTCTTCACCGCCTTGATACCCACCTGTTCGGCGGCCAGGGCGCTTTCCAGGCTTTGCTTTTCGCTGTCGCTCAGCCACTTGGCATCCTTGGGGCGCTCATCGGCCAGCTTCCACCAGATAAACGCCCACAGCACCGCCGGCAAGCCCTCGATGATAAACATCCAGCGCCAGCTGAAATGCTGCACCAGATAGCCCGAGACGACCGACATCCACAGCATGGTCACCGGGTTGCCGAGGATCAGAAAGGTGTTGGCCCGCGAGCGTTCGGCGCGGGTGAACCAGTGACACAGGTACACCAGCATCGCCGGCATCACCGCGGCTTCGACCACCCCGAGCATGAAGCGAATCACGATCAGCATGTAGGCGTTGGACACCACGCCCGTCAGGGTGGCCAGGCCGCCCCACAGGATCAGGCTGACGAAAATCAGTTTCTTGACGCTGCGCTTCTGCGCGTAGATCGCCCCCGGCACCTGGAAGAAAAAGTAGCCAAGGAAAAACAGCGCGCCGAGCAGGGACGACATGCCCGGGGTGATCATCAGGTCTTCGGCCATCCCGGAGGCGGCGGCGAAGCCATAGTTGGCGCGGTCCAGGTAGGCCAGGCTGTAGGTGATAAACACGATGGGCATGATGTACCACCAACGGCGGGTGGCAAGTTTCGCGGTTTCCATAAGGTTGCTCCTGAGCTTGTTGTAGTTGTGGCAACAGGTAGTGGGTTATGCAACGGATCGGTGGGGTAGTTCGGCGCGGGTAGGCAGCCCTTCCATGTCGCCACGGCTCTGTACGGCGCGGCTGCCGATCCAGTTGCCGCGTTGTACCGCCTCGGGAAAACTGGCGTTTTCCAGCAGGGCGCTGATCATGCCCACGGCAAAACCATCGCCGGCGCCCACGGTGTCGACCACCGTGTCCACGCGCACGGCGGCGACAAAGCCCTGGTCCATCTGCGTACGGTAATAGGCGCCATCGGGGCCGAGCTTGATCGCCACGGCTTCGGCACCCTGGTCGAGGTAGAACGCGGCGATATCCGCCGGGTCATCGAAACCGGTGAGCAGCCGGCCTTCGCCCAGGCCGGGCAATACCCAGTCCGCCAGGCCGGCCAGGGCGTTGATTTCGCGGATCATCTGCGCCTGGCTGTTCCACAGGGAGGGGCGCAGGTTCGGGTCGAATGACACGCTGCGCCCGGCCTTGCGCATCTGCGTCATCAGCTCCACCGACAATTGGCGGGTGGCCTCGGACAACGCCGGCGGAATTCCGGTGGCATGCAGGTGACGGGCTTGCAGCAGGGCCGGGCGGATGTCCGCAACCGACAAATGGCTGGCCGCCGAACCTTTGCGGAAATATTCCACCTGGGGATCGGCGCCGGACTCTTCGCGGGACTTGAGCTGAAAGCCGGTGGGGTGCAGCGGGTCGACGCCCACATGCCCGCAGTCCAGGCCTTCGCTGACCAGGGTGTCGACGACGAAGCGCCCGAGGGAGTCATCACCCACCCGGCTCAGCCACGCCACATTGAAACCCAGGCGCGACAGGCCAATCGCGACATTACTGTCGGCGCCCGCAATGCGTTTGTGAAACTGGCCGACCTGGGCCAGGTCGCCGGTCTGCTCGGCGACAAACATCGCCATGGTCTCGCCAAACGACAGGATATCGATCTCAGACATGGGCATTCTCCACACGGGGTTGGCCAAGGCGGGCGAGGGTGGCGACCTGTTGTGCGGTCACCTCGACCAGGTCATCGCCCTGCAGCGGAAACTCCACCGCCCGGGTAATACCTTGAGTCATGTGCGTGAGCAGTTGTTCCCACAGATGCAAATCGGTGGCGCCGGGCGGCACGGCCACCAGCTTGCCGTCCGCGCGACGGGCGACGGCCTTGCAGTGCAGGTAGTCCACATGCCGGCCCAGCAGGCGCGCGGCGGTGAGGGCGGACTGGTCCTGCCACTGCCAGTTGCCGATGTCGAAGGTCATCTTTACAGGCAAGCCCAGGCGTTCGACCTCGGTGAAAAACCGTTGCATCGGCTCGATCCGGCCGCCATGCAGGGTCTGATCGTTTTCCACCAGCAGCTTGACCGCGTGGCGATCGAGCAGGGCCTGCAGGCTCTCCAGGTCGTTGGTGTCGGTGAAGTAACCCAGGGAGACTTTCAGCCAGCCCGAGCCGAAGGCCTGGGCGCGGTCGAGGGTGGCGGCGAGGTCCGGATTAGGCTGGGCACGCCCGGCCACCCAGAGTTCCAGGGGCGAGGAAAACACCGAGTCCAGGCCGTGCTCGGCGGCGGCGCCGGCCAGCGTGTCGGGCTGTTCGGTGGTGAGCAGTTCTTCACGCCATTCGATGCGCCGGGCACCGGCGGCGCTCAACAGTGCGACCAAACTCAATTGGCCCTGCTGGCGCACGAGGTCGGCGCCGTAGCTGGAAAGGCTGATGGAGACGGGATATTCATGCATTATTGTTTACCTCTGAAACCGGTTTCATTTTTATCCGCAGAGCAAAATGTGGGAGGGGGCTTGCCCCCGATTGCGTTGGGTCAGCTACAGCTGAGCTGACTGATATACCGCAATCGGGGGCAAGCCCCCTCCCACAGGGAGTTGGGTGGAGCCTCGGATGATCAGTTGGGGCAGGAAATCCAGGGTGCGGGTGGGGGCTGTGTCGCCACGCAGGCGCTTGAGCAGACAGTCAAACGCGGTGGCGCCAATCGCCTCAGTGGGCTGGGCGAGGGCGGTGATGCCGTTGCCCACCAGTGGATACCACTCCAGGTCATCCAGGGCGATCAGGCCGACATCATCGAACAGGTTGCTGCCCAGGTTTTTCAGCGCCCGTGTACAGGCCAGCGCAGCAACACCGTTGGCGCAAAACAGCGCCTTGGGGCCGGGCTTGGCCAGAAAGGTTCGCAGGCGGCTCTCCAGCTCGCCATCCAGTTCAACCATGGCACCGGTCAAGTCCGGGCGCCGGGCAATCTCGGCGTTGAAACTGTGCAGGCGCTCCAGGCGCGAACTGGTGCCATCGGTGGCTTCGCTGACCAGCAGCAAGTCGCGATAACCCTGTTGCTCCAGGTGCTCCACCGCCATACGCACCGCCGCCGGGTTGTCCAGGCCGACCAAGTCGCTGTGCAGCGGCTCAACCTTGCGGTCCACCAGCACCAGGGGCATTTCCCGTTGCAGTTCCAGCAGTTGGTCGAGGTGATGGCCAAGCGTATTCACGATCAGCCCTTCGATGTTGTACGAGCGCAGCGCCGCCAGGTGCTGGCGCTCCTGCTCGTCATCGCGGTCGGTGTTGCACACCACCAGGCTGTAGCCGTGCTGGCGGCAGGCGGTTTCGACACCGTGCATCACCGCGATGGAATAGGGATTGCGGATATCGGCCACCAGCATGCCGATCAGGCGTGTGCGTCCGCGCTTGAGGCCGCGGGCCATCTGGTTGGGGCGGTAGCCGAGTTCAGCGATGGCCTGCTCGATACGCAGGGCGATGGCATCGGAGAGCAGGGCGCGGTCGTCGCCGATAAAGCGCGACACACTGGCTTTGGACACACCGGCGCGTTCGGCCACATTGAGCATGGTCACACGGCTGCGCTGGGCGGAGGAAAAAGAAGTCACGGTGGCGGGCCTTTCTTATTGGAATTAAACAATCGGTACACGCTGAAACCGGTTTCAGAAGACACCACACCGTGCGAGTCGTCAAGAAAAAACCTGATGGACCTGCGTGCTTGAACGGCTGGAATCCGACGAGTGGATAGCCACACCTGTGAGTTCTGACAGTATCGAACGGGTGTGATTGAGGCTTTAATTTCTTCAACCCCAGGCCGGCTCTTACGGTGATTGCTGGTTGTTCCCGGCTGCCATGTTGAGGAAATGTTTATGTCCGATACCTACGAATCAGCGATCAGCGCCGACAGCTCCAGGCTGTATGACAACGGGCCCCTGGCATTGGCCCCGATGATTATTCCCGGGGTGGACCCGCTGGATCCGGAGGGCCTGATTCCGGCGGCGCTGATGCTTGCACCGCTTGAGGTGCTTATCCCCCAGTGGGGGCCGCCACCGGAACCGCTGGATACGCCCCATATCCTGACTCTGTATTGGTCACGGGGCGGTACGGTGGTCTATAGCGACTCCCTGACGATCAATGCGCCGCCACCGCCACTACCGATCGACCACCAAATGTTCATTCCGCTGGTCGTACTGCGCGCCTTATCGGGCCCCGTTGAGCTCTATTACTCCGTCACCGACTCATTTGGCGGGGTGACTGTGCTGGACCCTAAACGCACACTCACCGTGGACATGGATGAGCCCCAGTTGTTGAACCCTGCGGATCATCTGGAGTTTGTGGTGCCGCCGTCACCGGTGATGGACGAGGCGTATCTGCTCGCCAACCCTCTCGTTGCGTTTCATGTGCCGCCTTACAGGGGACGTAGCGATGGCGACGTCCTTCACTTCTACACCTCCAATCTGCCCAACCCACCAGTCGCGCGTGAGGACGGCCTGTACGAGTGGGTATCGAGTAGCGAACCACTGATCGCGTATCTGCCCGCCGACGTATTTCGCGGTTTGGACAATGGTGACGCTTATATCTTTTTTCGCATTTTTGACAAGGCCGGCAATTTCAGTGATCGCAGTGCGGGCCTTCAGTTTCGACTGGGCCTGATCCCTTTGCCTTCTGATCTGCCGTTTCCCGAAATCTATCCTCCTGAGCGTTACAGCGATTTGTTGATCAATCGTGAAGACGCCAGGGCCGGGATTTTTGTGCGGATCGGCAGCTATACCGACTGGGCGCCGGGGGATCAGGTTGTGGTGTATTGGAAAGGCCGGCCCACCTCGCTCCATCCCGTCGATACGTTCCCCACCGATGTGCCGATTCCGTGGACGGTGCTGCGAGGGCCTCTGACGGATACGCTGGCCCCGGAAACGGTACCGGTACGCTATGAGATTATTCGCGGAGCGCTGCCCGCCTTTCCTTCGTTTGGCATTCGCGTGAATGTGAACCTGACTATCGCCGGGCAAGACCACGCCAATGCGCCGGCGCTGCTGAATCCGGATTTACCCCTGGCAGAGGTTCGCGGGCTGGTGTCCAACCTGCCGAATGTGGTCAACCATGATGACAACCCTGCCGGCGCACGGGCCCGTGTGTTCCTGTATGAAAAGCCGGAGCCGGGGCAAGTCCTGCGGTTCTTCTGGAACGGTGTCGGGCCGGTCGCGTCCTACACGGTTCAGGCGGGCGATGTCGAAGGGCAGTTGGTGTTTTCCACGGTCATTCCGTGGGCGGTCATGGCAGGTTTTATTCATCCTGCCTTGCCCGTGTACTACACCACCAGTAATGGTGTGAATGATCAGCAGTCTGAAAACACGTTCGTCAATGTCAACACTGGCACGCTGATCTCATTTCCATCGCCGATACTCAAACATACCCTGGTCGGCGGAGCCGGTTATTTATCCTGTTGTTCAAAACCCGAGGTGTTTTATGGCGTGCATTGGCATATAGCCAATGATCTACGTTTTGAACGTGATGATGTCGTGAGGTTTTTCTGGGCGGGGTACCTCACGAATAATTGGGAAGGACCGGTGATTGAAGAGTCTCGCTATGCAGAAAGCAAATCCTTTGATAACGATTATGACTTGATCAATGGATTGGACTTTACGGTAGCGCCCTATGAAGAAAAAGTTATACCGATGTGCGACTTTGGTTCTGCGCAAGTGTTTTATCAAGTCAGGCGTCGTGGCGTGTTGATCGGTGAGTCCGAGCCCAGAAGAATTCGTATCGATTTGAACTATGCCGGCGGCGGGTATTGTAAGGCGGGTGACCTTATTAACTGCTCAGCGACAGGGCAAGCCACGCGCGTTCTGCCTGAGTAAGTTGAAGCGGCTATAGCATTTTATTGGCTGACGTTAACGCTGCAGTTATTCAGCGAGTGTTGGAAGTTCTCGCAATGTTGCAGGGCGCGGATTCTCGCGCCTCGAAGTTACGCTTACCTGAAAAATCCTGGAGAGACTATGAAAAGGCAAACGTTGGACGCTATTCGCAACTTCCAAAATGAACGCAAGGCCAACCCGGATGTGCTCGCTTTTCCGGACGCCAAACTGGAGGGGGAGGTGCCCGGATTTCCCGGGTTGATCACCAAGTCCGTCGCTCTGAGCGAAGACATGATGGTGACGATTCCGCGGCCGGATGATTTCAGTACCAATCCGCTGGAACCTGATGTCTATACGCTGTGGGTCCAACCTAATGATGAGGCGGACTGGGTAAACCCTATTATTGTTCCGGCAGCGAATGTTTCTGCCACCGGGCTTGAAATAAATGTTGTACGCGGGCGGCGCCCTGTCGGTATCAATAAGCTGAAATATGCCATAGAGGTCTTCAATCTCGGTAACAAGACCGAGTCCAACCCGCAATTGCTTATCATCGATCTTGAGGCACCCTATGAAAGTTGGGTAGGTACCATTCCCGCACCTATTCCCCCGGCTGATTTACCCGATAGCGTAGATGCCGATTATTTCTTGAGCAAACCCAATGAGACGGCAATCTTCACATTCCCCGATTATGTGGGGCAAGGTAAAGCTCCAGGGGACAGGGCGCTGCTTTATTTTGCAAATTCGGATGAACCGTATTTGCCGGTACCCGGTGACCCGAACCCGTTTTGGACGATCCCCGCAGACCTCAGTTTGCCGTTGCCGCTGTCGGTGGTTCAAGCCCATCCGGATGCCTTGCATAGTTTGCGCTATGTGATTGTGGATGCGGCGGGCAATGAGTCGAGGTTGTCTGGCGCGTTTAACCTGGATGTAAGCCTGTTTCCCAAACCCGGTAATTTCAAGGCGCCTACCATCGACTTGGCGGTCCCCGGCGATGGTTTGATCAACCGTGCAGATGTCGCGGCACTTAACGGTGCGATAGTGCGTATTCCCCAATACGATAATGTACTGCGCGCGGACGATATGCTGAGTATCACCCTCACCACCAGCCTTGGCTCGATAACCTTGCCTGACTTTCCGGTTGGGAGCGCAATTTTTCCCGTTCCCGTGCATGTCGATTACGCAACGCTGGTCGCACTCTACGGGGCAACGGTAGGGCTGCTGCAATTGACGGTTTCTTATGCGGTCAAGCGCCGCTCCGTCAGTTACCCGGCGGGCTTGACGGCGACGACCGATCTGGACCTGTTTGTCGTAGGCCCAACCCCGGACGGTCCCGATCCGATCAACACCAAGCTCAATCCCGTACGTGTGATAGGTGTGCGGCTGGACGGCAGTGAAGGGCCGGATGACGACCAATTGACCCCGGCGCATGCGTCCCGAGATGCCATCGCGCGGATCAGGCTGTGGGACGAGGCACCGACACCTGACGCCAGAGACTTTACGATCAAGCTTTTTTATAACGGAAAGATCGTTGATACCCGCCTGATCACCGGTGGCGTCGCTGACGAAGAGGTCGATATGCGCATCCCGTGGGCCGACATCTTCGACGGTAAAAACGGTACCAAGTTGGCGTATTACACGATTGAATCGGCGGGCACCTCTAATACACAGCAAGCACCCCTCACACCCGTTGACGTGACTGCGATCGTTATCTCACTGGACAGACCGGTGGTTAGAAACCTCACGGGGACAGGTTTCATCAACTGTGACAGTTTCAGGCCTGTCGGGCCGCCCCCCGGTGATCTAATCGTATTTATTCCGCCGAGCAATGAGTTTCAAATAAGTATGGTAGTGACGTTAAATTCCCAGGGTTACAGCGATGATGCTGGAACATTGCCCGTCGCCGCTGCGGTTGGCATGAGAACCAGGACTATCCTGACGGAGAGCGACAGAAATCTTGGGTTTGAAATGAACCTGGGACCTTACGCGGACATTTTTAAAACCATCCAACCCAATTCCGCTGCGCGCCTTACGGGGTCAATGAAACTCTGGTACACCATCCCATTCGCTGGCAGCCCCTTGAAGTCCGACGAGGCGCTCCATCGTGCGCGCGGCCATAAAGCCGGCGCCCCCGGCACTCCCGGGACCTTCTGTGATGGAACTCCCGTACCCGCCTAGCTGTGTTTAACCACTTAAGCCTAAGAGCGCTAACTCCGCTCTTAGGTTTTTTTACGCAAAAAAATCCACCTCGACTTCGCCTCCTAACCCCAGTTCATACGGCTACTTAAGATTATTCCTACATAAAATGGTAACCGCTCTGGATACCTTGGCACCGCTCGTTTGGCTGGCTCCCGCGCACTTTGGATCCGGCCATATTTTTTCCGTGAAGGAATGCCAACCCAGAGGTCCGTTCAATGTCAATTGTATTCAATTTCAAGCCATCGCCTTTAAGTCTGGCGTTGAAAGTCAACGCCGTTACCTTGCTGATGCTTGTCGCGCATGCCGCCGAAGCCCGTGTCATCACCAAGCCTGACGATTTCGTCGTGCCTGGGGGAACCCCGGACGCGTTTGAGTTAAAGCCAGGCTCCGGCTTTACCGTCAAGGGCGCGGTCACCAGGAACATTACCAGTCAGTCCGCAATCCTGACACTCGACCCGGGCAGCTCGACCCAGGACATCACCGCTTACGCGTCCAGTGTTCGTATCGACGGCTCCGATGTCATTGCGCGTAGCACCGCGAGTACCGCCTTGCAGTCCAGCGACAGCAATGTATTGATCACCAACAGCAACATCCTCAACAAGAATGGCAGCGGGCTGGCCGCCGGCCGGCAGGACGGGTCCAAAGTCGGCTCCAGGATCAAAGTGGTCAACTCCACCATCACCGGCACGCAGCGCGGCGCCAGTGCCAGCGCCTACAGCGTACTTGATCTGGTCGATACCAAGGTGCAGGCCACCGGTGCGACCGGTGTGGGGATTGCCCTGTTCAGCGGTCAGGCCTATGCCACCAACAGCCACATTGTCGGCGGGCTGAACGGCGTGCAAATGGGCATCGACGGCACCTCCGGTGTGCTGGGCAACAGCCTGGTGCTGGACGGTTCGAGCGTTGAAGGCACAAGCGGCGCGGCCATTTTCACTCGGCAGGGCAGCAACGCCGACATCCAGGTTCGCAATGGCTCCAACCTGATCGGCGGTAACGGCAATCTCCTTGAAGTCACCGGCGGCTCCACAGCCAACCTGAACGTGGACAGCAGCTCGCTGTTCGGTGACGTAGTGGTCGAAGACGGCAGCCAGGCAAAAGTGCAACTCAATAACGGTGCCTTTCTGACCGGCCAGTTGAAGAACGTCGCCGAATTGAGCGTGAACGAAGCGTCCAAGTGGGTGCTGGTCGGCAACAGCACTGTCGACGCCTTGAAAATGGGCGGTGGCGCCGTGGAGTTCGGCGCGCCGGACGCGTTTTACCAACTGGATGTGAAGAGCCTGGACGGTAATGGCACCTTCATCATGCACACCGACTTTTCCACCAACCAGACCGACTTCCTCAACGTACAGGGCAAGGCCGAAGGCAACCACAGCCTGCTGTTGGCCGCCACCGGCTCCGAGCTGGCCAAGGGCGAGCCGATCAAGGTGGTGCACACCGAAGGCGGTGATGCGCAGTTCGCCCTGGCGGGCGGCACCGTTGATATTGGCGCCTTCGATTACGGCTTGAAGAAAGAAGGCACCGACTGGCTGCTCGACCCCTCCCGTCGCGGCACCAGTACCACCGCTCACTCGGTGCTGGCCTTGTTCAACAGCGCGCCGACCGTGCTGTATGGCGAGATGAGCATCCTGCGTACGCGCATGGGTGAATTGCGCTTCAGCGAAGGCGCGGGCAACGGTATGTGGATGCGCAGCTACGGCAACAAGTTCGATGTGGCGGCCAACAAGAACGGTGCGGGCTACACGCAAAACCAGAAGGGCTTCACCATCGGTGCCGACGCGCCGTTGTCGAGCGGTGATGGCCAGTGGATCGCCGGTATGATGGCCGGTCACAGCGTGTCCGACCTGAGTCTGAACCGTGGCAGCAGCGGCGAGGTCAAGAGCTACTACGTGGGCGGTTATGCCACCTGGATGGACGCTGAAAGCGGTCTGTACTTCGATGGCGTGGCCAAGCTCAACCGGTTGCACACCGATAACAATGTGACCATGAGCGATGGCAAGAAAGCCAAAGGCAACTATGCGCAAAACGCCGTGGGCGCTTCGGCTGAATTCGGTCGCCATATCAAGTTGGACGACGGCTTTTTCGTCGAGCCTTATGGGCAGTTGTCGGCCACCATCACCCAGGCGCAAAGCTACGACCTGACCAATGGGCTGCACGCCAAGGGTGATCGTTCCAGCTCGGTGGTCGGCAAGCTCGGTGTGACTGCGGGCAAGAACATCCAACTGGACAGCGGCGGTATCCTGCAGCCTTACTTGCGCACTGCGGTGGCCCATGAGTTTGACCAGAGCAACAAGGTGTTCATCAACGACCAGAGCTTCAACAACGACCTGTCCGGCTCGCGCATCGAGCTGGCGGCTGGTGTGGCCATGACCGTATCGGAGAACGTCAAGTTGCATGCCGACATCGAAACCAGCCAGGGCAAGAAAATCGACCAGCCTTGGGGCGTCAACTTTGGCGTGCGTTACGATTTTTAAGGCGCGTGTCTACGTGAAAAGGGAAGCTACGGCTTCCCTTTTTTTCGTCTTCAGATCAGCAGGCTCAACCAGGTCGAACCCAACAGCAGCAAGGCCGTGCACCGGTTGAAGCGTTGCATCGCCTTGGTCGAGCGCAGCAACCGATTCGAGCCGGCCCCCAATATCGCCCAGGCGCCGAGACAGGGCAGGGAAATCGCGAAAAACAGCAGCGACAAATACAGCACCTGCGCCTGGCGGTCCGGCCCATTGCCGGCAAACACACTGACCACCGCCACGGCCATCATCCATGTCTTGGGGTTGATCAATTGCAGGCCGGCGGCGCCGGTGAGGCCCAGGCGCTTGCTGGTGGTGTGCGGGCTCACAGCCTTGGGCGGTGCGCTGTAAATCTGCCAGGCCAGGTAGCTCAACCAGGCAACGCCGGCCCATTGCATGGCGCTTTGCACCTTGGGCACTTGCGTCAGCGACTGGCCAAGCCCCGACCCTACCAGCAAGACGATGCCTGCGGCACCCGTGCACGCGCCGAGGATGATCGGCAGCGCGGCCTTGAAGCCATAACGCGCGCTGTTACTCAACACCAGCACATTGGTGGGGCCAGGTGTGATAGAGGCGACGAACGCGAACAGCATGAAAGGGATGAAGGTGGACAGCATGGCGAAGCACTCCGGTAAAGCCATTGATGGAGTCGATCTTCATTCGCCTGCGGCTCAGCTGTCTGGAAGATTTGAGCAGCGCTTGCGGTACGCGGCGGGCGTCAGTCCATACGCCCGCACAAACCAGCGGCCCAGGTGACTCTGGTCGGCGAACCCCAGCGCGCTGGCGGCATCGGCCGGTTGTGCGCCTTTGGCGAGCAAGTGCCGGGCGCGGGCCAGACGCAATTGCACCAGGTAGGCATGGGGCGGCAGGCCGAAGGCGCTTTTGAACGCGCGGGTCAGGCGAAAGCGGTCGACACCGCAGGCCAGGGCCAGTTCGTCCATGCCAATGTCGTGGTGCAGATGGTCATGCAAGTATTCCCGCGCCCTGTGGGCGACCTGCGGCAGGCGCGGGTCCTGGCTGTAGCGGCGGCGCCAGTGAAGTTGCCCGGTAAGACGGGCCAGCAATTGATCCAGTGCACTTTGCCGCACGATCCGCAGTTCGTTGTGATGCAGGCTCTGGAACGCCTGGCTGGTCGCCTGGGCCAGCTGCGGGTCATGGGTCAACGTTCGGGCGAAGCTCAGTTGATGGTCGGCCGGGGCTTGCTCGAACACCGCCGAAACTTCGCGCGCGAGCCAGTACGGGTCCAGATAAAGCATGCGGTAGGTGAAGCCATCGGCAGTGGGCGCGTTACCGTCGTGGATCTCTCCAGGCTCCAGCAGGAACACTTGGCCCGGCACACTGTTATGGCGGGTGCGCCGGCAATTGAACTGCTGCACCCCTTGCTCGGTAACGCCGATCAGGTAGCTGTCGTGCCAGTGCGGGTCGTAGGCGTGCCCTTGGAAATGTGCGCGCAGGGTCTCTATGCCGGTATCGGCGTCCTGGGACAGATCGATCCAATTGTGCGCGGCCATAAATCACCGAGGATGAATGTGTATCGCCATTAGGGCCCAGGGTCGGCCCTGCGTCTAGAAGGTTTGTGCAGCCTCAGCCGAACAGCCCTGCGGCAATATTGATCGAGAACCCTAGAATCGCCGTGTTGAATAAAAAGCCGATCAACGATTGTCCCAGCACTACCTTGCGCAAGCCGCGGGTGGCGACGCCCACATCGGAGGTCTGCACCGCCACGCCGATGGTGAAGGAGAAATACAGAAAATCCCAATAGTTGGGCGTGAGCAAGCCTTCGGCAAAGCGCAGCGCCGGTTCCTTGCCATTCCAGGTGTAATAGAGCCTGGCGTAGTGCACGCTGAAGATCACCCCGATCAGCAGCCACGAACCGATCACCGTCACCCCGGTGAAAGCGTAATGCAACAGGCGCTCGGTGGTTGTCAGGTCTTTGCTGCCCGCCAATTCGAAAGTGATGGTTGCCAGGCTGGCGATGGCGGCGATGCACACCATGAACAGCACCAGCCCGGCGTTTTCGTCTTCGACTTCAGCGATGCGCTTGACGTCCTCGGCCTTGGCGCGAATGGTCAGCCACAGCATTAGTACCAGGTAGGTCCAGACGCCGGCGTTCCAGCCGATCAGGATTTTGCTGGCCAACGCCTCGGCCGGCACCAGGAGGCCCACGGCAAGGCCCAGCACGGCGGCGGATGAAAGGCGAGGGTGGGTGCGGGCGAGGAAGGGCATGGCGGCTCATACTGGGTAGTTTTGAGCACCATAGCTTATTCGGTTGTACTTGATCATGAACTTGATCGATAACCCTGTGGGAGGGGGCTTGCCCCCGATGACGGTGTATCAGTTATAAACACACTGACTGACACACCGTCATCGGAAGCGAGCCCCCTCCCACATGATTTACCGCGCTTGGCTGGACTAAGCGTCTTTGTCGCGCTTGCGCACCAACTTCATCACCACCACAAAAAACACTGGCACAAACACCACCGCCAGCGTCGCCGTGATCATCCCGCCAATCACCCCCGTACCAATGGCCTGCTGGCTCGCCGAGCTGGCCCCGGTGGCAATCGCCAGCGGCACCACGCCGAGGATGAACGCCAGCGAGGTCATGATGATCGGGCGCAGGCGCAGGCGCGCGGCTTTCAAGGTGGCGTCGACCAAGTCCTCGCCCTGTTCATACAGGTCCTTGGCGAACTCGATGATCAAAATCGCGTTCTTCGCCGACAGCCCGATGATGGTGATCAGGCCGACCTTGAAGAACACATCGTTGGGCATGCCGCGCAAGCTCACCGCCAGCACCGCCCCAAGCACACCCAGCGGCACCACCAGCAAGACCGAGGTCGGGATCGACCAGCTTTCGTACAAGGCCGCCAGACACAGGAACACGATCAGCAGCGACAGGCCCAACAGTATTGGCGCCTGGGAACCGGACAGGCGTTCCTGCAAGGACAACCCGGTCCATTCCTGGCCCAAACCTGCGGGCAACTGGCTGACCAGACGCTGGATTTCGTCCATTGCCTCGCCGGTGCTATGCCCTGGCGCCGCTTCGCCGCTGATGGCGATGGCGGGGTAGCCGTTGTAGCGCGTCAGCTGCGTCGGGCCCTGGGTCCACTTGGCTGCGACAAACGCCGACAGCGGCACCATTTTCCCGGCGTTGTTGCGCACGTTGATCTTCATCAAGTCCGCCACCTGGCTGCGCTGGTCGCCTTCGGCCTGCACCACCACGCGCTGCATGCGCCCCTGGTTGGGGAAGTCGTTGATATAGGCCGAACCGATGGCCGACGACAATATATTGCCGACATCGGCAAACGCCACGCCCAGCGCATTGGCCTGCTTGCGGTCCACTTCCAGCTGTATCTGCGGCGCTTCGGCCAGGGCGCTTTCGCGCACGTTGGCCAGGATCGGGCTTTTCGCGGCCGCTTCCAGCAACTCGGTACGCGCAGCCATCAGCCCCGCGTGGCCGACGCCGCCACGGTCCTGCAGGCGGAACTCGAAGCCGCTGGAGGTGCCGAGGCCGTCCACCGGGGGGGGCAGGACCGCAAAGGCAATCGCATCCTTGAGCTCGCTGAAGGCCATGTTGGCGCGGTCGGCAATCGACGAAGCCGAATCATCGCTGCTGCGCAGCGACCAGTCCTTGAGCGTGGTAAACGCCAGCGCCGCGTTCTGCCCGGAGCCGGAGAAGCTGAAGCCCATGATCATGGTGGTATCGCCCACCCCCGGTTCCGTGGCGTTGTGCGCCTCGATCTGCTCGGCCACCTGCACCGTGCGGTTCTTGCTCGCGCCCGGTGGCAACTGGATATCGGTGATGGTGTAGCCCTGGTCTTCCACCGGCAGGAACGAGGAGGGCAGGCGACTGAACAGCAGCCCCAGGCCCACCAGCAGCACCAGGTAGATCAGCAGGTAACGGCCGCTGCGCTTGAGGGCATAGGCCACCCAGCCTTCATAGCGGTCGGTGAGCTGTTCAAAGCGCCGATTGAACCAGCCGAAGAAGCCGCCCTTGGCATGGTGCTCGCCCTGGGCAATCGGCTTGAGCAAGGTGGCGCACAGCGCCGGCGTCAAGGTCAGGGCCAGGAAGGCCGAAAACAGGATCGAGGTGGCCATCGACAGCGAAAACTGCTGGTAGATCACCCCCACGGAGCCTGGCATGAACGCCATCGGCAGGAATACCGCCACCAGCACCAGGGTGATACCGATGATGGCGCTGGTGATCTGGCCCATGGCCTTTTTCGTCGCCTCCTTGGGCGACAGGCCCTCAGTCGCCATGATCCGCTCGACGTTCTCCACCACCACAATCGCATCGTCCACCAGGATGCCGATCGCCAGCACCATGCCGAACATGGTCAGTACGTTGATCGAAAAGCCCAGCAACAGCATGGTAGCGAAGGTGCCCATCAGTGCAATCGGCACCACCAGCGTGGGGATCAGGGTGTAGCGCACGTTCTGCAGGAACAGGAACATCACCGCGAACACCAGCGCCATCGCCTCGAGCAAGGTGTAGACCACCTTGGTAATCGAGACCTTCACGAACGGCGAGGTATCGTACGGAATCTTGTATTGCACATTGGCCGGGAAAAAGCGCGACAGCTCGTCCATCTTCGCCCGCACCAGGTTCGCGGTGTTCAGCGCGTTGGCGCCGGGCGACAGTTGCACACTGACGGCGGTGGACGGCTTGCCGTTCAGTCGGGTGGAAAACTGGTATTCCTGGCTGCCGACTTCCACCCGCGCCACGTCGCCGATGCGCACGGTAGAGCCGTCAGGGTTGGCCTTGAGGACGATGTCGGCGAACTCCGCCGGCGTCGACAATTGGCCCTTGACCAGAATGGCGGCGGTGATTTCCTGGGTGTTTGTCGCTGGCAGATCACCGATGCTGCCGGCGGAGACCTGAGCGTTCTGCGCGCTGATCGCGGCATTCACATCGGCCGGGGTGAGGTTGAAGCCGATCAGCTTCTGCGGGTCGATCCAGATGCGCATGGCGCGCTCGGCGCCATACAGCTGGGCCTTGCCCACCCCGTTCAGGCGCTTGAGTTCGTTCATCACGTTGCGCGCCAGGTAATCGCTGAGCGCCACGTCGTCGAGCTTGCCGTCCTCGGATGTCAGCGTTACCAGCAGCAGGAAGCCGGCCGAGACTTTTTCCACCTTCAAGCCTTGTTGCGTCACGGCTTGCGGCAAGCGCGACTCCACCGCCTTGAGACGGTTTTGCACATCCACCTGGGCCATCTCCGGGTTGGTGCCCGGTTGGAACGTGGCGGTAATGGTCGCCGAACCCAGGCTGCTCTGGGACTCGAAATACAGCAGGTGATCGGCGCCGTTAAGCTCCTGCTCGATCAGGCTGACCACGCTTTGATCCAGGGTCTGGGCCGAAGCGCCAGGGTACACCGCGTAGATTTCCACCTTGGGCGGCGCGACGTTGGGGTATTGGGCCACCGGCAATTGCGGGATCGCGAGGACGCCGGCCAGCAAAATGAACAAGGCCACCACCCAGGCGAAGATCGGGCGGTCGATAAAGAACTGCGGCATGGCGGGTTATTCCTTCACGAGCGGGCTGTCGTCCACTTCAACTTTTTCACCGGGGCGTGCATGTTGCAGGCCCTCGACGACAATGCGGTCACCGGGCTTGAGGCCGCTGCTGACGATCCAGCGATCCTCGATCACCGCGCCCAACTCCACCGGCTGCTGGCGCACGGTTTGCTCGCCGTCCAGCAACAGCACCATGGGGATGCCGGCGCTGTCGCGGGTGATGGCGCGTTGCGGCACGCTCAGGCCTTGCTTGTCGACCGCCTGTTCCAGGCGCACCCGCACAAAGCTGCCGGGCAGCAAGTCGAGGTCCGGGTTGGGGAACTCGCTGCGCAGGATGATCTGCCCGGTGCCCGGGTCGACGCTGATTTCGGCGAACAGCAGCTTGCCCGGCAACGGGTACAGGCTGCCGTCGTCCTGGATCAGGGTGGCCTTGGCCTGGTCCTGGCCGACCTGCTTCAAGCTGCCGGCACGGAAGGCACGGCGCAGGTCATTGAGCTCGCGGGTGGACTGGGTCAGGTCGGCGTGGATCGGGTCCAACTGCTGGATGACCGCCAGCGGCGTGGCTTCGTTCTGGCCGACCAGCGCGCCTTCGGTCACCAGGGCACGGCCGATGCGCCCGGAAATCGGCGCGGTCACGGTGGCGTAACCCAGGTTCAGCCTGGCACGCTCGACGGCAGCCTTTTGCGCGGCAACCTCTGCGTTGGTCTGGCGCAGGGCGGCGCGGGCGTTGTCGTAGTCCTGGCCGCTGATGGCGTTGCCTTCCACCAACTGGCTGTAGCGCTGCTCTTGCAGGCGGGCCTGGAATGCATTGGCCTCGGCTTTGCTCAGGTTGGCCTGGGCGCTGTCGAGGTCGGCCTTGAAGGGCGCCGGGTCGATGCGGAACAGCACGTCGCCCTGTTTCACGTCATGGCCTTCGTTGAACACGCGCTGCATCACCACCCCGGCGACCCGGGCGCGCACCTCGGCAATGCGTGGCGCGGCGATGCGCCCGCTCAATTCGCTGGTGATGGACAGGGGCTTGGCCTGCAGCGTCTCGATGCGCACTTTGGCCAGGGGCATTTGTGGCGCTTCGTCTGCTGACTGACCACACGCGCTCAGCGCCAGTGTGAGGGCCAGCAGGCAAAACGGCGCAAATAGATTCTTTGACATGCTCTTATCCCAATATTGACTGGCGCATCCTAAAGTCACCTGCGCCGTGGTGCTGTGAAGCTGTGTAGGTCGTGTGTGAAGAAATGTAAGGGGCGGCGCGCGGGGCGCTGAGGGCGTATATCCTTGCACAACCTTGCTTGCAATGAAGATCAAATGTGGGAGGGGGCTTGCCACCTGCCACATGGATTTGTGTACGACACCTCACTGTATTTTCTGGAAACACCTTCATGCCCAACATCCTCCTGGTGGAAGACGACGCCGCACTCTCCGAGTTGATTGCCAGCTACCTGGAGCGCAATGGCTACCACGTCAGCGTGCTCAGCCGTGGCGACCTGGTCCGTGAGCGGGCGCGGCTGAACCCGCCGGACCTGGTGATCCTCGACCTGATGCTGCCCGGCCTCGACGGCCTGCAGGTCTGCCGTTTGCTGCGCGCGGACTCGGCGGGCCTGCCTATCCTGATGCTCACGGCCCGTGACGACAGCCACGATCAGGTCCTGGGCCTGGAAATGGGCGCCGACGATTATGTGACCAAACCCTGTGAGCCCCGCGTGCTGCTCGCCCGTGTGCGCACCCTGCTGCGCCGCAGCAGCCTGTCGGAACCCCAGGTGGCCAGCGACCGCATCATCATGGGCAATCTGTGCATCGACCTGTCCGAGCGCAGCGTCACCTGGCGCGAGCAGGCGGTGGAGTTGTCCAGCGGCGAGTACAACCTGCTGGTGGTGCTGGCGCGGCATGCCGGGGAAGTGCTCAGCCGCGACCAGATCCTGCAGCGTCTGCGCGGTATCGAGTTCAACGGCACCGACCGCTCGGTGGACGTGGCCATCTCCAAGCTGCGCCGCAAGTTCGACGACCACGCCGGTGAAGCACGCAAGATCAAGACGGTGTGGGGCAAGGGCTACCTGTTCAGCCGTTCCGAGTGGGAATGCTGAGCCATGTTTCGTGTCCTGCTGCGCCTCTACCTGATCACTATCGTCACCTACAGCGCGGCGATTTTCCTGATCCCCAAGCTGGTGATCCAGCTGTTTGAACACCGCTACCTGAACTACAACGTCGAACAGTCCCGTGGCCAGCAAACGCTTATCGTCAAGCAATACCTGCGCGCGCCGGTGGAACGCTGGTCGCAGGTCACCGAGCAGCTGAGCCGCGACTTCGCGCCCTTGAAGGTGCAATTGCTGCTGCGCCAGGACGCGCGCTACACGCCCGCCGAGGAGCGGTTACTGGAGCAGGGCAAACCGGTGGTCCGCCTGGGTGAGTGGGGCTGGATGGAGGAAGTCAGCTCGCCGATCAACGAGCAGTTCGCGGTCAAACTGATCATCCCGCCGGACCCGCTGGACATGAACCTGCTGTACTGGTCGATGAACGTGCTGGTCGGCGCCGCGCTGCTGGCCTGCCTGCTGGTGTGGTTGCGCCCCCATTGGCGCGACCTGGAGCGTCTCAAAAGCACCGCCGCGCAGTTGGGCAAGGGCAACCTGGCCGAACGCACGCAGATCCCGTCGAGTTCCAGCATCGGCAGCCTGGCGGCAGTGTTCGACGCCATGGCCAATGACATCGAGCATCTGCTGAACCAGCAGCGCGACCTGCTTAACGCGGTGTCTCACGAGCTGCGCACACCGCTGACGCGCCTGGATTTCGGCCTGGCCCTGGCGCTGTCGGAAGATTTGCCGGCGGCCAGCCGGGAACGCTTGCAGGGCCTCGTGGCGCATATTCGGGAGCTGGATGAGCTGGTGCTGGAATTGCTGTCCTACAGCCGCCTGCAAAACCCGGCGCAGTTGCCGGAACGCGTGGAGGTGGTGCTGGATGAATTCATCGACAGTGTATTGGGCAGTGTCGACGATGAGCTGGAAAACCCCGAGATCGTCATCGAGGTCGCGCTCGACTGCGCCGTGGAGAGCTTCAGCCTCGATCCGCGTCTCACTGCCCGCGCGCTGCAGAACCTGTTGCGCAACGCCACGCGTTACTGCGACAAGCGCATCCAGGTCGGCGTCAAGGTCTGCCCCAAAGGCTGTGAAATTCGCGTGGATGATGACGGTATCGGCATTCCGCCGGATCAGCGCGAACGCATCTTCGAGCCGTTCTATCGCCTGGACCGCAGCCGCGACCGCGCCACCGGGGGCTTTGGCCTGGGCCTGGCCATCAGCCGGCGGGCCCTGGAAGCCCAGGGCGGCACCTTGACCGCCGAGGCTTCACCGTTGGGCGGGGCGCGGTTTCGCGTGTGGTTGCCTACTGTCGATTGATCAAAGCACCTTGACCGCGCGGCCGATGGCCTGGATCGGCCCGGTCGGTTTACCGGTGGGAGAGCCGCTCGGGTCTTCCAGGGTCAGCTCGAACAATTGATTCGGCGCCAGCGGCGGCAGCTTGTCCAGTGGCACCGACAACGTCTGGCCCGGCTTGACCAACCCCAGGGACACCGGCCCCTGCCAGCCATCGGCCTTGGTCCAGAATTGCAGGGCCTTATCGGCCGGCACCTGCATCACGCCCAGTGGAATCAACTGGATCTGCCGGTTATCGCTGGCCTGGATCACCCAACCGGGTGCCTGGCTTTGCGGTGCCACCAGCACTACCAAAAAGCTGGGTTCGGCAATGGGCGGGCGTATCAGCAGCAGCGTGCCCAGTACCACGGTTGCCATCAACCCCGCAGCGGCCAGACCACGCCAGAATGCCAGCAAGTTCCACCACGCCACGTGGTTGTGCGGGGCTGCGAGGTGGCGCTCGATGCGCCGCCACACGTGCGCCGAAGGGCGCACCGGTTGCGCCAGCGCCGTGAGGGGCAACAGGCGTTGCTCCCAGGCATCCACTGCCGCACGCAGTGCCGCATCGTGCTTGAGACGTTGCCGGACTTCATTGCGCTGTTCGGCGGGCAGGGTGCCCAGCACGTATTCACTGGCCAGTTCATCAAGTGTGTCGTTCATGCCATGCACTCCCGCAAGGCGGCAAGGCTGCGTTTGATCCAGGCTTTGACGGTGCCCAACGGCGTACTCAGTTTCTGCGCGATTTCGTTGTGGGAGTAACCGTCCACGTAGGCATGCAGGATGCAACTGCGGCGGGCCGGGTCGAGGCGTTCCAGGCAGCTGTGGATTTGCCCGGAGCGCGCGGCGAATTCAAAGGTATCGGCAGGTTCGGCAAGTGGCTCGTCCTGATCATCCAGGGGCACCACGCGCCCGGTATTGCGCACACTGTCCAGGGCCAGGTGCCGAGTCACGCTGAACACCCAGCCGCGTGCAGAGCCTCGATCGGGATCGAAACTGCGCGCGCCGTGCCATATTTTGATGAAGGCGTCGTGCACGATGTCTTCAGCCTGAGCCTTGTTTCGGGTAATGCGCAGTGCCACGCCGAGCAAGCGGCTGCTGTCATGCTCGTAGAGCTGATGCAGGGCGCGTTGATCGCCACGGGCGCAGGCCAACAGGCACATTTCGTAATCAAAGATGATTTCAGCCAAGCCAACATTTCCTGCCACTGAGTGAACGACCGTCCTCTGCAGGCGCGAGCGTGCTCGCTCCTGCATGGCCAGCGTAGCCGAGTTTGTTCAGTTGGCTGCCCAGAAAATGTAATCGGCCTGGTACTTGACCCGTTCCTGTTGGCCCTTGTTCGCGACCGTGCATGGCGTACCCGGTGCCACGCCGCCCTTGAGCGCAACCCGCTGCACATAGGTCACGTCGGTCATGGCGCCCTTGCCCTCGGCCGGATTGGCCTTGACCAACTGATAGGGCAGGTTGCCCGGACTCGACGGTGCCACGGCCAATTGGGTGCCGGTGATCGTTGAGCCGTCCTGGGCCTGCCAGGTGGCGGGCGGGCCGAAATAACTGCCCACTGCCTTGCCATTACGGTCGTTGAGCACCGCCTTGGGGCCGACGAAGGTCCATTCGGTCTGGCCCGGCGCGTTGGCCTTGTCGCGGCATTCGTAGGTGATCTCGCCGACACCGGTGGTTTCCATCGTCACCTTATGGCCATCCGGCACCTTGATGCCGTCGGGCACGCCGGTCTGCGCAAAGGCGGCAGGTGCGACGATGAGCAAGCTGGTCAAGCAAAGCAGTGCTTTAACGTGCATGGTGTTTCTCCATTGGGTAGGACAGCAGGGTTACATTGACTGCTACTCGGGAGGCATGCCGATTGGATGCAGCGGTGTGCAAAAAAAGTTGGGTTTTTAAAAAAAGCATAAAGTCAGATCATATTGATATAAGTGGTTATAAGAAAAATCGCTATCCTGCCGCCAGAAATTTATAAGGCCGCAGGTAGCTGTGATGGATGTGGGTAATGTGGGGTTCGTGGTTGCCGGCCTGATCGTAGGGTTTATCGTAGGCATGACGGGCGTCGGTGGGGGCTCGTTGATGACGCCGATCCTGTTGTGGTTCGGTATCAATCCGGCCACTGCCGTGGGCACTGACCTGTTGTATGCCGCCATCACCAAGTCCGGTGGGGTGCTGGTGCACAGCAAGAACAGGAACATCGACTGGACCATTACCGGCTGGCTCACCCTGGGCAGCGTGCCGGCAGTGTTGCTGACCCTGTGGTTCCTCGCCAGCCTGCACACTGACCCCAGCGCGATGAATGCGGTGATCAAGCAGGCGCTGGGCGTGGTGTTGTTGCTGACGGCCCTGGCGATTCTGTTCAAGCAACGCTTGCTGGCGTTCGCCCAGCGCCATGCCGGTGACGACTACGCCATGCGCCCGCGCAATCTGAATGCGCTGACGGTGGTGACGGGCGCGGTGCTCGGCACGATGGTGGCGCTGACGTCCATCGGCGCCGGCGCGCTGGGGACCGTGGCGCTGTTTATTCTGTATCCGTTTCTCGCTACGCGCCGTCTGGTGGGCACCGAGATCGCCCATGCGGTGCCGCTGACTTTGGTGGCGGGGCTGGGCCATGCGAGCATGGGCAATATGGATTGGCATCTGTTGGGGTTTCTGCTGATGGGCTCGCTGCCGGGGATTTATCTGGGCAGTCATATGACGGGCAGGATTCCGGATGGTGTGCTGCGTCCTTGTCTGGCGGTGATGTTGATGGCGGTGGGTTACAAACTGGCGTTCTAGGGTAAGCGGCGGTTCCAATGTGGGGCTTTGTCGGCCTCAAATGTGGGAGGGGGCTTGCTCCCGATGGCGGCCTCTGGGCCGACCAGGATGTTGGATCGGACCGAGTACATATCCGTTGCTGCGGTCACGGCTGCTTAGGGTTCCGCCCTTACGGCGGCTCACTTTTGAAAAGCGCAAAAGTAAGCAAAACGCTCTTGCCCCACCACTCGGCA
>NZ_CVTU01000088.1:43477-114223 GCF_900004965.1 Pseudomonas sp. 44 R 15
CCGGGTTACCCACGGATTCAAGCCTGCGTTCGGCCAGCGTGGTTTAACGGGGCGCCTGAGATCAAAAGCAGATCAAGATCAAGGGCGGCTCGCTGCGCATCGTGGTTAGCGTTGTGTCGATACCCATGGCTGCGCATCGCCCTCTGTAGGAGCGAGCTTGCTCGCGAAAAACGTCAACGATAACGCGGGCTTCCTGAATAAACGCGGTGCCTGTGAGTTTTTCGCGAGCAAGCTCGCTCCTACGGGCATTAGGCTTTCGCCGGGCCGTTGCCGATCTGCCAGACGAACGGTGGCTCGGTGCCATTGATCACCCAGTCGCCGACGATCCGTGCCTTGTAGATCAGCGGGTTGTGCGATGACACGGTTCGCGCATTGCGCCAGTGCCGGTCCAGGGCTTTGCCCTGGCGCACATCGGAGGCTCCCAGGGCGTTGAACAGTTGGCTGGTGGCTCGCTGGATCAATTCCGACACCACCACCTGGGCTGTCGCGGATTCGATTTCGGCGGCGACGTTGGCTTCGCGCTCTGCTGCGTTATCGCCACCGAAGCGGGCCAGGTAGGCCCGTTGCGCCGGCAGTGCGGCGTGCAATGCGCTGGCGCGGGCTGCGTAGACGAGCGCGGCGACTTCGCCTACCACTTGTTGTACCTGCGCGTCCTGGCTGACATGCGGGGCGTTGCCGTGGCTGTAGATGCGTTTGCGCGTGCGTACCTGATGGGCCACGTCGTTGAGCGCCGCGTGGCCGATGCCGGCCAGGGTGGCGAGCAGTACCAGTTGATAGAACGCGGTCTGGTATTTGAAGCGGGTGGCAAAGTCGATCACGTTTTGCCCTTCGACCACGGCATTGGTAAAGCGCGTGGTGCCGCTGCCGGTGGTGCGTTGACCGAAGCCGTCCCAGTCATCGCTTTGCACCACCCCGGGCTGGCGCGTGCGGGTGGCGGCGATGACGTCGGCGCCGGTGTCGCTGCGCTGGGCGTATACATCGATCCAGTCGGAAAACAGGCTGCCGGTGCTGTAGAACTTTTCACCGTTGAGTGTCCAGTCGTCGCCGTTGGGGCTGACCTGGGTGACCACGTCGCCGATAGCGACATTGCCGATTTCGGTCCAGGCGCAGCCGACGATGTCGCCGTCCACAAAGCGCTTGAACCATACCTCGCGCGCCGCGCCCGGCGGCGCATTCAGGCGGTCTTCGGCGAACGCAAAATGCCCGCGCAGGGCCTGGGGCACATTGGAGTCGGCGGCGGCGAGTTCGATCAACAGTTCGAACAGCTGCGGCAGCGACGCGCCGCCGCCGCCATATTCCACCGGCACGCGTACCGCGCCAAAACCGGCTTCCTTCAACCAGCGGATCGGCTCATGGGGCAGGGTGCGGCTGTGTTCGCGTTCCACCGCGCCGTCGGCGATGCGCTGGAAGATGGGACGGAAACGTTCGGCCAGGGCGGGGTAGTCGACGCCGATGGACAGCGGGTTGATGACGTGTTGCTCGGTCATGGGTGCGGCTCCTGGGCTGTGATCAAGTCCCTGGGTGTTTGCACAGTCCGTGCCGGGCGCGGCGGCCCGTGTTTACGGCGCGAGGAGGCCAGCCGCTGTTGCTCCAGCAACAGCGTTTGCACAAAATGCAGTGTTGCATGACAGTCGCGGCGCCTTGCGTAACCCCGAGGTTTCGCGCCACAACCCGCAAGGGCAGGGCATGTACCCATAGCTGGCACGCTTGCTGCTCAAGTCCTCCTACATTCCTTTGTGCGAGGTACCTCCAATGAGTCAACACGCCGTGAAATTTGCCTATTGGGTGCCCAACGTCAGCGGTGGGCTGGTGGTCAGCAAGATCGAGCAGCGCACCCACTGGGGCATCGACTACAACCGTAAACTGGCGCAACTGGCCGAAGCCGCCGGCTTTGAATATGGCCTGACCCAGATTCGTTTCACCGCCGGCTACGGCGCGGAGAACCAGCACGAGTCAGTGGCGTTCAGCCACGCGTTGCTCGCGGCGACCACCACCCTCAAGGTGATTGCGGCGATCCTGCCGGGTCCCTGGCAACCGGCGCTGGCGGCCAAGCAGTTGGCGACCATCGACCAGCTCACCAACGGCCGCATCGCGGTGAATATCGTCAGTGGCTGGTTCAAGGGCGAGTTCCAGGCAATCGGCGAACCGTGGCTGGAGCACGATGAGCGCTATCGTCGCTCCGAAGAATTCATTCGCGCCTTGAAAGGTGTGTGGACCCAGGACGATTTCACCTTCAAGGGTGACTTTTACCGTTTCAACAATTACACCCTCAGGCCCAAGCCACTGGGCCAGCCCGAAGTGTTCCAGGGCGGCAGTTCAAGGGCCGCGCGCGACATGGCGGCGCGGGTGTCGGACTGGTACTTCACCAACGGCAACACCCCCGAAGGCATCAAGGCCCAGGTCGACGATATCCGTGCCAAGGCCGCCGCCAACAATCATTCGGTAAAGATCGGCGTCAACGCCTTTGTGATCGCTCGCGACACTGAAGAAGAAGCGCGGGCCGTGCTGGCGGACATCATCGACAAGGCCGACCCGGAAGCGGTCAATGCCTTTGGCGATGCCGCCAGGCAGGCCGGCAAGGCGTCACCGGAAGGCGAGGGCAACTGGGCCAAGTCCAGTTTTGAAGACCTGGTGCAGTACAACGACGGCTTCAAGACCAACCTGATCGGCACCCCGCAGCAGATTGCCGAGCGCATCGTCGCGCTCAAGGCGGTAGGCGTGGACCTGGTGCTGGCCGGCTTCCTGCACTTCCAGGAAGAAGTGGAATATTTCGGCAAACGCGTGTTGCCGCTGGTGCGTGAGCTGGAAGCCGAGGCGTCCGTCAAGCAGGTGGCCTGACCCGGTTGATCGTTCCCACGCTCTGCGTGGGAATGCATCCTGTGACGCTCTGCGTCACGACTTCAAGAGCGTCCAGGGCGGCATTCCCACGCGGAGCGTGGGAACGATCGGGTCAGGCGGTCGGTTGCAGGGTCAACACCTCAAACCCATCCGCCGTCACCGCGACGGTATGTTCCCATTGCGCCGACAGGCTGTTGTCTTTGGTCACCACCGTCCAGCCATCCTTGAGGCTGCGCACTTTGGCGCTGCCCTGGTTGAGCATCGGCTCGATGGTGAACACCATGCCTTCGCGCAGTTCCAGCCCGGTGCCGGGACGGCCGAAGTGCAGGATCTGCGGCTCTTCGTGCATTTCCCGGCCAATGCCGTGGCCGCAGTATTCACGCACCACGCTGTAGCCGTTGGCCTGCGCATGGCATTGGATCGCATGGCCGATGTCACCCAGGCGCGCGCCGGGCTTGACCTGGCGGATGCCGGCCCACATGGCTTCGAAGGTCATTTCTACCAGGCGTCGCGCCTTGGGCGTCACCGTGCCGATCATGTACATCTTGCTGGAGTCGGCGATAAAGCCGCCTTTTTCCAGGGTGATGTCGATGTTGATGATGTCGCCATCCTTAAGGATTTGCTTCGCGCTGGGCATGCCGTGACACACCACTTCATTGATCGATGTATTGATGCTGAAGGGGTAGTCATATTGCCCGAGGCTGGCCGGGCGGGCCTGCAACGCCTGGCGGATGAAGGTTTCGACGGCGCTGTCCAGTTCCAGGGTGGAGCGGCCGGCGGCGACGAAACCGTCGAGCATGCTGAACACCTGGGCCAGCAGGCGCCCGGACTCGCGCATCAGCGCAAGCTGTTGCGGCGTCTTGATCATTGGCTGCGCCCCCTGATCAGGTCAGGTTTGTCCAGCAACAGTTTGTTGATCAGGTCGTTGTAGGGCAACTGAGGATTGAGCTCGGCAAGCAGGCCGATCTTGATCCAGAACTCGGCCTGGGCGTTGATGGAACGATCCATCGCGGCGCTGGCCAGGCGCAGTTGTTCGTGCAGTTGGTCGGTGATCTTGACGATGCCCATAAGCTTCACTGTGGAGGATTTATATACGAAGCGTATATATTTCGTATGCTTTTCGAAAGCTCCGCTCGACGGCTGGTTGAGTGGCTGATTGTTTGCCACATGTTGCTGAAAAATCGACCACGCCTGTTGCGCCCGATCTGAGACTGACGGTTAAACGTTTAATCGGCGCGGTTCGACGATGATGTGAACTGTCGGATGTACGGCGTATAAGCAAGCGCTGAGCTTATGAAGAAAGGTTACAACCGCAGTGGATTTTGCCGAGTAGGCTCATCAGTTGAAGGCGTCTTCCAAGGCCGGCAAGACGTGGCGGGCAAGTGCCTGCCGGACCCTATAAAAACTGTTGGCAGTCTCAAACAAGGAGAGGTTGGCCATGCTTTCTGAACTCGAGCTTCGCAGCATTATTGAAGGAAGTTTCCTGCCCAAGCGGTGTGAGTGCACCAAAGCCGAAGATGCGTCGCTGACGATCAAGGTGTACGACGACCGCGTCCGTGATCGCGTGGAGTTGGAGGTCAAAGGCATCAGCGCCGACAAACTCGACAGCAGTCGCGCCATTTGCAACCTCATCGCCGGGCTGCGTGAAGACCTCAAGCAGGCGCACACGCCGGTCCTGCAGCGAGCAGGAGGGCGTGGTTTTTAAACGTGTGGCCGACCCTGCGTTGACGTGGAGGCCTGTATTGACCAGGCCTCCTGCCGTTTACCAGCTCAGGCGCACCCCGGCGTTGCCGCCCACACCCTTCTGGGCATTACCGTCCATATCAGTGGTGTAGTCCGCCGCCAGGTAAACACTCACCGCCGGCGACAAGTGGGCGACGACCCCTACGCCGACATCGGCGGTGGACGACTTGTGATCGCTCTTGATGCGGTCCACATCATCGTAAGTCACCGTGTCGCTGCCGCCGAACGTGCGCCAGGCGTTGATGCGCACATAAGGTTCGACGGGCATATTGCCCACCCGATAGCGACCCTTGACGCGGGCACCCAGACGTCCGGTCCAGTAGGCCTGGGAGTCGAACGACACCTTGGAAATACCGTCATGCTGGCTGTCCAGGTCGATGCTCTGGCGGATCATCTGGAGCTGGGGCTCCATCACCCAATGTTCGGAAACGCTGATGGGATAACCCGCTTCAGCGGAGAGTGCCAGGGCATCGCCCTTGGTGTTCACCTTCACGCCGCGGTCGGACGTGTTGTCGCCGTCGAGGCGTGTGCCCATGGCCACCAGGTCGATGTACCACCCCTTGGGATCGGTCAGCGTCCAGTAGGCGCCGAAGTTATCACCGTCGAGTTTGATCCGCCCGGAGCGCCGGTCCTGAAAACCTTCGGCGAACCCTTTCACGTCGCCGCGCAAGCGACTCTGCCCGATGAACAGGCCGACACGTTGCAGTTGCCCGCCGCCGGTTTGCCCAGCGTAGAGGTCATGCCCTACCTGATAGCCCTTGACGCTGCCGTCGAAGCTTGGCAACACGGTGCCCGACCAGCTCTTGTTCAGATCCCCGCCATAGGCACGCGCCCAGCCGGCCGCAACCGCCCCCGTTTCAGTGAGCAGGCTTTGCTCGCCCTGGCGCTCATGAAAGGTGCCCAGGGCCATCCGGGTCATGACTTGCGCGGCCGGGACCACCACCGAGTACACCGGCACCTCCAGGCGATACAGCGGGATGGGCTTTGCACCGACCACGGCCGTCGGCAGCGCCGGGCTGCCGGCGGCAGGTTGCGGTGAATCGGCTGCCGCGACCTGGCTCGGCGGTGGCACCGCAGGCTCGATTGGCGCGACCGGTTGCGCGGTCGGCGGCTCCACCGCTGGTTCATCGGGGTCGACGACGGGAGGCGTCGGTGTAATCTGCGCAACAGGCACCACCACCGGCGGGGTGGGCGGTACTGGCGGGACGACGGGTGGCTGCACGGCCACCACCGACGAGCGCAGGTACCAGTTGTTTTCCGTGCCGGCGGTCACGCCGCCTTTGAACAGCCGATATTCATAGGCGCCGGCAGACACTGAGCCCTTTAACGCAAAGGCATCTGCGCTGCTGGTCGTGCCGTTGAGGGCCTGGACCACCTCGATGCCACTGTTCTGAGTCAGCCCGCCTGCACCGCCCAGATTGGTGACGCCCAGTCGCGTGTGACCGCCGATAATTCCATCGGACACCACCAGCTTGTCGGTCGCGGAGTTGTCATCACCGAGGACGCTTTGCAGCCACAGCTGGCCGTTACTGCCCACATAGTTGCCATGCACCGTCAATGAACTGTTCGCGCTGTTGTCGGTGGTCATGTCAATCGTGCCGGCATTGTTCAGCGTCGCCAGCTGACCCGCCGTGTAGGGGCGGATTGCGCCCTGGCTCACCGCCAGGGTACTGCTGCCATCGATGTTGAACGTACCGGCGTTGCTTGCACTGTCACCGAGGAAAAAGTCCCCGGCCAGCGCAAAGCGCGAGGCGTTGTTGAGGTTGACCGTCTCCCAGCCGACATAGCGGGTGGGCGTACTGGACGTGCTGTTATCGAACGTCAATTGATCATTGCCCAGGCCGCCGTCAATCGACGGCGTGGCGGCCAACCGGCTTTCATCAAGAGCGCTGAGCAAGGCGGTGTCGTCACCATCGCCCATCAAGACTGAAGACTGGATTGCGCCGCCATTGCGCCAGGTGAACGTGTCGTTGCCGAAACTGGCGCGGATTTCACCTTTGATCACGCCGCCGCTCACCGTAATGATGTCGTCGCCGCCGCTGGTGCTGATATTGCCGCCGACGCTGCCTGTTCCCGAGATGTCGACCCTGTCCTTGCCGAACCCGGTGACCAGGTTGCCGAGGATCTCGCCGCCGGTCATCTCGTAGACGTTATCGTCCAGTTTCATGTCGACCCGGCCAATCGTGCCGCCGGTTTGTCGCGCCACGTCACCGTCGACGAATTCCCGTTCGATGACGCCGCCGGTCATCAGGAAGGTATCGAGGCCATCGCCCTGGGCCAGCGAAACGATCCGCCCGCCGTTCATGACGAAGTCATCGATGCCGGCGCCTTGTTGCACGGCACCCAGGATACTGCCGGCATCGATTAGGATGCGATCGGCGCCCGCGCCGAACGTGACGGGGCCGTTGATGATTCCCGTACCACCGGCGGGCAGCGTCAGGCGGTTGTTGCCCTGAAGATCGGTGAGGCCGGCGGTGCTGGTGCCGCTGTCGCAGACGAACGTATCGTCACCGGGACCGGGGCTGAAAGCGCACGCGGCATGCGCGGGCTGGGGCGTGAAGTACTGCAGTGAAAGGATGCCGACAGCAATAACGGCTCGGGTTGGGAAACCAGATGCCTTGGTCATGACGCGTCCTACGTATTGTTTTTAGTTACTGCTGTTCTTCGGTGTAGCACAGCTTCGCTGCATGGCAAGCTTTTTGGATAAAAGGTAAAGGCCGCGCAGGGCACGGCCGGTGGGGCTATCAGCCTAATTGGCGACGGTAGGGCAAGTCCGGCCCGGTGCGGGTGCAGGTCAGCGCCGCCGCGCGGATGGCAAAGCCGAGCATGGCGTCGATCTGTTCGCGGCTGAGCTGGAGCAGCCCTTCAACCGAGTCCAATTGCTGCTCGGTCAACCAGGCGATCAACGCTGCCTGGAAGGTATCGCCGGCGCCCACCGTGTCGGCCATCACGATGTCGATAGCCGGTTGTGACCAGGTGCCGTGCCGGCGGCTGAACACACTGGCGCCGTCGCCGCCACGGGTGAGAAATATCAGCTGGCAGCGGTGTTGCAGCCAGTCTTGCAGCACGCTTTCGGGCGATTGCTCGGGGTAGAGCAGGTGCAGGTCTTCATCGCTGACCTTGATCAGGTCGGCATGCTTGACCAGCTCGGCGATACGGTCGCGCCACAGCTGGATGTCCGGTTGCGGGTTAAGGCGCACATTGGGGTCGAGGCTGATCAGGCGCTTGCCGCTTTCGCGCTGGACCAGGGCCAGCAGCGTGTCGCCGATGGGTTGCACCACCAGCGAGAACGAGCCGATATGCAACCCGCGAATCTCATCGCCCAGCACCGGCAGATGCGCGACCTGCAGTTGCCGGTCGGCGCAACCTTCGCCGCGAAAGCTGTATTGCGGCGAGCCATTGGCACCCACGGCAACCATCGCCAGCGTGGTCGGTGCAGCGAACTCCACGAGAAATTGCCGGCTCACGCCTTCATCCTCGAGCACTTGCACCAGGCGCCGGCCGAGGAAGTCGGTGGACACCCCGCCGAACAGTCCGGCCTCGATGCCCAGGCGGCGCAAGCCCACGGCCACGTTGAACGGCGACCCGCCGGCAATCGACTTGTAGTTGACCTTGGACGCAAGCCCGCTGGCATCCTCCTCGCTGAAAAAATCAAACAGCGCTTCACCGCACACCAGATACATAGTCGTTCGCTCTTAAAGGGTTGCCACAAGCTGTTGATAGCGCTCGTAGGCCTGTTGATAGGCCCTGACATTGGCCGGCACCGGCAGGGTGCGGCTGGCCGGGTCAAGGCTCACGCATTTGTCGCACAGGCTGGCCAGGGATTCGCCGGACTGGCACCACGCCGCCTGGATCGCCGCGCCCAGGGCTGCGGCCTCGCTTTGTTCGGTACACACCACTTCGGTATTCATGATATCGGCAACCATCTGCCGCCACAGCGGGCTTTTCGAACCGCCGCCGATCAAGCGGATGCCCAGGCTCTGCAGGCCGGTCTGGCGCAGCAGGTCGAGGCCGTAACGCAAGCCGAAGGTGGTGCCTTCGACCACCGCACGGCACAGGTTGGCGCGGGTCAGGTTGGTCATGGTCAGGCCGTGCAGGCTGCCGGTGGCCTGGGGCAGGGCGGGCACCCGTTCGCCGTTGAGGAACGGCAGCATGCTCACCCCGTCCGCGCCGATGGGGGCCTGTTCGACCAGGGCGTTGAAGGTGTTCAAGTCCAGCTCGAACAGCTCGCGCACCACGCCGGTGGCGTTGGTCAGGTTCATGGTGCAGATCAACGGCAACCAGCCGCCGCTGGAGGAGCAGAAAGTGGCGACCGACGCCTGGGGGCTGACGTTGGGCTGGTCGGCGAACGCGTAGACGGTGCCCGATGAGCCCAGGCTCATGGTGATGACGCCCGGTGCGATATTGCCGGTGCCGATGGCGCCCATCATGTTGTCACCGCCGCCGCTGGCGACGATGGCCTGGGGGTTGATGCCCAGGCGCTCGGCAATGCCCGGCAGGATCGTGCCCACCGCCTGGTCGGCGGCGATCAGCTCGGGCAGCGCCGCTTGCAGGCGCCCGCTGGGGTCGATGTGCTGCAGCAGCGCCACGTCCCATTCACGGCGGCGCACGTCGAAATAGCCGGTGCCTGAAGCATCGCCGTATTCGGCGACGGCGCGGCCGGTGAGCCAGTAGTTGAGGTAGTCATGGGGCAACAGGACATGGGCGATGCGCGCAAAGATATCCGGGTGCTGTTCGCGGGTCCACAGCAGTTTGGACACGGTGTAGCCCGGCGCAATGACCACGCCCAGGCGCTCCAGCGAGCCGCTTTCGCCGCCCAGGTGCTGCAACAGGCGCTCGTTTTCGGCGGCGGTCTCGGTGTCGCACCACAGCTTGGCCGGGCGCAGCACCCGGCCCTGGGCGTCGAGCAGAACCAGGCCATGTTGCTGGCCGGACACGCCGATGCCGAGGATGTCCTGGCCGTCCACCCCGGCCTGTTGCAAGGCGCGGTGAGTGGCTTCGGTGAAGGCGTCCAGCCATTCCTGGGTGTGTTGCTCACGCCGGCCGTTGGCGCCGCTGAGCAGGGTGTGCGCGGCGGCGCCCAGGCCCAGTACCTTGCCGCTGGATGCATCGAGGACGATGGCCTTGGTGCCCTGGGTGCCGCAGTCGATGCCGAGGAACAGGTTTTGCTGGGTCATGATGGAGTGCTCAGCAGTTTTATTGTTGAGTTGTCAATGCGGTCAATCTGGGAGGGGGCTTGCCCCCGATAGCAGTGGGTCAGTGAAAGATTTATTAACTGACACACCCTCATCGGGGGCAAGCCCCCTCCCACAGTTTTAAGCCGGTTTCTTCAGTAACCGCTTCAGGGTTTCAGTGACGCCGTGATCGCGCAAACTTGCATAACACCGCTCGAACGCTGCCACAAACGCGGGCGAGTTGGGAATAGCCTTGCCGAAAATCTCTTCAACCCCCAGCAAGCGCTTGCTGATCAAGCTGTCATCGCTGACCAGTTGCTGGCAGAACTGCGCGCGCGGGTCAGGGATGGTGTAGCTCACGCCATTCTCATCGACACCCTTGAGATACAACGCCCACGCAGCGACCACCAGCGCAGCCCGTTCTGTCTCACGGTCGCCCGCAATCAGGCGATTGATCGTTGGCACCGTGAACTTTGGAAACTTCGAGGAGCCATCCGAACACACGCGCTCCAACTGGTCGGCAATCGCCTGGTTGGAAAACCGCTCGACCAGGGTCTGTTTGTACTCGGTCAGGTTGATGCCCGGCACCGGCGCCAGGTTCGGCGTGACGTCCAGGTCCATGTAGGCGCGCATGTAGGCGACAAACAGCGGGTCGTTCATGGTTTCGTGAACGAACCGGTAGCCCTTGATAAACCCCAGGTACGTCAGGGCCAGGTGGCTGCCGTTGAGCAGGCCGATCTTCATTTCCTCGTAAGGCGTTACGTCATCGGTGAACTGCACGCCGACCTTTTCCCAGGCCGGGCGCCCGTTGACGAATTTATCTTCCAGCACCCATTGCACAAAGGGTTCGCACACCACCGGCCACGCATCGTCAACGCCGTGCTCATCATGCAATTGCAGGCGGTGGGCGGTGCTGGTCATCGGCGTGATGCGGTCGACCATGGCATTCGGGAAGCTCACATTGGCCTGGATCCAGTCATGCAGCTCGGCATTGTGCAGCGCGGCGAACGCCAGCAGCGCCTTGCGCGTCACAGCGCCGTTGTGCGGCAGGTTATCGCAGGACATCACCGTGAACGCCGGAGTGCCGGCGGCGCGGCGCTGGGTCAGGGCGGCGCAGAGAAAACCGAACACGGTCTTCGGTGCGTTCGGGTGCGCCAGGTCATGCTGGATCTGCGGCAGGTGGGCCATGAACTCGCCGTTGCTGTCGTCGATGCAGTAGCCGCCTTCGGTGATGGTCAGCGACACGATACGGATGGCCGGCTCGGCCAGTTTATCGATCAGCGCCTGGGCGCCGTCTTCGGCCAGCAGCATGTCGCTGATCGCGCCGATCACGCGCACTTCGGTGTCGTCGGTATCGCCCAGCTCATACAGGGTGAACAGATAGTCCTGGCCGGCGAGGTCGTCGCGGGCCTTGCGGTCTTCGGCCCGCAGGCCCACGCCGCAGATGCTCCAGTCCAGGCCTTCACCGGTGTTCATCAGGGCATCGGTGTAAAACGCCTGGTGCGCCCGATGGAAACCGCCGACGCCTATATGCGCGATGCCTTGCGATGTGCTGGCGATGGCATAGGTGGGCCGTTGTACTTCGGGTGCCAACTGGGTGAGGGTGTGTTTGTTCAGCTTCATGGCGTAATACTCGCGAAATCAGGCGGCGGCGCGCAGGGGGCGGGTGACGGCCACGCCATCGGTGTCGAACAGATGGCAGTGCGCCGGGTCCAGGTGCAGGTGCAGCGTCTCGCCGTACTGGCTGGCCATGTCGCCACGGATGCGCATGGTCAGCGGCTCGCCGTTGGCGGTGATGACGTGGCAGAAGGTGTCGCTGCCCAGGCGCTCGCCGACGTCGGCGGTGACGGTCAGGGTGGTCTGGCCCGGCGCGGCGATTTCCAGGTGCTCGGGGCGAATGCCCAGGGTCACCGCGCTGCCCACGCTCAAGCTGGCGCCGCTGAGCGGCAGACTGATCAGGGTGCCGGCGTCGAGCTGCACGTCACAGCCCTGGCCTTCGACACGGGTGACCTTGCCTTTGAGGAAACCCATCTTCGGCGTGCCGAGAAAACCCGCCACGAACAGATTGGCCGGCTGGTGGTACAGCTCCAGCGGCGAGCCGACCTGTTCGATGCGGCCGCTGTTGAGCACTACGACTTTGTCGGCCAGGGTCATGGCTTCGACCTGATCGTGGGTCACGTAGATCATGGTCGCCTGCAGCTCTTTATGCAGGCGCGCCAGTTCCAGGCGCATCTGCACGCGCAGGGCGGCGTCGAGGTTGGACAGCGGTTCGTCGAACAGGAAAATCTTCGGGTTGCGCACAATCGCCCGGCCAATCGCCACGCGCTGGCGCTGGCCGCCGGAGAGCTGCTTGGGCTTGCGCTCCAGCAGCGGGCCCAGCTCCAGGATGCGCGCCGCTTCATTGACTTTGCTCTCGACGATTTTCTTGTCGACGCCGGCAAGGTCCAGGGCGAACGACATGTTCTTGCGCACACTCATGTGCGGGTACAGCGCGTAGGTCTGGAACACCATCGCCAGGTCGCGCTTGGCCGGGGTCACTTCGGTGATGTCGCGGCCATCCAGTTCGATGCTGCCCTCGGTCACTTCTTCCAGGCCGGCGATCAGCCGCAGCAACGTGGATTTGCCGCAGCCCGACGGGCCGACGAACACCACGAATTCCTTGTCGTTCACTTCCAGGTCGATGCCCTTGATGATGGAAAAACCTTCGAAGCCTTTTTGCATATTCTTGATTTTCAGGTTGGCCATGATGGGCCCTCCGCTTGGAATTATTATTTGACGGCGCCAAAGGACAAGCCGCGTACCAGCTGCTTCTGGCTGATCCAGCCAAAGATCAGGATGGGCGCGCAGGCCAGGGTCGACACGGCGGACAATTTGGCCCAGAACAAGCCTTCGGGGCTGGAGTAGGAGGCGATCAGCGCAGTCAGCGGCGCGGCGCTGGAGGACGTCAGGTTCAGCGACCAGAAGGCCTCGTTCCAGCACAGGATCAGCGACAGCAACACGGTCGACGCCAGACCGCCCTTGGCGATCGGCAGCAGCACGCGGACCATTTCCTGCCACAGGGTGGCGCCGTCCAGGCGGGCGGCTTCGAGGATGTCCTTGGGGATGTCCTTGAAGTAGGTGTACACCATCCACACCACGATCGGCAGGTTGATCAGGGTGTAGATGATGATCAGCGCAATGCGCGTGTCGAGCAGGCCAAAGCTCTTGGCCAGCAGGTAGATCGGCATCAGCACGCCCACCGGTGGCAGCATCTTGGTGGACAGCATCCACAGCAGCGTGCCCTTGGTGCGCTGGGTTTCATAGAACGCCATGGAGTAGGCGGCCGGCACCGAGATCAGCAGGCACAAGGCGGTGGCGCTGAAGGAAATCAGCACCGAATTCCACGCGTAGGCAAAATAGTTGCTGCGCTCGTTGATGTGCAGGTAGTTCTCCAGCGTCGGCGTGAAGATGAACTGCGGCGGGGTGGCGAACGCGTCGATTTCGGTCTTGAAGCTGGTCAGCACCATCCAGAAGATCGGGAAGAAAATCAGGATCGCGATGGCCCAGGCCAACGTACCGAGCAGCAGGCTTTGCAGGCGGCGGGATTGTTGAAGCGTCATGGCGCGGCCCTCAAGGCTTGTCAGTCAGGTTTTTGCCGATCATCCGCACCAGGATGATCGCCGCGATATTGGCGATGACCACGGCAATCAAGCCGCCGGCCGAGGCCATGCCCACGTCGAACTGCACCAGCGCCTGGTTGTAGATCAGGTAGGCGAGGTTGGTCGAGGCGTAGCCGGGGCCGCCGTTGGTGGTGGTGAAGATTTCGGCGAACACCGAGAGCAGGAAAATGGTTTCGATCATCACCACCACGGCAATCGGACGGGCCAGGTGGGGCAGGGTCAGGTGCCAGAAGATCGCAATGGCGCCGGCCCCGTCCAGGCGTGCGGCTTCCTTCTGTTCCTGGTCCAGAGACTGCATGGCGGTCATCAGCAGCAGGATCGCGAAGGGCAGCCACTGCCACGACACAATGATGATGATCGACAGCAACGGGTAGTGCGCCAGCCAGTCCACGGGCTCGGCGCCGAAGAACTTCCACACGGCGGCGAGAATCCCCGACACCGGGTGGAAAATCAGGTTCTTCCAGATCAACGCACCGACGGTGGGCATGATGAAGAACGGCGAAATCAGCATCACCCGCACGATGCCACGCCCGAGGAATTCACTGGCCTCCAGCAGCGCACTGATCAATACGCCGAACACCACGCTGATCAGCAACACACTGCCCACCAGCAACAGGGTATTGGTGGCGCCGGGCAGAAAGCCCGAGTCGGTGACGAAGTAGGTGAAGTTTTCCAGCCCCACGAACTGGTTTTCGCCGGGGTAGAGCAGGTTGTAGCGGATCAGCGAAAAGTACAGGGTCATGCCCAGCGGCACGATCATCCACAGCAGCAACAGGGCCACCGAGGGGCTGACGAGGAACCAGCCGGGGTTGGCCAGGCGGTTTTTGGGCGTTGTATTCATGGTGATCAGAACCAGATAGAGACAGGTGCGCAAAAGCCCTGTAGGGGCGAGCTTGCTCGCGAAAAAGGTACATCCGACACCGCGATGCGCTTGGAATACCTTCGCGAGCAAGCTCGCTCCTACAGGTTATGGGGGTTATTTGGGGTAACCAGCCCGCTTCATTTCCCGCTCGGTGGTGGTCTGCGCGGCGGTCAACGCGGCATCCACGGTCTGCTGACCGGTCAATGCACCGGAGAAGAACTTGCCGACCTGGGTACCAATCGCCTGGAACTCGGGAATGGTCACCAACTGGATACCGATATACGGCACCGGCTTCTCGGTGGGCTTGGTCGGGTCCGCCACTTTCAGCGATTCCAGGGTCACCTTGGCGAACGGCGCGGCCTTCATGTACTCGTCGCTGTAGGTAGACTTGCGCGTGCCTGGCGGGACGTTGGCGACGCCGTCGGTCTTGGCGACCAATGCGCCATATTCTTTAGAGGTGGCCCAACTGGTGAACACCTTGGCGGCGTCCTTGGCCTTGGAACTGGTGGGGATCGCCAGGCTCCAGGAGTACAGCCACGAAGTGCCCTTGTCGGTCTTCTCGTGCGGGGCGAAGGTAAAGCCGACGTGCTCGGCCACCTTGCTCTGGGTTTTGTCGGTGACAAACGAGCCGGCCACGCTGGCGTCCACCCAGATCGCGCACTTGCCGCTGTTGAACAGCGCCAGGTTCTCGTTGAAGCCGTTACTGGAGGCACCCGGCGGGCCGGATTTTTTCATGTTGTCGACATAGAAGTTCAGCGCGTCCTTCCACTCGGGGCCGTTGAATTCGGGCTGCCATTTCTCATCGAACCAGCGCGCGCCGAAGCCGTTGGCCAGGGTGGTGATCAGCGCCATGTTCTCGCCCCAACCGGCTTTGCCGCGCAGGCACAGGCCGTATTGCTCTTTGGATTTGTCGGTGAGTTTGGCCGCGAATTCGCCGATCTGGGTCCAGGTCGGGTGCTCGGGCATGCTCAGCCCGGCGTCCTTGAACAGGTCGGTGCGGTAATAGGTGATGGAGCTTTCAGCGTAGAACGGCAGGGCGTACAGCGAGCCCTTGACGGACAGGCCGTCACGTACTGAAGGGAATACGTCGTCAAGGTCGTAGGACGCCGGCAGGTCCTTCATGGGTTCCAACCAACCCTTGGCGCCCCACAGTGCGGCTTCGTACATGCCGATGGTCAACACATCGAACTGCCCGCCCTGGGTGGCGATGTCGGTGGTCAGGCGTTGGCGTAGCACGTTTTCTTCAAGCACCACCCAGTTCAGCTTGATCTCCGGATGCTCGGCCTCGAAGGTTTTCGAGAGCTTCTGCATGCGGATCATGTCGCTGTTGTTGACGGTGGCAATGGTCAGGGTTTGCGCGCCAAGGCTGACGGCGCTGAGGGTCATGCAAGAAAAGGCTATGAGAGCTTTTGCTGTGAACTTCATCGCGCACTCCATTTCCGCGCCCAGAGGGCTACAGAAGGACGGTTATTGTTGTTGTGTCTTCCCACAGGGAGTCAGGAAGAGTGTGCGTTGATTACAGCCCGCAAACGCCGCGATGACAAATCCTTGGGAGCACTGGGACTGATACTTTTTTGCACTGCTCGGGTACAGCGTTAGCGCAGCGTCATGACGCGGTCACCTGTTAATTCTGACAGTAGACGCAGAAAAACAACGGGGAGTTAATGGCCAGGCATACACCCACCTGGAGATGTTCATGAACCTTTTCCGTGTAAACCTCAAAACCAATAAAGCGCTATTAGGCCTGATGATTGCGGGTTTTCTCAGTGCGTGCAGCACCGGATCGGCGTTGGATTCACGAGACCCGCCATGTACCAAAGCGGGCTATTTTAAAAGCACCAATGTGGTAGGTGGATTCCATCGGTGTGTCTATAACACCAGCATTCAACGGTGGATTCAATATCCCTATAACTGCCCGACCGGGTTGGAGTTCGATGAGTCCAAGCAAGCCTGTGTGAGACCCTGACGGGACTGCCTGTCCTGACACTTTCACGCCACACCAAGGCATTGAAAAGGGATCGGTACCCAGGTACCGATCCCTTTTTTACATCTACATCACGGTCGGATACGGCATCTGTGTGATACAGATATCATCGATGTCATACACCCCACCGGTGGTTGGGTTTCTGACCGAAACCGAGGCCTCGAACGGTTTACCGGGCAAATAACCGAGTGCCACATTGACGCTGAGCCAAGTATTGATCTGCGGCACGTTTTGCGTCCACTTCAAGGTGCCCAGGTGAATCTCGACAAAGGTCGGCGCCCCAATCGCGGCAAACTTGTTGATCCTGTAGCGGAAGCTGACGCGGTAGTAGCCCGCGGCGGCAGGCGTAAGCACTTTGTACAGACTGACGCCACTGCCGGTACCCGGTGTTGACTGCCAGAAATAGTTGCCATTCGATTCGCGGCGAATGCCCGCATCCGGCCATTCACTGAGCCAGTAGTTCATGTAATTGTCATTGAACGTCGTGCACTCCTTGATCATCACGCTTTGCAGCGTGTAACGGGTGGGTGGAAATTCAATCGCCTGCAATTCATCCCTTACACCATTGAGCGCCGCTTTGAATTGCAGGGTCAGTTGGCTGCGATTGCCAAGGTCTCGCAGGTAATTGCTCAATACGGTTTCCAGGTGATAACCCTGGCTGATCCAGGCCGCGTCGACCTCGGCCCTGTCGGAACCATTCATCAGGGTCAGGTTATGCGGCGTACCGTCGGCTCTGACACCGTACAAATACAGCCATACGGGCAGACCCGGGCGCATAAATGCAAAGGTCGTCACCCTGGCAGTGGCGTTGCCGGGCAGGGCATCCACATCGATCACGCCGTTGGCGGAGGCTTGGTCGATACGAATCACGGTTTTTTTCAGTTCGGCCAGCGGCAGGCTTTCAAGACTGACCGTGAGCGGTACCGAAGGCCGGGTTTCCCCGCCTCGTGTCACCGTATACCTGATCGTGAACTGCGTGGACGTGTTGCCGATATTCGCGGCGATCACTGATGCGGGCACGTCGACGATGACGGTGCCATCGGTTTCGCCGTACTTCGGCCCGATCACGGTTGAGCCGGCAGCGGTACTGCCCAGGACTTCCACGAAGAGGATGTCGCTGCTATACATCGGGCCGTAGGACACCTGCACATGCGCCCCATACTGGGCATTCAAGGGGGCCAGGGTGACCCGTGTGCCGGAGCCGGTTGCCTCGATCAGGCTCGGCACCGGGAACTGCGTGGGCAAGGCCTGAATGGTATAGCGCCGCTCCTTGAACCACACCGCATTAGACAGTTCGGCGCTGCGGTCGAACGTTACCCCGAAGCGCATGCTCAGTGGGGAGCCGTCCTTGAGCTTGCGCAATTCAGCGACCGGCGCCGGTGGACGAATACCGTTCAATTCGCCGTCCTGTGTCACCAGGTCAGCGGTGTAAAAGCTGTGGTAGAAGGGATAGCCGTCAGCGTAGGTGCCGGACATCTCGAACCACATGCGCTGGAACCGATGACTGAAGTGCCAGTGGTCTTCAATCGCGCGTTCAGTGCCGTTCAATGTGGCGAGATTCAGCACGCCATCACGAGAATGGCCTTCTATGTAGGGTTCTGTCAGTGGCGGTGGCAACAATTCCAGGGCCAGTACTGGCGAAGGGGTCTCATGCTCGCCTCGCATGACGAAGTACTGCACCTCAATGAAGTGTCCCTGGGCCTGGATATTGGCGCCCACCACCTCCGGGTCGATATGAAAGTGCAGGACTTTCGAAGAGCTGCCGTATTGGGTCTCGCAATAAGTACCGATGCCCGCAATGCCGGTCCAGCAACAGCGAACCTGGTGGGAAGGCAGCATCTGCGGGTACTCGACGACAACAGTCGCGCCGTTTAACGCGGCCACTGCCGCCAACTGGTCGGGATAGCGCGTGGCCTGCGAGACCTCGGGACGCAGGAGGGTCAGCGCCTGGCCCACAGTAATGGTCCGGCGCTCCGAATAACGGCGTCGGCTGCCGTCCTTGGGTACCAAGGTGTAGCTCAGGCGGATCTCGTTATTGTCATTGGCAATGACGAACGCTTCGTCCACCAGGACCACCACCGGTTTGCCGGCCGTATCGGAAAAGAGCTCGACTTCCCCTCCAGTGGTTCCGCTGGCGTTGGCGCCCAGCCATGTCCAGAGGAACTTGTCCCCAGGGACCGTGCGTATGTAGGGCAGCGTCAGCTTGAGCTGACCTCCGATCACGCTGGCAGGGTCCAGGTTGTCGAACACGTCGACATACTGCAATAGCGGCGCAGGCAACTCAGCGACGACCGATCCGAATATGACTTCCAATACTTCGGACTTGCGCACCGTCTGTACGCCTGGGCCAAGTGTGCGCATTTGATGGTCATTGACGAGGTAGTAGACCTTGACCGGTCCCACGCCGATGAAGGGCGCAAACTCCTCCTGCGTTACGATGCGAAAGCGGTCAGGTGGCGGCGGTGCACCTGCGTTTATGGTTTCTTCGTATTCAATCAGTCCACCACCAGGTCGCGGTGCTTCCATGCGAAAGGTCACACTGTTGTTGACTGCGTAAGGGCTGTAGACCGGGAAAATGGCTTTGATGAAAGGGTGTTCCGGGTCAATCAGGCCGCCCTCGTCTTGCTCGATTCGCATTGGGGGCATCATTTTTTTCGTGCCGAACACGCGAATACCCAAGCGTCGAGAAGCGCGCAGGAAGGCGCCACTGGCCGTCGTCAGGGTATATTCGATGCGCAATTGTCCATCGATCACGTCTTCGAGGTACTTGTTGTCCAACACGATGGAGGACGAAAGGCCGATACGCGCAGCAAATGCCGGCAGCGTCACGACGTTGGATGAGCCATCGGGGTAGAACTGGGTCAGTTTGACGTGGATCAGCGCGCCTGTTGGTGTAGGTGTGGACGGACCACCAGGGTAGAGCGCGGGTAGCGTACGCGGAACGACCATTTCCGCGCTAAACACCTCGTCTCCCTGGGTGTCGAAATTCAGCTCGTCGACTGACTTACCGCCCACCACGAAGTGCGGCGGATCAAGCATGCCGGGTTCAAGGTCGGCCTCCAGCTTGATCACCTTCGACCACTGTGGGTCTTCCCCGGAATAGTTGAGTACGCGGTCAAACACCCGGAAGAGAATGGAAACTGCGCCGCTGCCCCCTGAAATAATGGTTTCTTCAGGGACATGCACGATGATGGGCTTAAGACCATCAACGTGTTGCTGATCGATTTTTTGAAAAACAGCGATACCGTTCCACCACACTTCAATGGTGTCGCCTACCGTGCAGAACGGATAAAAGTCACAGGTCAGGTCCACACCCGCCTGGGCACGCACGGGGTCCAACGTCGTGTCCTTGAGATCATCAGGCAGGTGTATCACCAGGTTCGAGTGGAACCATGGGTAGATGCTGCGTCCCCCTGGCCGCGTGGTTTTGGTGAACCACGTCTGAGGTAGGGATGTGCTGGGCGTGGCGCTGGCCACTCTGGTCACTTCACCGAAGCAGGGATAAATCGTGCCTTCGGGCACCAGCGATGCGGGAATGACCAACTGCACACGGTCCTTGTACACATCTTCCGGGTAGACCTCGCCTGCAGCCAAGGCGTAGCTGGTGCTGCCGGCGAAAAATTTATAGGTGTCACCGACATTGAAGTTAAACCATCTTTCAAACGTCACGATCAGCCACGGATCGATTTGTCGAATGCCCAACCCCACGTCAGCATCCAGATTCGGCTGCAGCGCGCCGTTGACATAAGGCGGGTCAAGGTCGACGGCGGAGGGCGATGCGGGCTCGTGGGGCGGGGATTGATACAGGGGAATGGGCAGGTTGGAGGACGTTATTTCTTTCATAGTGAGCGCTCCTTGTACAGTGATGAAACCGGGCAAGGAAATCACACACCCCTGGCAGCAGAGCGGATAGCTGTCAAAGTTGACAGAAGCGACGAGTGGTTAGTGAAGACTCAGGCCTGGTTCCGCTCGGTCAACCGTTGCACGGCCAGCCGCCGATAGTGCGACGGGGTCATGCCCTTGAGCTGCTGAAAGCGCCGATTGAAGTTGGAAATGTTATTGAAGCCCGACTCAAAGCACACATCCGTCACGGCCTTGTCGCCATCGGCCAGCAACTCGCAGGACTTGCTGATGCGCAGCCGGTTGACGAATTCAATGAACGTCCTTCCGGTGGCCTGCTTGAACACCCGGGAAAAATACGTCGGCTTCATCCCCAGGTACTCCGCCACTTCTTCCAGCGGCAACTCCCGGGCGTAGTGGGCAAAGATGTAGTCCACCGCGCGGTTGGTGCGGTCGATGCTGTGTTCGTCGGCTTGCTGTGGGGTGGTCACGCCAGACAGCAGTTGGTAGTCCTCACAGGCGCTCAACACTTCCAGCAGGATAAAAAAGTGCCCCAGGCGCGCCATGCCGTGGGCGTCCTCGATCTGCTGCATCAGGGTCATGGCCTGGGCGATAGTCTTTTTGCAGCGGAATTCGATGCCGTAATGGGCGCGCTCGAGCAACGGCGCCAGGCTCTTGAGTTCGGCGAAGATGTGGCTGCCGTGTTCGAACAGCTCATCGGTGAAGTTCACCAGCATGTCGCGCTTGGGCACTACCTCGTCTTCCTCCACCTGGCTGATCCAGTTGTGGGGCAGGTTGGGGCCGGTGAGAAACAGGCTTTCCGGGTAGAAGTTGCCGATGTAGTCACCGATAAACACCTTCCCCGAGCTGGCGACGATCAGGTGCAGTTCGTATTCCTTGTGGAAGTGCCAGCGCACCAGCGGGCAGGGGAAGCCGTGCTGGCGATAGATGATGGACAGACCGTTGTGGTCGTCCATCAGCTCGTAGGAAGGGTCGGTGATGCGCGTTGCTCGGGTCATGTTGCCGTCGCTTTATTGTGGTTGCTGCGTAGGATAATGCCCCGTCGCGCGCGACCTCGCCAGCGGTAGCCTTACAGGGTGCGGTTTTTTGCCTCGATCCACTGGGACATGTACTGGGTACTTTTATGCGCATGATGGCGCAGCATGCTGCCGGTGAAGTTGTCCCGGCGATGGGCGGCGAGGTGGCGGCGGCAGTGTTCCAGGCAGGCCACCAGCGCAGGCCCGTGGACCGATTGGTCGTAGCGCCGGGCAAGCAGTTGACGACCGTTTTCCTGGGCCTGGGTCCAGCGTTCGCGGTCCTGATAGAGGCTCACGGCGGCGGCAGCCAGGGCCGAGGCGCTGTGTTCGATGGCGCCCGGCCAGGGCTGATCATCGCCCATGGCCTCGGCGCCGATAGGGGTGGTGACATTGGGCGTGCCGCACAGCATCGCATCGATCAACTTGCCCTTGATGCCCGCGCCAAAGCGCAGCGGTGCCAGGCAAATACGCGCGGCGCTCATCACCTGCAGCGCGTCTTCGGCCCAGTTCATCACATGAAAACCCTGGGCCGGGTTGTGCAGGGCGGTTGCCTTGGGCGGTGTGTACGCGCCGTAGATATGCAACTGCGCGCCCGGCAATTGCTGGCGGATCAGCGGCCACAGGCTGTTCTTCATCCATAGCACCGCGTCCCAGTTGGGCGCATGGCGGAAGTTGCCGATGCTGAGAAAGTGCGCACGCTCTTCAAACGGCGCAAACGCGGCGCTGGGCGGTTGCAGCATCAGCGGGCACCAGTGGAGCAGGGCGGCCGGCACCTTGAACTGTTCGGTGAGCAGACGGATTTCCACGTCGGAGATCATCAGGCTGATGTCGCAGCGGTAAATGGCAGCAATTTCGCGTTTGGCCAGGTCGGTATCGGCCATGCGTTGGAACTCGTTCTCCAGCGCCGGCGCGAACAGGGCGCTGAGGTCGTCGCTGTCGGGGTTGGCCTTTACGTGCTCCTTGAAACGCTGGTGGCGGGCGTCGCGCAGGCTTTGCAGGTCAGAGGTCTCCAGCACGCGCAGGGCGTCGGGGCAGCACTTTTCGACGCGCCAGCCGAATTGCTCTTCCATCATGAAACGGTCGAACAGCACGATATCCGGGGCCAGTTCGCGGACAAAATCATCGAAGCTGCTGTTATTCAGTTCAATGGCGCATTCAGCGATGCCGAGTGCGGGCAAGTCGGCCTTGTGTTCGCCGATGGTCGCCGGGCTGCTGAAGGTAATGTCCCAACCCTGTGTAAGAAAACTCTCAAGGATTTGCATCATATGCCCGCCCGCAGCCGAGGAGCGCGGCTCCGGCCAGACGTAACCAATGACCAGGACTTTGGTGGCAGGCTGATTCATCAACAGCGGTTTCCTTGAGGGACAGGCGAAAAGCGCGCAATTAAACCACAACCCGGCGGCATGACAATTTGTGTCTGGCGGTAGGTAGCGTCGGCACTTTGTGGTTAACTTCGGCCTCTCGAATTCGTTTAACCAAAACCCAGCATAAGGATTCCGTTCATGGCTCAAGTCACCCTTAAAGGCAACCCGGTCCAGGTTGAAGGCGAATTGCCACAAGTCGGCACCCAGGCGCCCGAGTTCACCCTGACCGCCGGCGACCTGTCGGACGCGACCCTGGCGAGCTTCGCCGGCAAGCGCAAAGTGTTGAACATCTTCCCAAGCGTCGACACCCCGACCTGCGCCACCTCGGTTCGCAAGTTCAATGCCCAGGCCAACGACCTGAACAATACCGTGGTGTTGTGCATTTCCTCGGACCTGCCATTCGCCCAGGCGCGTTTCTGCGGCTCCGAAGGCCTGGACAACGTCAAGAGCCTGTCGGACTTCCGCAGCGCTGCATTCTCTCAGGATTATGGCGTGGATATCGTTGAAGGCCCGCTGCGCAGCCTCACTGCTCGCGCCGTTGTGGTGCTGGATGAGAACGACAAGGTGCTGCACAGCGAACTGGTTGCCGAAATCGGCCAGGAGCCAAACTACGAAGCAGCCCTGGCTGTTTTGAAGTAACTGTTTCTGCGCATGACTGTCGTAAGGCAGTCACACGTATGATGCAAGCTTGCGGCCTGGCCTAGTCCAGGCCGTTTTTATTTGGGTGTCAGCAGCTTAGCGAAACAGCCCGCAGACCAGGACCCGAATTTTAAAAGTTGTAAGCCCAAGGTAAATAGCCGGTAAAGGCGCTTTTCTAAATGCGCTCCAGTGCTTATCTTTCAGCCTCCCAAAGAAGAAGCTCTCGCGCCCAATGGTTGATCACTCCATGCAATCCTCCCCCCGCAACCCCCGTCGCTGGCTGTTCGGCCTGCTTGTGCTGCTGGTTATCGCCGGCCTGTGCTGGAAATTCTGGCCCGGCGGCGCGACCCATAAAGACGCCCCGGCCGGGCACACCGGCAAGACCGGCATGGCGCGCCCAGGGTTCGGCGGCTCCACCGGCCCGGTGCCGGTGCGCGTGGCGCCGGCTGTTTTGGGGGAGTTCCCGGTGTACTACAAGGCCCTGGGCACGGTGACCGCGCTCAACACGATCAACGTGCGCAGCCGGGTGGGCGGCGAGCTGGTGAAGATCGCCTTTGAAGAGGGGCAAATGGTCAAGGCCGGCGATTTGCTCGCCGAGATCGACCCGCGCAGCTACCAGAACGCCTTGCTCCAGGCCCAGGGCACGTTGCTGCAGAACCAGGCGCAGTTGAAAAACGCCCAGGTCGATGTGCAACGCTATCGCGGCCTGTACGCCCAGGACAGTATCGCCAAGCAGACCCTGGACACCGCCGAAGCGCTTGTCCTGCAATACCAGGGCACGGTCAAGACTAACCAGGGTGCGGTCGACGATGCCAAGCTCAACCTTGAATTCACCAAGATCCGTGCGCCGATTGCCGGTCGCGTCGGTTTGCGTCAGCTCGACGTCGGCAACCTGGTCGCCGCCAACGACACCACGGCCCTCGCGGTGATCACCCAGACCCAACCGATCAGCGTGGCCTTCACCCTGCCGGAAAACACCCTGGACACCGTCCTCACCCGTTATCACGCCGGCAACAAGCTGCCGGTGGAAGCCTGGGACCGTGGCGACACGAAAAAGCAGGCGGTGGGCGTGCTGCAGAGCCTGGACAACCAGATCGACGTGACCACCGGCACCCTGAAATTCAAGGCGCGTTTCGATAACAAGGATCAGGCGCTGTTTCCCAACCAGTTCGTCAATGTGCACTTGCTGGCCGACACCTTGCACAACGTGGTGCTGGCACCGTCCGCCGCGATCCAGTTCGGTAACAGCGGCACCTTTGTCTACAAGCTCGATGGCGACAACAAGGTCAAGGTCCAGCCGCTGGTGGTGGGTGATACCGATGGCGACAACACCGTGATCAAGCAAGGCCTGGCGGCGGGTGATCGGGTGGTCATGGAAGGCACCGACCGTCTCAAGGACGGCAGCGAAATCGAAGTGGTCAACGACAGCAACGAAGTGCCGACCACGCCGACCGAACACCTGCAAGGCAAGCCCGCGGCGAAAGGGGAGACCGGTACTGACGCCGGCAAGGCGCAAAAGGTCGGCGCATGAACCTGTCGCGCCTGTTTATCCTGCGGCCGGTCGCCACCACGCTGAGCATGCTCGCCATCGTGCTGGCCGGCCTGATTGCTTACCGCTTGCTACCGGTTTCGGCCTTGCCCCAGGTGGATTACCCGACCATTCGGGTGATGACGCTGTACCCCGGTGCCAGCCCTGACGTGATGACCAGCGCGGTCACCGCGCCGCTGGAGCGCCAGTTCGGGCAGATGCCCGGCCTGACCCAGATGGCTTCCACCAGTTCGGGCGGTGCGTCGGTACTGACCCTGCGCTTCAACCTCGACATCAATATGGATGTCGCCGAACAGCAGGTGCAGGCCGCGATCAACGCCGCCACCAACCTGTTGCCCAAGGACTTGCCGGCGCCGCCGGTGTACAACAAGGTCAACCCGGCGGACACCCCGGTGCTGACCCTGGCGATCACCTCCAAGACCATGCTGCTGCCCAAGCTCAATGACCTGGTCGACACGCGCATGGCGCAGAAGATCGCGCAGATCAGCGGCGTCGGCATGGTCAGCATCGCCGGCGGCCAGCGCCAGGCGGTGCGCATCAAGGTCAATCCCGAGGCCCTGGCGGCCAATGGCTTGAACCTGTCGGATGTGCGCACCCTGATCGCCGCGTCCAACGTCAACCAGCCCAAGGGCAACTTCGACGGGCCCACGCGGGTGTCGATGCTCGATGCCAACGACCAGTTGGTATCCCCCGAGCAATATGCCGAACTGATCCTGGCCTACAACAACGGCGCGCCGTTGCGCCTCAAGGACGTGGCGCAGATCGTCGACGGCGCCGAAAACGAGCGCCTTGCCGCCTGGGCCAACGAAAACCAGGCCGTGCTGCTCAATATCCAGCGCCAGCCGGGTGCCAACGTGATCGAGGTGGTGGACCGTATCAAGGCCCTGCTGCCGAGCATCACCGACAACCTGCCGGCGGGCCTGGACGTGACGGTGCTCACCGATCGCACCCAGACCATCCGCGCGTCGGTCAAGGATGTGCAGCACGAATTGCTGATCGCCATCGCCCTGGTGGTGATGGTGACGTTCCTGTTCCTGCGCCGGGTCAGCGCCACGATCATTCCCTCCATCGCCGTACCGCTGTCGCTGGTCGGCACCTTTGGCGTGATGTACCTGGCGGGGTTCTCGGTCAACAACCTGACATTGATGGCCCTGACCATTGCCACCGGCTTTGTGGTGGACGACGCCATCGTGATGCTGGAGAACATCTCCCGCTATATCGAGGAAGGCGAGACGCCTATGGCCGCCGCGCTCAAGGGCGCCAAGCAGATCGGTTTCACCCTGATTTCCCTGACGCTGTCGCTGATCGCCGTATTGATCCCGCTGCTGTTCATGGCCGACGTGGTCGGGCGCTTGTTTCGCGAGTTTGCCATTACCCTGGCGGTGGCGATCCTGATTTCCCTGGTGGTGTCCCTCACGCTCACGCCGATGATGTGCGCACGATTGCTCAAGCGTGAACCGAAGGAAGAAGAGCAGGGCCGCTTTTACAAAGCCAGCGGCGCCTGGATCGATTGGTTGATCGATGCCTACGGGCGCAAGCTGCAATGGGTGCTCAGGCACCAGCCGCTGACCCTGCTGGTGGCCATCGCCACCCTGGGCCTTACGGTGGTGCTGTACCTGGTGGTGCCCAAGGGCTTCTTTCCGGTGCAGGATACCGGGGTGATCCAGGGCATTTCCGAAGCGCCGCAGTCGATTTCGTTTGCCGCGATGAGCCAGCGCCAGCAGGAACTGGCGAAGATCATCCTCGCCGATCCGGCGGTGGAAAGCCTGTCCTCCTACATTGGCGTGGACGGTGATAACGCCACCCTCAACAGCGGTCGCTTGCTGATCAACCTCAAGGCCCATGGCGTGCGCGACTTGAGCGCGGTGCAGGTGATCGCGCGCCTGCAACCGGCCATCGATAAGCTGGTGGGTATCCGCCTGTTCATGCAGCCGGTGCAGGACCTGACCATCGAAGACCGCGTCAGCCGTACCCAGTATCAATTCAGCATGTCCTCACCGGACGCCGAGTTGCTGGCGCTGTGGAGCGACAAGCTGGTGCATGCCCTCGGCCAGTTGCCGGAACTCACTGACGTCGCCAGCGACCTGCAGGACAAAGGCCTGCAGGTGTACCTGGTAATCGACCGCGATGCCGCCTCGCGCCTGGGCGTCAGCGTCTCGACCATCACTGACGCGCTCTATGACGCCTTTGGCCAGCGGCAGATTTCCACCATCTACACCCAGGCCAGTCAGTACCGTGTGGTCTTGCAGGCCCAGTCCGGCGAAACCCTCGGTCCGGCCGCGCTCAACCAGATCCACGTGAAGACCACCGATGGCGGCCAGGTGCGGCTGTCGAGCCTGGCCCATGTGGAGCAGCGCCAGGCGCAGTTGGCGATTGCCCATATCGGCCAATTCCCGGCGGTGATGATGTCGTTCAACCTGGCCCCCGGGGTCGCGCTGGGCAAAGGCGTGGAGCTGATCAACCAGACCCAGAAGGACATCGGCATGCCGGTCGGCGTGCAGACCCAGTTCCAGGGCGCGGCCCAGGCGTTCGAGGCCTCGCTGTCGAGCACCTTGCTGCTGATCCTGGCGGCGGTGGTCACCATGTACATCGTGCTCGGCGTGCTCTACGAGAGTTATATCCATCCGATCACCATTCTTTCGACCTTGCCCTCGGCGGCGGTGGGTGCCTTGCTGGCCTTGCTGCTCAGCGGCAATGACCTGGGCATGATCGCGATCATCGGCATCATCCTGTTGATCGGTATCGTCAAGAAGAACGCGATCATGATGATCGACTTCGCCCTCGACGCCGAGCGCAACCAGGGCCTGGACCCGCAGACCGCGATCTACCAGGCGGCGCTGCTACGCTTCCGGCCGATCCTGATGACCACCCTGGCGGCCTTGTTCGGTGCGGTGCCGTTGATGCTGGCCAGTGGCTCCGGTGCGGAATTGCGCCAGCCTCTGGGCCTGGTGATGGTCGGCGGGTTGCTGGTGAGCCAGGTGTTGACGCTGTTCACCACGCCGGTGATTTACCTGTATTTCGACCGTCTTGGCCGGCGCTGGCGTAAAGAGCCGCAAAGCCTGGAGCCGGTTGAGCCATGAATCTGTCCGGACCTTTCATTCGCCGGCCGGTAGCCACCATGCTGCTGAGCCTGGCGATCATGTTGCTCGGTGGCGTCAGCTTCAATTTGCTGCCGGTGTCGCCGTTGCCGCAGATCGACTTCCCGGTGATCGTGGTGTCGGCCAGCTTGCCGGGCGCCAGCCCCGAGGTGATGGCGTCTACCGTGGCCACGCCGCTGGAGCGCTCGTTCGGCGCGATTGCCGGCATCACCACCATGAGCAGTTCATCGAGCCAGGGCTCCACGCGGGTGATCCTGGCCTTCGATTCCGACCGCGATATCAACGGCGCGGCGCGGGAAGTGCAGGCGGCAATCAATGCGTCGCGCAACCTGCTGCCCAGCGGCATGCGCAGCATGCCCACCTACAAGAAGATCAACCCGTCCCAGGCGCCGATCATGGTGCTGTCGCTGACCTCCGACGTGTTGCAGAAGGGCCAGCTGTACGACCTGGCCTCGACCATTCTGTCCCAGAGCCTGTCCCAGGTGCCGGGCGTGGGCGAAGTGCAGATTGGTGGCAGCTCCCTGCCGGCCGTGCGCATCGAGCTGGAGCCCAAGGCCCTCGATCAGTACGGCGTGGCTCTGGATGATGTGCGCAATACCATCGCCAATGCCAACCAGCGCCGGCCCAAGGGCTCCCTGGAAGACAGCGAGCGCAACTGGCAGATCCAGGCCAACGATCAGTTGGAAAAAGCCAAGGACTATGAGCCGCTGCTGATTCGCTACCAGAACGGCGCGGCGCTGCGCCTGAGCGACGTGGCGAAGATCAGCGACGGCGTGGAAGACCGCTACAACAGCGGGTTTTTCAACAACGATTCGGCGGTGTTGCTGGTGATCAACCGCCAGTCCGGCGCCAACATCATTGAAACCGTGCGCCAGATCAAGGCGCAGTTGCCGGCGTTGCAGGCGGTGTTGCCGTCCAGCGTCAAGCTCAACCTGGCCATGGACCGTTCGCCGGTCATCACCGCCACCTTGCACGAAGCCGAGATGACCCTGCTGATCGCCGTGGCCCTGGTGGTGCTGGTGGTGTACCTGTTCCTGGGCAACTTCCGCGCCTCGTTGATCCCCACCCTGGCGGTGCCGGTGTCGCTGGTGGGCACCTTTGCGGTGATGTACCTGTACGGGTTTTCGCTGAACAACTTCTCGCTGATGGCGCTGATCCTGGCGACCGGCCTGGTGGTGGACGATGCCATCGTGGTGCTGGAGAACATCTCCCGGCATATCGACGAAGGCGTGCCGCCGATGAAGGCCGCGTACCTGGGCGCCCAGGAAGTCGGCTTTACCTTGCTGTCGATGAACGTGTCGCTGGTGGCGGTGTTTCTCTCCATCCTGTTCATGGGCGGGATCGTCACCAACCTGTTCCGTGAATTTTCCATCACCTTGTCGGCGGCAATCATCGTTTCGCTGATCGTGTCGCTGACCCTGACCCCGATGCTCTGCGCACGCTGGCTCAAGCCCCATGTCAAAGGGCAGATGACCGGCTTGCAGCGCTGGAGCCACCGCATCAACGAACGCATGGTCGCCGCCTATGCCACCAGCCTGGACTGGGTGCTGCGCCATCGACGCCTGACCCTGCTCAGCCTGTTGCTGACCGTGGGCGTGAACATCGCGCTGTACGTGGTGGTGCCGAAGACCTTCATGCCCCAGCAGGACACTGGTCAGTTGATTGGTTTTGTGCGCGGGGATGACGGGCTGTCATTCAACGTGATGCAGCCGAAAATGGAAATCTTCCGCCAGGCCGTGCTCAAGGACCCGGCGGTGCTCAGCGTGGCCGGCTTTATCGGCGGCAACAGCGGCACCAACAACGCGGTGATGCTGGTGCGCCTCAAACCGATTGCCGAGCGCAAAATCTCGGCCCAGGCCGTGATCGAGCGACTGCGCAAGGAAGTGCCGCTGGTCCCCGGCGGGCGTCTGTTCCTGATGGCCGACCAGGACCTGCAATTCGGCGGCAGCCGCGACCAGACCAGCGCGCAGTATTCCTACATCCTGCAAAGCGGTGACCTGGCCGCGTTGCGCCTGTGGTACCCCAAAGTCGTGGCCGCCATGCGCGAGCTGCCGGAGCTGACCGCCATCGACGCCCGCGAAGGGCGCGGCGCGGCCCAGGTCACCCTGATTGTCGACCGCGACCAGGCCAAGCGCCTGGGGATCGACATGGACATGGTCACCTCGGTGCTCAACAACGCCTACAGTCAGCGGCAGATTTCCACCATCTACGACAGCCTCAACCAGTATCAGGTGGTGATGGAGGTCAATCCCAAATATGCCCAGGACCCGATTACCCTCAACCAGGTGCAGGTGATTACCGCCGATGGTGCGCGCGTGCCGCTGTCGACCATTGCCCATTATGAAAACAGCCTGGCCGATGACCGCGTCAGCCATGAAGGCCAGTTCGCCTCGGAAAACATCGCGTTCGACATGGCGCCAGGCGTGACGGTGGAGCAGGGCACTGCCGCCATCGAGCGCGCGATTGCCAAGGTCGGCCTGCCGGAAGACGTGATCGCCAAGATGGCCGGCACCGCCGACGCGTTCGCCGCGACCCAGAAAGGCCAGCCGTTCATGATTCTCGGCGCGCTGGTGGCGGTGTACCTGGTGCTGGGCGTGCTGTATGAAAGCTATATCCACCCGCTGACGATTCTGTCGACCTTGCCCTCGGCCGGCGTCGGCGCGTTGCTGTCTATCTATCTGCTGGGCGGGGAGTTCAGCCTGATCTCGTTGTTGGGGCTGTTCCTGCTGATCGGGGTGGTGAAGAAAAACGCGATCCTGATGATCGACCTCGCGCTGCAGCTTGAGCGGCATGACGGCATGAGCCCGCTGGAGTCGATTCGCAGCGCCTGCCTGCTGCGCCTGCGACCGATCCTGATGACCACGCTGGCGGCGATTCTTGGCGCCTTGCCGCTGCTGCTCGGCGCCGGCGATGGCGCGGAAATGCGCCAGCCCCTGGGCCTGACCATCATTGGCGGCCTGGTGTTCAGCCAGATCCTGACCCTTTACACCACCCCGGTGGTTTACCTCTATCTAGACCGCGCGCGCCACCGCTTCAACGCCTGGCGCGGCGTGCGTACCGATGCTGCCCTGGACACTGCGCTATGAATGATTCAACCAACGCGAACCCCACTGTAGGAGCGAGCTTGCTCGCGAAAAACGTGCAGACACCGCGTTCTTCCAAGCTCGGCGCGTTATCGTTGACGACCTTCGCGAGCAAGCTCGCGCCTACAGTGGGGTTGGCGTTGTTGCTCAGCGCCTGCGCCATCGGCCCCGATTACCAGCGTCCGCCCGTGGTCGAACCGGCACAATTCAAGCAAGCCCAGGGCTGGCGCCAGGCCAACCCGAGCGACTCCCTGGCCCGGGGCGCGTGGTGGGAGCTGTACGGCGACCGCCAACTGAACGAGCTGGTGGTGCGCCTCAACAGTTCCAACCAGACCGTCGCCCAGGCCGAGGCGCGTTTCCGTCAGGCCCAGGCACTGGTGCGCAGTGCTCGCGGGGCGTTTTACCCCAGCGTCGACCTGAGCGTCGGTAAAACCCGCGCCAGCCAGGGCACCGGCAGCAGCAGCGCCAGCCTGAGCAGTTCCAGCAGCGGTATTCGCGACACCCTCAATGCGCAACTGGGCGTGAGCTGGGAAGCCGACGTCTGGGGCAAATTGCGCCGTGGCCTGGAGGCCAACGAAGCCAGCGCCGAGGCCAGCACGGCAGACCTGGCGGCGATGCGCCTGAGCCAACAGTCGGAACTGGTGCAGAGCTACCTGCAGTTGCGCGTCATGGATGAACAGACGCGTTTGTTGCAAGCCACGCTGGACACCTACCAGCGTTCGCAGCAGATGACCGAAAACCAGTACCGCGCCGGTGTTGCCGGCAAGGACGCTATCGCCCAGGCGCGAACCCAGCTCAAGACCACCCAGGCCAGCCTGATCGACCTGATCTGGCAGCGTGCCCAGCTTGAAAACGCCATTGCGGTATTGATCGGCGAAGCGCCGGCCAATTTCAGCCTGGCCGTCAGCAAGGACATCCCGGCGTTGCCGCAGATTCCCGTGGGCCTGCCGTCGCAGCTGTTGGAGCGCCGCCCGGATATCGCGTCGGCCGAACGTTCGGTGATTGCAGCCAACGCCAATATTGGTGTGGCCAAGGCCGCCTATTATCCTGACTTGACCTTGAGCCTGGCGGGGGGCTACTCCAGCAGCACCTATGAAGACTGGATCAGCCTGCCGAACCGTTTCTGGTCGGTGGGCCCGAAGCTGGCCATGACGCTGTTCGACGGCGGCCAGCGCTCGGCGGAAGTCGACCGCAGCGTGGCCAGCTATGACGAAACCGTGGCCAAGTACCGTCAGACCGTACTGGATGGGTTCCGCGAAGTCGAAAATTACATGGTGCAGCTCAAGGTGCTGGCCGACGAAGCGGTGGTCAGCAACGAGGCGCTGGAGTCTGCTCGCGAGTCGTTGCGGTTGACCGAGAACCAGTACAAGGCGGGGCTGATTGCCTACCTGGACGTGGTTACCGTGCAGGCAACGGCCCTGAGTAATGAGCGCACGGTACTGAACTTGCTGCAGTCGCGGTTGGTGGCGAGTGTGCAGTTGATTGCGGCGTTGGGTGGGGGGTGGGATGGGAACACCCGTCTGGCCGACCAAGATAAGTAGGGGTAATTCAATCTCGGGATGGCCTATGCTGCTACCCAAATGACACGCCTCGGTCAATGTGGGAGGGGCGGTGCGACGATTCGACTTGCCCCCGATGGCGGCCTCAGAGCCGACCAGGATTTTGGATCGATCCCGGTCCAAATGTGGGAGGGGCGGTGCGACGATTCGACTTGCCCCCGATGACGGCCTCAGGGCCGACCAGGATGTTGTGTCGATCCTGACCCAAATGTGGGAGGGGGCTTGCCCCCGATGGCGGCCTCAGAGCCGACCAGGATGTTGGATCAGACCGAGTACATATCCGTTTCTGCGGTAACGGCTGCTAATGGTTCCGCTTTTACAGCGGCTCACTTTTGAAAAGCGCAAAAGTAAGCAAAACGCTCTTGCCCCACCACTCGGCACCTCGCTTAGGCTCGGTGTGCCCTCTCTCCGGCTTGAATCCGTGGGCCGCCGCCACGCGCCATCCATGGCGCGGGGCGGCTAACCCGGCGTCCTGCCGGGTTACCCACGGATTCAAGCCTGCGTTCGGCCAGCGTGGTTTAACGGGGCGCCTGAGATCAAAAGCAAAAGCGCGGCGGCCTTAGAGCCGACCGGTATCTTGTGTCGATTCCGGTGCAAATGTGGGAGGGGGCTTGCCCCCGATGACGGCCTCAGGGCCGACCAGAATGTTGGATTGGACCGAGTACATATCCCTCTCTGCGGTCACGGCCACTTAGGGTTCCGCCCTGACGGCGGCTCACTTTTGAAAAGCGCAAAAGTAAGCAAAACGCTCATGCCCCACCACTCGGCACCTCGCCTAGGCTCGGTGGGCCAGCGTGGTTTAACGGGGCGCCTGAGATCAAGATCAAAAGCAGGTCAAGATCAAGAGCGGCTCGCTGCGCATCGTAGTTACGGTTGGGGGCTACAGAGTTGTGTAAATGCCTATGCCTATGCTGGGTGGGTTTGTGAGCCATTAGTTTTTACCCCAGTGGAGCCATCTGATGCCAGACAACTCGTCACGCCTCGTCTACCGCGCACCTGTTCCAGAAGACCTGGAACAGTTATTCGCCATCTTCGGCGATCCCCGGACCAACCTGTTCAATCCTGCCGGCCCTATGGCCGGTATCGAGGACGCCCGGCGCCTGCTGGGCCGATGGATCGAGCAGTGGTCCTGCGAGGGCTACGGCTGGTGGGCGATTGCGCGGCGCGAGAGCCCCGAGCAGATCATCGGTTTCGGCGGCATTGCACCGCTCGACTATCTGACCGTGCGGCGCATCAACCTCGGTTATCGATTTGCCGTGCAAGCCTGGGGGCAGGGCTATGCCACCGAGGTCGGACGCGATGCCCTGGCGCTGGCGTTCGATACACTGAGTGTGCCAGAAGTGTTCGGACTGGTAAGACCCGATCACGCGGCGTCTATCCGGGTTTTGAAAAAAATCGGCATGCAGCCATTCGGTCTGCTGGACGACGTGCCCGGCCAAGCCCCTAGTCTGGTAATGCGCATTTGTCATCCTACAACTGTAACTGCCTGAAGTTCTTTCAGCCCCGGTAGAGCCTGGCTGACAGCAATCTTTGAGATTGACACTGTCAGAGCGTACCGATATAAAAGTCATGGTTGTACGACGACATATGACGTTGCATATGTCCTGCCTAACAAAAATAAAAAAGTGATGCCATGAATCTGAACGAGCCCATCAGTGCCCATCGTGTTGGCCAGGCGGTCGGCAGCTATCGCTGGACGATCTGCGCGATGCTGTTTTTTGCCACGACCGTCAACTACCTCGACCGTCAGGTGCTCAGCCTGCTGGCGCCGCAGTTGTCGACGCAATTTGGCTGGAGCAATACCGATTACGCCAACATCGCGGCGGTGTTCCAGTTTGTCTACGCGATTTCCATGCTGTTCGCCGGGCGCTTTGTCGACAGGATCGGCACCAAGGCCGCTTACATCGTGGCGATCGTTATCTGGTCCACCGGCGCGATCATGCATGCGTTCTCGGTGCAGATGGGCGAGGGCATTGCGGCCGTCAGCACGGCCATCGGCCTGGCGGTGATTCCGGTGTCGATTGCCGGTTTCATGCTGTCACGCGCGGTGCTGGCGATTGGTGAGGCGGGCAACTTTCCCATCGCGATCAAGGCCACGGCCGAGTACTTCCCCAAGAAAGAACGCTCTTTTGCCACCGGCATCTTCAACTCGGGGGCCAACGTGGGCGCGATCCTGGCGCCGATCTGTGTGCCCTTGATAGCCGGCATGTGGGGTTGGGAAGCGGCTTTCATGGTCATCGGCATGCTGGGTTTTGTGTGGGTGGCGGTCTGGGCCACCGTGTACGAAAAACCGGAGCAGCAAAAGCGTCTGTCGGCCGCAGAATTGGCCTACATTCGCAGTGATCAGGCCGCACAACCCTTGGCGCCAACCCCTACGGGCCCTGCGGGCGCAACCGCAAAAAAAGTCTCATGGTTCAAGTTGCTGACCTATCGTCAGACTTGGGCCTTTGCCTTCGGCAAGTTCATGACCGACGGTGTGTGGTGGTTCTTCCTGTTCTGGCTGCCCACGTTCCTGTCGGCGCAGTACGGCATGAAGGGCGCCGATATCGTGATGCCCCTGGCCGTGCTGTACAGCATGACCATGGTCGGCAGTATCGGTGGCGGCTGGTTTCCCAGCTATTTCATGGCGCGGGGCGATGCGCCGTATGACGGCCGCATGAAAGCCATGCTGGTGATCGCGCTGTTCCCGCTGGTGGTGTTGCTGGCGCAACCGCTGGGCTACATCAGCTTCTGGGTTCCGGTCTTGCTGATCGGCGTGGGGGCCTCGGCGCACCAGGCGTGGTCGTGCAATATTTTCACCACGGTGTCGGACATGTTCCCGCAGAAGACCGTCGCGTCGGTGGTCGGTATCGGCGGCATGGCCGGCGGCCTGGGCGGCGTGGTGATGACCAAGATCGGCGGCTGGGTCTTTGACTACTACAAGTCCGTCAATGACATCCACACCGGCTACATGATCATGTTCGCAATCTGTGCCCTGGCGTACCTGGTGGCGTGGAGCGTGATGAAGGCGCTGGTGCCGCGCCACAAGGAAATCACTGATCTGTAGCGCTGCCTTGAAACGTAGCATCGGCCAGAATGATCCGAACTGACATCACGACACCGACCAGCACTGCGGCCAGCCCTGCCGTTTCCATGGGGGTTGGCCAACGCTGATGAAACCAGAGCCCGAGCAGCGTGGCGAACAAGGACTCAAGGGCAATCAATTGGCCGCTGAGTACCATGGGCAGGCGCCGCGTCGCCGCATTCCAGGCCCAGGCACCGACGACGGTGGACATCACGGCAATCACCAGGCTCCAGGCATACAGCGCCCATGCCTGGCTCCAGCCGGCGCCAAGGGTTGGCAACCGCAACAGGCCTGTCGCGTATGTCCACGGGAGGATGAACAGCGCTGCGGCACCGGCGCCCGTCAGCATCAGGGCGGTCCACAGGCCTGTCACGTGGGCAGGCAGGTGCGCCATCTGCTTCTGGTTGATCACGCTGAAGCCCAACCATAAGGCTACCGCGCCCAAGGAAAAAAACAGCCCGGCCAGCCAGGATTGGGGGCTTAGCGAGGCCTGGTGGAGGCTGCTGATATTGGTCAGCAACAGCCCCAGCGTGATACAGCTCAATGGCATCACCAATAGGCGCCAGCGCAGGGTCTTATGGCCGGCATTGCCGATCAGCGCCAGCAGCACCGGTACCATTCCAACAAAAGCCGGCGTCAACACCGGGCCGCCGAGTATCACGCCGGCAGCGATGCATACGCCATAACCCAGGCAGCCCCATGCGCCCAGCACTGCCGCGAGCAGGCATTGGCCGGGGCTCAGCGCAGGCAGTTGCGCGCGGCACAGGATTACCCCGGCTACGCCCAATCCGCCGGCCATCAGGAAGCGCACGCTCATCAGGTCGTAGACGCTGTACGCGCCCGTGACATAGGGCGCAATGAAATTCAGCGCCCAGCCGAGCGTGGCGATGATGGCGAATATCACGCCGGCGACTACAGAGGTGTGGGAAGTGCGCATCAGGCGGGTCCATGAAGTGATGGGGTCCATGGTGCCCAGCCACGCGGGTGTGCTACAAACGAGTTCTCGGTCCTGAATACATAACCTGAGATTATGAATCTACTTGGAAAAACCCTACCGCCTCTTGCCAGTCTGTTGCCGTTTGAAGCCGCAGCGCGCCTGGAGAGTTTTTCCCGGGCGGCCGATGAGTTGCACATCACCCAGGCCGCTGTCAGCCGGCAGATACGCGGGCTGGAAGATAATCTGGGGGTGAAGCTGTTTTATCGACGCAACCGTGCGGTGTTCCTGACTCGGGAGGGGCGTGAGTTGGGGCGGGTGGTCAGCCTTGCGTTGCAAAGCATCAGTGAGGGAGCGGCCAGCCTGAGGGCGTCCCCGCAGCGCAATCGGGTGGTGCTGCTGTGCCAGTTGTGCGAGGCGTTTTATTGGTTGATGCCGCGCCTGGCGACATTCCACCAGCAATATCCGCAGATTGAAATCCAGGTGGTGACGTGCACGCGGCCGATCACGCAGTTCAATGACCCTTTCGATGTCGCCCTGCAAAGTACCCGGCGCGCCAGTGGCGCCCATGCGCTGATGTTTACCGCCTGCGACGAGGTTTTCCCGGTGTGCAGTCCCGCTTACCTGTGCCCGGAACAACCGCTGGCGCTGCCTGAATTGGCGACCTGCACGTTTTTGCACCACAGCAGCGAACCTCCGCACCTGATGGAGTGGGATGAGTGGCTGAAGGCGTTCGGTCAGTCATTGGCCCGTGATGCGCGCGGCGTCACGTTCGACAGCTACCCGCTGATGTTGCAGGCCGCCGTGGAAGGGCACGGTATGGCCATGGGCTGGCGTCGTACCGCAAGCAGGTTGATTGAAAGTGGGGCATTGATCAGGCCCTGTGCCGAAAGCGTGTTTTTGCCAGAGGCTATTTCGGTGTACAGGCAGCAAGGGGCAGGTAATCGGGATGAGGTGGTGGCATTGCTGGCCTGGCTCGAGGCGCAGTTGCAGAGTGACGGCTGACAGGGGTGCGCGATGGCCCCTGTCAGTCAGTTAAGCGTACACCGTCCTCTGTAGGAGCGAGCTTGCTCGCGAAAAACTCACAGGCACCGCGTTCATCCAGAAAATACGCGTTATCGTCGACGTTCTTCGCGAGCAAGCTCGCTCCTACAAAGAGCCTTAAAGTCCCGGTTATTGATTGCGCGTAACACGCCACACCGTGTTGGCCAAATCATCGGCAATGATCAGCGCGCCTTTCGGATCGACTGTCACGCCCACCGGACGCCCACGGGTTTTGCCGTCGTCACCGCGAAAGCCGGTGGCGAAGTCGACAGGCTCGCCGGCCGGTTTGCCGTTGCTGAAGGGTACGAAAATCACTTTGTAGCCCACCGGATTGTCACGGTTCCAACTGCCGTGTTCGCCAACGAATACGCCGTCGGCGAATTTTTCGCCCATGGCCGGGATGGAGAAATCCACGCCGAGCGCGGCGACGTGGGAACCCAGGCTGTAATCCGGTTTGATCGCCGAGGCGACCTTGGCCGGGTTCTGCGGTTGCGCACGCGGGTCCACATTCTGGCCCCAGTAGCTGTAGGGCCAGCCGTAGAAAGCGCCTTCGCGTACCGAACTGAGGTAGTCCGGCACCAGGTCCGGGCCCAATTCATCGCGTTCGTTGACCACGGTCCACAACTGCCCCGAGCCGGGCTGGATAGTCAGGGCCGTGGGGTTGCGCAGGCCGGTTGCGTAGGGCCTGTGCGCACCAGTGGCGGCGTCGATCTGCCAGACCATCGCCCGGTCGATTTCCACTTCCATGCCGCGCTCGGTGATGTTGCTGTTGGAGCCGATCCCGACGTAGAGCTGGCGTCCGTCCGCGCTCACGGCCAGGGATTTGGTCCAGTGATGATTGATTTGCGCCGGCAGGTCGGTGACTTTGGTCGGAGCGCCGCTGGCCTTGGTCTGGCCGTCGGCGTAGTCGAAGCGCACCAGCGCATCCTGGTTGGCCACGTACAGTTTGCCATCGGCGTACGCCAGGCCGTAGGGCGCATTGAGGTTATCGGCGAACACTGTCTTGAGTTCGTAGGTGCCGTCGCCGTCAGCGTCGCGCAACAGGGTGATGCGGTTGCCGCTCTTGACCTTGGTATTGCCCTCGGCCTTGATCAGGCTGGCGATCACGTCCTTGGGCTTGAGCTTGGCCGCGCTGCCGCCACGGCCTTCGGCGACGAGGATATCGCCGTTGGGCAGGACCAGGGTCTGGCGCGGGATGGCCAGGTCGGTGGCGATGGCGGTGATGCTGTAACCCTCTGGCACCTTGGGCTTCTGATCGCCCCAGGCGACCGGCTCGGCGATCTTCATGCTTGGCAGCAGGCTGCTTTGTTGCGCCGGCAGCTTGGGATCGGGGCCGTGGGCCTGGGTCTTGTCGCCTTCGCCGCCGCAGGCGCTCAGCAACAACGCTGCGCTTAACAGGGTCAATGTGCGGGTGGTTTTCATTGGGCAGCTCCCGAGCGCAGGTTAGTCAGGCCGATCCATGTCGCCAGCATCGCCAGCAGGGTGACGACTGCCGACAGCACCAGGCCGGTCGGCATCATGGCGTAGGCATCCTTGGCGTGCTGGAAAGCGTTGATCAGTCCCAACAGCCACGCGGCCAGCAGCAACACGAAGTAAGCGGCAGGACGACCCGCCTTGCGTTCGGCGCGCAGCAGATTGACCAGGGCGAACAACAGGGCAAATCCACTGAAGACCAACGCACCGGCGATCAGCCATGAGGCGAAGTTGGCCCATTGAATCTGGTAAGTCTGGCCATAGGCAATGTCACTGAGCAGGGCGCCCAGGAACAGCGGCACGCTGCCGGCGAGCAATGTCGCATGCAGCGGGCCTGGTGTGCAGCGATAGGTGGGGAGGGTGGTCATGGGCGATGCAGCTCCTTATCGTTCGACGGGCCTGGTGGCGATGGCTTTGCATAGGAAAGGAGCTTGCTGCGTGTGAGAAAGTTCACTGAGGGTTCGTGTCCGAATGTTTATCGAACCAGTCGGCGTAGGGTGTGTTCACCACGTTATAGCGGTTGAAATCCGGGCTGCCATCCGTCCACCACACCGGCCCGCGCTCACCGAGCGCGACCTTCGCGCGCTGTACCTGCTCGCGGGCCTGCTTCAACTGCTGTGTGTCGCCAGAGGCCTTGGCCGCCTTGACGGCACGCCGTGCATCCATCAACGCATCCACCCAGCGCTGGCGTGTGGGTTCATCCAGCGCCGGGTTGGTGCGCCGCCAGAGTCGGCCCTTGAGCACGAAATAGCGGCCATCCGGGGTGTCAATCATGGTGCCAGCGCAGCACCCGCAGCACGCCCCACATCATCGACATCACAATCGCCAGCCAACCGGCGAACAGGCTGAAGAGTGTCATTGCAAGGTTCATAACCACCTCCATAACGTCGTCGTTTCAATGTTGTCGTGCAATAGGTGACCCCGCTGCGCACGCAGGATTCAACCGGATTGACCGAATGAACCCTTGGCGGCCTGCATCGCCTAAGCCTCTATAATCTTCCCGATGGCATATCACCAGGCGCTCCCATGACCCACCCCCGCATCGGCTTTGCATGCCAATACAGGCATCCCGAACGACTCCCGTCCGCCAGCGCCCTGAAGGCAATCGAAGGCCCGTTCAACCCGCGTACCACCACCTTGCGCTGGATGGACGGCGTCGAACCGCAGGTGGCCCGCGATAAACTGGTCGAGGTGGTCACGCACAATCTCGCCGCCCAATTGCGTCTGCTGGCCTACGTCGCCGAACTGCCGCCGACCTTGCGCATGCTGCGCCTGAGCAGTGACCTGTTGCCGTTCTACAGCCACCCGAAAGTCGCGGCTGTGTATCAGGACCCTGCCATCGCGCGCCAGTTGCAGGACGGCTTTGCCTCCATCGGCGAGCTGGCGCGGGCCTCGGATATCCGCCTGTCGTTCCATCCCGGCCAGTATTGCGTGCTGGGCTCGGAAAACCCCGGCGTGGTGGAAAACAGCCTGGCCGAGTTCGAATACCACGCCGACATGATCCGCATGATGGGTTACGGCCGCCGCTTCCAGGACCTCAAATGCAACGTGCATATCGCCGGCCGGCTGGGGGTGGCGGGTACCCGCGCGGTGTGGTCGCGCCTGTCCGAAGTGGCGCGCAACTGCATCACTTTCGAGAACGATGAAAAGACTTACGGCCTGGACCATTGTCTGCAAGTCGCCGACCTGGCGCCGGTGGTACTGGATATTCACCATTGCTGGATCAACGAGGACGAGTACATCGACCCGCACTCGCCCCGCGTCGCCAGGGTCATCGACAGCTGGCGCGGCGTGCGGCCGACCCTGCATTACTCCCAGCCCCAGGAAAGCCTGCAGGCCCTCGGGTTTGACGCCGAGCACAAACTGGAAATGTCCGCCTTGTTGAAGGTGGTTTCCAAGCGCGACCTCTACGGTCACAGCGCGCAAATGTGGAACCGCTGGACTAACGACTACGCGCTGCAGTTTCTGGATCGCTTTGACATCATGCTCGAAGCCAAGGACAAGAACGTCGCGGCCCTGGCGTTCCATGGGTATTGGCAGAGCCAATCGGCGTGAACCATGGCATGCTTCACGGCCTGACAAAAGGAACCGTCCCATGGCTACCCTGCACCTGCTCTGCGGCAAGATCGCGTCCGGCAAATCCACCCTTGCCGGACGTCTTGCCACCGATCACGCCGCTGTCCTGCTCAGCGAAGACCACTGGCTCGCGACGCTGTATCCCGGCCAGATCCAGACGATTGCCGATTACCTGACCTGTGCCCGGCAGATTCGCGGTGTGGTGGGGCCGCTGGTGATTGATCTGCTGGCGTCCGGCGTCAACGTGGTGCTGGATTTTCCGGCCAACACCCTGGCCAATCGCGAATGGCTGCTCAGCCTGGCGCAGGCCGCCCAGGCAGCGCATTGCCTGCATTACCTGGAACTGGATGACGCCACCTGTCGTGCGCGGCTGCACGCACGCAACGCCCGCGGCGAGCATGATTTTGCCGCGACCGACGCCGAGTTCGACCTGATTACCCGCCACTTTTGCGTGCCGAGTGAGGAGGAGGGGTTGGTGATTGAGGTGCATCGGCCGTGAGCGCTGAATGTCCTATCGGTGTTGACGTCGAGGGCCACATTGTCACCGTCGATGCCGTCCCTGTGCAGCCCGAGTTCGAGCCTTTATTGAAGGATGTGTTGGCGACGCTTTCACAGCCTGCATTCGGCCTGGAGGGTATCTACCTGTACGGCAGTGTCGCCCGGGGTGATGCCAATGCCGAAGCGTCCGACCTCGATCTCACCCTGGTCCTGCGTGATCCACCCCAGGCAGCGGTGCTTGAACAACTCGAACGGGCGCGGCTGGCACTGGAACAGCGGCATTCCTGTATCAGCAAAATCGATTTCGACATCGGCCATCGCGCGCAGGTATTGGCGCCGGAAAACCACAATCGCTGGGGCTTCTGGATCAAGCACCATTGCCGATGTGTGTGGGGCGATGACCTCGGATTGCGGTTCGAGCCATTCCGGCCAAGCCGAGACATCGCCCTGGCGCTCAACGGTGATTTTGCGCAGGTGTTGTCCCGCTATCGCGCGTCTATCCTGCAGGCCGCGAACCCACCGCAGCGCCTGCACTTGCAGCGCGAAGCCGCACGCAAGTTGATCCGCTCCACGCATACGCTGCGTTCACCCGACGCACTGATGTGGCCGCAAACGCTGGAGGAGCATGTAGCGATGTTCACCCAGCGTTATCCCACCAGGGTCGCGCAAATCGCGTATTTTCTCTTTGAGGCCAGAAACCCGAGCGCCGAGTGCGCGGCATTTTTGCAGCGTCTTGACGCTTTTGTTGAGTGGATGGCGTCGCAGTCGGAATAAACCTATACCCGAGCGCAAGGCAGGCCGCCGATTGGTCGTCACACCGGCAGCAACCCCGCCTCCTGATAGCTCTCGACCAGTTCATCAAACAAACCGATATCCGCACGTGTGCGCGCAATCAATTGCGCGCCGGCGACAGCCGTGTAGATCGCGCGGGCGCGGCGCTGGCAGGTTTCTGTGTCGCCCAGTTCCAGCTCAATGAGGCGTGCGGCGAGCCACGCTACGTTGATATCGGCGAACGCGACGATTTCTTTTTTGACCGGCTCGGGCAAGTCCTGGTACTCGGCCGCCATAAAGCTGGACAGGCACAGCCGGTTGCCGTTTTCGAGTGAGGTCCGAAAAATGCTCGGATAGCGCCGCAGGCTGTCGCGCGGGTCAGGGGTTTCGCGGTGGATGGCTTCGAGCACGCCGGCGGTGTCTTCCCAATAGCGTTTGGCTACCGCCGCGCCAAGCTCGGCTTTGCTGGGGAAGTGGTAATAGATACTGGCGTTCTTGATCCCCACCGTTTCGCCGATGCTGCGAAAGTTGATGCCGCTGTAGCCGAAATGCTGCGCGGCGATTTTGGCGGCTTCCAGAATGGCTTCCCGGGCGTTCTCGCTCACGTATTGAGTCCTCGTGGGTTGGCGACAGGGGGTCGATTCTACGCGCAAATTATTTTACCTGCCAACTGACAGGTAGAGGTTGACAGCTACGGATAAAGCTCGCAATCTTTACCTACCACTTGACAGGTAGGCAGATAAACCATGACTTCTCAGCAAACACAGTCCACGAGCGCCCAAGACCCCGTGCTTAAAATCTACGATTGGTATAACGGGCCTTATCCGGCGCGTGTTCGAATCGCCCTGGCCGAAAAAGGGCTGCTCGCACACACCGAATTCGTCTCTATTAATCTGTGGGAAGGCAAGCACAAGCAGCCGGCTTTCCTCGCTTTGAACTACTCCGGAACCTTGCCGGTACTGGCGTTGCAGGACGGGACTTTGATCGCTGAGTGCACAGCCATCACCCAATACCTCGACGTACTGGACGGCAACCCGCTGCTCACCGGCAGCACGCCCAAGGAGCAAGGCCTCATCCATATGATGACGCGGCGTGCGGAAATTGAAGTGATGGATGCGGTCAGCGTCTACTTTCACCACGCCACACCGGGGCTGGGGCCTGAGGTTGAGCTGTACCAGAACGCGGAATGGGGCGAGCGTATGCGTGACAAGGCGGTAAGGGGCATGCGCCACTTCGACGCCATCCTCAAGACCCGGCCGTTCGTGGCGGGCGAGGCGTTTTCGATGGCCGACATTGCCCTGCTGGGCGGCCTGATCTTCGCGGCGTTGGTCAAGCTGGCCGTGCCTGCGGAATGTGAAGCGCTGCATGCCTGGCACGCGACGATGAACGAGCGCGCCAGCGTCAAGGTCTGGCGAGCGATGGTGCAGGAGGGCGATCTGCAGAACTGAAACGGCGGACACGCCTGATACCAGGCAAGCGTCGTAGGACACAGGTGATTGCCCATCCGCACACGGAACCGCTACCCTCGGGTTTGACCTCCCCAACCACCGACCGTAACAGTGAGTCACGGTCTGCACCGAATCAGGACGATGAACGACTACTCTCTGAAGCTTGCCAACTACTGGCGAAACTCGTTGGCCGACGCGGAAAACGGCAACGGTGCCTTGTCCCCCAGCCATGTCAAAACCTACGCGGTCATACCTTTGGCCGCCCTGGCCGCCGGTTGTCTGCCGGCTGAGCAGGTGGAACTCCTGTTCGCCGACGAACCGGCGCAACGGCTCCACGTGGATATCACGCTGCGCCCGTTTGTGTATGCCTCGCGCCAGGAACACCGCATGGCGCGCAGAGGGCTGCCGGCCTTTATCACACCGATCATTTGTCGAGTGTCGGTCACCCGCGACGGGCTGATCTATCCGACCGGTCCCACGCTGGTACCCCGCGACATCCTGGAACCGTTGGACCGCGACAATTTCACCATTGGCGCTCAACCTGACCTGGACAGGTTTTTAACCGCGCAAGACGCACCCCGATTCGAAGTGCCGGCCCCCGGCACAGAGGTGCAGCAGGACGAATATCGCGACAAATGGCTCACCTACCTGCGCTACTGCAAGACGATGTTCCAAACGGTGTGCAACGCCTGGAATGGCGCAGACGACGGTTTCGATCCGGCCAGCTTTTGCTACGTGTTCAAGGAGCAGAAGGCGGACGGTTTCAGTCGCAATATCGTTGCGCTATACGATCACCTGCGCCTCGCCAAACCCGAGGCGCCGTTGTTCGAGCGCTTTGCACAACGTGAACCCACGCCCGATGAACCCTGCCTGCCGGCCAATGGCCTGTTCACCGGACGAGGCGGGCATGCCGGTGACGAATACGCGCTGGCGCCGGCCCAACGCGACAGTCTCGCGCACCTGCTGGTGGGTAACACCGGGGATATCCTCGCGGTCAACGGGCCGCCGGGCACTGGCAAGACCACGCTGCTGTTGTCCGTGGTCGCGTCGCTCTGGGCCAGGGCCGCCGCCGAGGGCGGCGAGCCGCCGGTGATTGTCGCCAGTTCGACGAACAACCAGGCGGTCACCAACATCATCAAGGCGTTCGGTAAGGACTTCTCCGAAGGCACTGGCCCCTTTGCAGGGCGCTGGCTTCCCGATATCAGCAGCTTTGGCGCCTACTTTCCGACGGCCTCGGCGGAAGCGGAGATGGCCCGCACCTACCAGACCAAGAGCTTTTACCTGGCGCTGGAGACGCAGGCCTACGTCGATAAAGCGCAGCAGGCTTATCTGGAGCGCGCCGCCATCGCTTTTCCAGGACAGTCACAGCCCACGCTCAAGAGCACCGTAGACGCGCTTCAGGCCAGGGTTCGCCTGCGTTTGCAGCAGCTCAGTGATATCGAGCAGGGATGGGCCCGATTGCGGGTGGCGCGCGACGCCCTCAAGGCCGTGCTGGGCGATGATCCACAGGCGGCGGTCGCGGGTCTAGACGCTCAACTGCGGGCACATTCGGAGCGGCTGACCAATGCCAAGGCACGTCTGAAAGATTTCAGGCATTACCTGGCCCATGAGTCGCTGGTGTATACGCTGTTCGGTTGGTTCGGCCCGATTGCCGCCAAGCGCCTGCGTCTGGCCAAACTGCACATCGACGAGGCTGACGTACAGTTGCAGGAGGCCACCGATGTGCATGACATCGAGCGCCGGTTGACGGCCGCTGTGGCGCATCACGCACAAAGCCTGAAAACCCTCGAAACCCAGCGTGAGCGTGTGGAGCAACTGCTGCGCGGCGAACAGCGTGAACTGTTGAACTGGCAGACGGTGATTGGCCGGTTACCCCAGGCGGCCGGCAAGCCCGCCGCCCAGGTGACCCTGGAAGACTGCGATCGCTGGGCGGACACCTCGTTGCGCTTCGAGACCTTCCTGTTGACCACGCATTACTGGGAAGGGCGGTGGCTGTTGGAAGTCATCGACGAGCTGCCGCTGATTCTCAAGAGCCGCAACAAAACCGGGCGCAAGACGTTGGAAAAAAACTGGCGCCGCTGGATGAAGCTCACGCCTTGCGTCGTCGCGACGTTCTACCGGCTGCCCGCAGAGCTGTCGTGCAAGCGCCATGACGGCAATGGTTATGTCGACGATTACGCGCTGAATTTCATCGACCTGCTGATCGTAGACGAAGCCGGCCAGGTGCTGCCCGAGGTGGCGGCGCCGTCGTTCGCCCTCGCGCGGCAAGCGCTGGTGATTGGCGACACGCAGCAGATCGAGCCCATCTGGTCGGTGCCGCCGGCGGTGGATATCGGTAATCTGCTCGCCACCGGCCTGCTGTCGCGCAGCCGCGTGGACGATGAGTACGAGGCCTTTTGTGACAGTGGACGCAGCGCCGCCAGTGGCAGCGTCATGGCGATTGCACAGTCCACCAGCCGCTATCACTACGACCGCGACCTGGCGCGCGGCCTTTACCTGTACGAACACCGCCGGTGTTATGACTCGATCATCGATTACTGCAACGCGCTCTGCTACAAGGGCAAGCTGCAACCACGGCGCGGCGCCAAACCCGACGGCGGGCTGCCGGGGCTGGGGTACCTGCATATCGACGGGATCTGTCAGCAAAAGCAGGGCGGCAGCCGCCATAACCTGCTGGAAGCCCAGACCATCGCCGCCTGGATCAAGGCCCATGAACAGCCACTCACTGAGCGCTACGGCAAGGAACTCTGGGAAATCCTCGGGGTGATTACCCCATTTGGTGCCCAGACCCAGGCCATTACTGACGCGTGCAGCGCGCTGGGTATTCGTACCGGCAAAGGCGACGGCGAACTCACAGTGGGCACCGTGCACTCCTTCCAGGGCGCCGAACGGCCAGTGGTGATTTTTTCCGCTGTGTACTCCAAGCATGCCGACGGGCCTTTTATCGACCGCCGCGCCAGCATGTTGAACGTGGCCGTTTCCCGCGCCAAAGACAGTTTCCTGGTGTTCGGCGACATGGACCTGTTCAGCCAGATACCCGCCAGCAAACCCCGTGGACGTCTGGCGCAGTACCTGCTGAACAGCCCGGAAAATGAGCTCACGTTCGACTTCCAACCCCGGGCGGATTTGCTCACGGTGCGCACCGGCTTGAGCCACCTGCATGAGTTTGCCGAGCATGATCGGTTCCTGTTGCGAACCCTGGAAACTGCGCGTCAGCAGGTGCAGATTGTCACGCCGTGGGTCAAGTTGCGCGGGATGCGCGAAAGCGGTGCCTTGGACGCGATGGGCGACACCGTGCAGCGAGGCGTGCCGGTGACGGTCTACACTGACCTGCGCTTCAACACCGAAGGTAAACCGGCCAAGGCCGCTTACTTTCAGGATGCAATCGCAGCGCTGAAAAACCATGCCGTGCAGGTGCACGTGGTTAACAAGGTACACAGCAAGCTGGTAATGGCCGATGAGGAACTGCTGTGTGTCGGCTCATTCAACTGGCTGAGCGCTGCACGCTCGGGCGATTTTGTGCACCATGAAACGTCAATGGTCTACCACGGGCCGGACGTCAGCAGCGAGCTGGCGATCAACCGCAAGAGCCTGGCGCAACGCCTGAGCTCAAGCCAGCCCTAGTCCCGCGCAACGCTATGCCAGCGGCCACAGGCTGTTGGCATAGCGCTACCGATCAGCAGCCCAAGCGCAAAACCCTGCGACTTCCCGGCGAAAATCTTCATAATAGCGGCCATTTTGTTTAGCCCGTTATTCTGGTGTGCCCGCATGGAAATTAAGGTCAACTTTCTCGACAACCTTCGGCTTGAAGCCAAGTTCGATGATTTCACGGTGATTGCCGACCAGCCGATTCGCTACAAGGGCGACGGTTCGGCGCCGGGGCCATTCGATTATTTCCTGGCTTCGTCGGCGTTGTGTGCGGCGTACTTCGTGAAGCTGTACTGCGCCACGCGCAATATCCCCACGGACAATATTCGCCTGTCGCAGAACAACATCGTCGACCCGGAAAACCGCTACAACCAGATCTTCAAGATCCAGATCGAGCTGCCGGCGGACATTTCCGACAAGGACCGTCAAGGCATCCTGCGTTCCATCGACCGTTGCACCGTGAAAAAAGTAGTGCAGGCCGGGCCTGAGTTTGTGATCGAGCAAGTGGACAACCTCGACGCCGACGCCCAGGCGCTGTTGATGCCCAACTCGACGTCGGAGGCGGGCACCTACATCGCAGGCAAGGACCTGCCGCTGGAGCAGACCATCGCCAATATGTCGGCGATCCTGGCGGGCCTGGGCATGAAGATCGAGATCGCCTCGTGGCGCAACATCGTGCCCAACGTCTGGTCGCTGCATGTGCGCGATGCCCACTCGCCGATGTGTTTTACCAACGGCAAGGGCGCGACGAAGGAGGGCGCGCTGGCGTCGGCACTGGGCGAGTTTATCGAGCGGCTCAACTGTAACTTCTTCTACAACGATCAGTTCTGGGGCGAAGAGCTGGCCAATGCACCGTTCGTGCATTACCCGGATGAGCGCTGGTTCCAGCCGGGTCCGAACGACGAGCTGCCGAGTGAGATCCTTGACGCCTACTGCCGCAAGGTCTACGACCGCGAAGGCGAGCTGCGCGGTTCGCACCTGTTCGACACCAACTCGGGTAACGAAGCGCGGGGCATTGTCTCGCTGCCGTTCGTGCGTCAGTCCGATGGCGAGGTGGTGTATTTCCCCTCCAACCTGATCGAAAACCTCTACCTGAGCAACGGCATGAGCGCCGGCAACACCTTGGCCGAAGCCCAGGTGCAGTGCCTGTCGGAGATTTTCGAGCGGGCGGTGAAGCGCGAAATCATCGAAGGCGAATTTGCCCTGCCGGACGTACCCGCCGACGTGTTGGCCAAATACCCTGGCATCCTTGCCGGTATTGAAGGCCTGGAGGCCCAGGGCTTCCCGGTGCTGGTCAAGGATGCGTCCCTGGGCGGTGAATTTCCGGTGATGTGCGTGACCCTGATGAACCCGCGCACCGGCGGTGTATTCGCCTCGTTCGGCGCGCACCCAAGCTTTGAAGTGGCGCTGGAGCGCAGCCTCACCGAACTGCTGCAAGGCCGCAGCTTCGAAGGCCTGAACGACTTGCCGCAGCCGACCTTCGAAGGCCAGGCGGTCACCGAGCCGAACAACTTCGTCGAGCACTTTATCGACTCCAGCGGTGTGGTGTCGTGGCGCTTCTTCAGCGCCCGGTCGGACTACGAATTCGTCGAGTGGGACTTCTCCGGCCACGGCGAAGACTCCAATGCCCAGGAGGCCGCGACGCTGTTCGGTATCCTGGAAGGCATGGGCAAAGAGTCGTACATGGCGGTTTACCAACACCTGGGCGCCACCGCCTGCCGCATCCTGGTGCCGGATTATTCGGAAATCTACCCGGTGGACGACCTGATCTGGGACAACACCAACAAGGCGCTGTTTTTCCGCGAAGACATCCTCAACCTGCACCGCCTTGATGAGGACGCGTTGCAGGCCTTGGTCGAGCGCCTGATCGAAAGCGAGCTGGACGACTACACCGATATCACCACCCTGATCGGCATCGAGTTCGACGACAACACCGCGTGGGGGCAACTGACCATTCTGGAACTGAAACTGCTGATCTTCCTGGCCTTGAAGCAGTACGAAGAGGCCAAGGAGTGCGTGGAAATGTTCCTGCAGTACAACGACAACACCGTCGAGCGTGGGCTGTTCTACCAGGCGATGAATGCGGTGCTGGAAATGGAACTGGACGACGACCTGGAGCTGGCCGACTACGAAGCCAACTTCCGGCGCATGTTCGGCAATGAGCGCATGGACGCAGTGATCGGCTCGGTCGAGGGCAGTGTGCGCTTCTACGGGCTGACACCGACCAGCACGAAGCTGGAAGGGCTGGACCGGCATTTGCGCTTGATCGACAGCTACAAGAAACTGCACAGCGCACGGGCCAACATCACCCAGGCCTGATTAGCACAACCAATGTGGGAGGGGGCTTGCTCCCGATAACGGTGGGTCAGTGGCCAATAAGCTGGCTGACATACCGCCATCGGGGGCAAGCCCCCTCCCACAGTTTGATTGGTGTTTGAGGTTAGATGTTTGCCAGGGCCTGGGGCCAGATTTGCCTGCGCCGCCTAACCTCAGTTGATTAGCACAACCCGTGTGGGAGGGGGCAAGCCCCCTCCCACAGTTTGATTGGTGTTTGAGGTTAGATGTGTGTCAGGGCTTGGGCCAGATCTGCGCGCAAATCCTCTACATCTTCAACCCCCACCGACAAGCGCACCAACCCATCCCCAATCCCCAACTGCGCCCGCGTTGCCGCCGGGATGCTCGCGTGGGTCATGATCGCCGGGTGTTCGATCAGGCTTTCCACGCCACCCAGGCTCTCGGCCAGGGCGAAGATTTTTACGTTTTCCAGAAAGCGTGTGGCGCCCGCCAGGTCGCTGTTCAGGTCCACCGAAATCATCCCGCCAAACCCGCGCATCTGCCGTTTGGCCAACTCGTGCTGCGGGTGGGATTCAAGGCCTGGGTAGTACACCCGCGCCACCTGCGGCTGCTGTTCCAGCCAGGTCGCCAGTTCCAGCGCGTTGCTGCAATGGCGCTCCATGCGCAGGGCCAGAGTTTTCACGCCGCGCAGGGTCAGGAATGCATCGAAGGGCCCGGCGATGGCGCCCACCGAATTTTGCAGAAAGCCCAGGCGTTCGGCCAATTCCGGGTTATCGCCAACAACGGCGATGCCGCCGATCACATCCGAGTGGCCGTTCAGGTACTTGGTGGTGGAGTGCACGACGATATCGCACCCCAGCTCCAGTGGGCGCTGGATCCACGGGCTGGCGAAGGTGTTGTCGGCCACACACAGAATGCCGCGCGCACGGCACACGCGGGCAATGGCGCTGAGGTCGGTGAGGCTGAGCAGCGGGTTGCTCGGCGTTTCGACCCAGACCATGCGCGTGTCGTCTTGCAGCGCCGCTTCGAAGGCCGACACGTCACTCAAGTCTACGTAGCTGAACCTGTGCCCGGCACTGCGCTGGCGCACCTTGTCGAACAGGCGGAAGGTGCCTCCATACAGGTCATTGCCGGAAACGATATGCGCACCGGCATCGAGCAACTCCAGCACCGTGGAAATCGCCGCCAGCCCGGAGGCAAACGCGAAGGCCTGAGTGCCGCCTTCAAGGTCGGCCACGCAACGCTCCAGCGCAAAGCGCGTGGGGTTGTGGGAGCGCCCGTAGTCAAAGCCTTTGTGCACGCCAGGGCTGTCTTGCAGGTAGGTGGAGTTGGCATAGATCGGCGGCATCAGCGCGCCCGTGGTCGGGTCGGGGGACTGTCCGGCATGGATCACACGGGTGGCAAACGCGCTTTTATCGGACTGGCTCATGCAAGGGATCTCCGTAAATGGTTGAGCAGGTCGACGCGGGTGATCAGGCCATGGAAGCCCGAGGCGTCGGCAATGATTGCGACCAGGCCGCGATCCAGTTCCGCCTGCAGTTCGGCCAAGCTGGCGCCGGGGGCCAGGGTGTGCGGGGTGCGGGTCATGGCGCTGGCCACGCTCATGGAAAAGTGCGTGGCGTCCTGATGCAGGCCCAGCAGCAGGTCGGATTCATCGATAACGCCCGCCAGTTGCTTGCCGTCGATCAATACCGGCAGTTGCGAGACATCCGCCAGGCGCATGCGCTGGAAGGCGGTGAGCAGGGTGTCGTCGGGGCTGACGCTGATCACCCGGCCATCTTCGAAACGGCGGGCGATCAGGTCGCGCAGGTCGCCGTAGTGCTTGTACTGCAACAGCCCGGCGTCGTTCATCCATTGGTCGTTGTAGACCTTGGACAGGTAGCGCGTGCCGGTGTCGCACACGAACGTCACCACGCGCTTGGGCTCGGTTTGCTCGCGGCAATAGCGCAGCGCGGCGGCGAGCAGGGTGCCGGTGGACGAACCGCCAAGGATGCCTTCGGCCTTGAGCAGTTGGCGGGCATGGTCGAAGCTTTCTTCATCGCTGATGGAGTAGGCGTGGCGCACGCTGGACAGGTCGGCAATCGACGGAATGAAATCCTCACCGATGCCTTCCACGGCCCAGGAACCAGGAGTTTCAAGCCGACCGCTGCGGCTGTACTCGGCCATCACCGAACCCACCGGGTCGGCGAGCACCATGGCCAGTTCGGGCTGCACGCGCTTAAAAAAGCGGGTCAGGCCGGTGAGGGTGCCGGCCGAGCCGACGCCCACCACAATCGCATCGACATCATGCTGGGTCTGCGCCCAGATCTCCGGTGCGGTGCTGGTTTCATGGGCCAGCGGGTTGGCCGGGTTGTTGAACTGGTCGGCAAAGAACGAACCCGGAATATCCTTGGCCAGGCGCGCGGCCACGTCCTGGTAATACTCGGGATGCCCCTTGCCCACATCGGAGCGGGTGATATGCACCTCGGCGCCCATGGCCTTGAGGTGCAGCACTTTTTCCGTGGACATCTTGTCCGACACCACCAGCACCACCCGATAGCCCTTGGCCCGACCGACCAGCGCCAGGCCCAGGCCGGTGTTGCCGGCGGTGGCTTCGATAATGGTGCCGCCAGGGAGCAGGCGACCGTCGCGCTCGGCGGCGTCGATCATGGCCAGGCCGATACGGTCCTTGATGGAACCACCGGGGTTTTGCGATTCAAGCTTGAGAAACAGCGTGCAGGGGCCGGTGTCGAAGCGGCTGACCTTGACCAGCGGCGTGTTACCAATCAGTTCAAGTACGGCGGGGCGGGAGAGGGTAGGCATGTCGTCACCTGGGTTGCGGGATGGGCACAGGGCGGGGCACAGCAAATCACAGCATGGCTTGAAACATAGGCCGCTATCGCCAGGCCCGCAACCGAGCGGTCCGATGCATGACTTTTTTTGGCGCATGGGCGATGGGGCAGCGCAAAATCGCGATTGCGATGCAGATCAACTGTGGGAGCGCACGAGCTTTAGCGAGGCCGCGATGGCGGCGGCACTGCTGGCATTTAGGTTACCTGACCCACCGCCATCGCGGCCTCGCTAAAGCTCGAGCGCTCCCACAAAAATCAGCGCCTGGCAATGGCCGCTTCGATGGCGGCAATGTCAATTTTGGTCATGGTCATCATCGCCTCGAACGCACGCTTGGCGACGCCCGGGTCTTTACTGGCGACCGCATCGACCAGCACCCGCGGCGAGATCTGCCACGACAACCCCCACTTGTCCTTGCACCAACCGCACGCGCTTGCCTGCCCACCGTTGTCGATGATGGCATGCCACAACCGGTCAGTTTCCTCCTGGTCATCCGTCGACACCTGAAAGGAAAACGCTTCACTGTGCTTGAATATCGGGCCGCCATTGAGGCCTACGCAGGGGGTCCCCAGAACCGTGAAATCCACCGTCAGAACATCGCCCTGTTTGCCGGCTGGGTAGTCGCCGGGTGCAAGGTGCACCGCCTTCACCTCGCTATTCGGAAACGTTTGGGCGTAGAAGTTTGCCGCCTCCAACGCATCGCCGTTGTACCAGAGGCAGATGGTATTTTTGTTGTTCATTGCAGACTCCCGGGTTGATAGGCGTGTGAAGTCTAGACCATGGTCCCGCCTTGTCGGCGCGCGTTCCCTTCACAACTGCTCAGCGATCGCGGCCTTGTCAATCACCGACCAGACGCGAGCGAATTTCCCGTCGACGCATTCATAGAACACGTTCTCGTCGAACACCACCGTCTTGCCATTGATCGGCAGCCCGAAAAATTCACCCCTGGGGCTGACCCGAAAGTTCAGCCGACTGGCGACCGTCGGCGGGTCGGCAACCAGCAACTGAATGCGGAACACCAGGTCGGGAATTTCCCGGAAGTCTCGCTCCAGCATCGCCCGGTAACCGTCCAGGCCGACCGGGCTTGCGTTGTAGGTGACATCGGGGTGGACAAAATCACCCAGGTGCTGCCAATCCTGGCGATTCAGACAATCGATATAGCGTTTGTAGAAGCGGGCGAGTGGGTCGCGGGTCATGGGCTACTCTCTTCGGTTAAACGCGCTCATCCACTATCGTCGGCAAATGGATGCCTGCGCAAGTGCGTGAACCCTTACGCCGCGAACGCCAGCCCAACCCCAGCACCATCAGCAAACCCAGCCCTGCCATCAACGCACCGGCCAGGGAAATGGCCGGATAGCCGAGCCCGGCGTTGATCACCGCGCCACCCACTGCCGCGCCAATCGCGTTGCCGAAGTTGAACGCACCGATATTCATTGCCGAGGCCAGGTTGGGTGCAGCTTTAGCCGCTTCCATCACGCGCATCTGCAACGGCGGCACCAGGGCAAAACTGGCGGCGCCCCACAGCAGGATCGACAGTGCGGCAGGCAGCGGCCATTGCATCAGCACCGAGAAAGCCAGCAGCACGGCGATCAGCACCACCAGCGATGTGATGAGCGTGCGGTCCACCGAGCGGTCCGCAGACTTGCCGCCCCACACGTTGCCCAGGGTCAGCCCGATACCGAACAGCACGAGCATGCCAGTGACGAAGTTAGTCGATGCGTGGGTGACATCCCGCAAAATCGGCGCGATGTAAGTGAATACCGTAAACATTGCACTGGAGCCCACCACCGTCAGCGCCAATGCGGCCAGCACCGGCCCGCGACCCAGCACACGAATCTCCGCCATCAGGCTGCCGCCTTTCGGCGCGGGCGCATTCGGCAATGCCCACCATAGCGCCGCCATCACCACCGCACCCAGCCCGCTGATGCCCCAGAATGCCGTGCGCCAGCCAAAGTTCTCACCAAACCAGGTCGCCAGCGGCACGCCCCCGATGGTGGCCAGGGTCAGCCCCAGAAACATCGCCGCGACCGCACCCGCGCGTTTTTCCGGCGCTACCACACTCGCCGCCACGATCGCGCCAATGCCGAAGAACGCTCCGTGATTGAGCGACGTCACCAGCCTGGCAATCATCAAGGTCTGGTAATTGGTCGCCAGCGCCGACAGCAAATTACCCAAGGTGAAAATCGCCATCAGCCCGATCAGCAGATAGCGGCGCGGCACCCTGGCCGTCGCCAGCGTCATGATCGGGGCGCCAATCAACACGCCCATGGCGTAGGCACTCACCAACAGCCCGGCGGCGGGAATGGAAACGCCAAGATCGGCGGCAATACCGGGCAACATGCCCATGGGTGCAAACTCTGTGACCCCGATGCCAAAGGCACCGACGGACAACGCTACAAGGGGTGGATTGATACGCATGGGTGACTCCTCATCTGTGTGCCGAATGCTACAATCCAGGCTTTTAAAGCAGTAGCCCTCGATGGGGAACTACACCTTTGCGCAGGAGGCAAAAATGGACATGGGCGGCCGCTCCGGCGAGATGGAAGTGTTCACCCTGGTCGCCGAACACGGCAGCCTGTCCGGCGCGGCGCGCGCCCTGGGGCTGACGCCTTCGTCCATCAGCCGCATCATCACCCGCACCGAACAGCGCATCGGCACCCGGCTACTGCTGCGCACCACCCGCGCCATCACCTTCACCGCCGAAGGCGAAGCCTACCTGCGCGGCGCCCGGCGCATCCTCGCGGACATGGCCGAAGTCGAAGACGCCATCACCGACCAGGGCACCCCACGCGGCCGCCTGCGAGTCAGCGCAGCACTGGCCCATGGCCGCATGACCATCGTCCCACTGATCGCCGCCTTCAGCTCCCGCTATCCCGCCATCGTGGTCGACCTGATGCTCGGCGATGAAGTGGTGGACATCCTCAGCGGCCAGGCAGACGTGGCCATCCGCTTCGGCCCACTCCCCGACAGCCCCTTGACCGCCCGGCACATCGGCTCAACCGGCGAAGTCATCGTCGCTTCCCCGGACTACCTGGCCCGGCACGGCACCCCGGTGACACCGCATGATCTACTTGAACACAACTGCCTGCGCTTCAACTTCCGTCGGGCGGCTCCCGACTGGCCGTTTCGCATGGACGGGCGGGAGTTTTCGCTGAAGGTGGCGGGAACGATTGAAGGGAACAGCGGCGAGGCCTTGGCGCAATTGGCGAAGCTGGGGGCGGGAATTGCGCGGGTAGGGACGTTCAGCGTGGCGCAGGATCTTGAACGCGGCGACCTGGTACCGTTGCTGGAGGCTTATAACCCGGGGGATGTGGAGCCGATTCATGCGGTGTTTGTGGGCGGCACGGCGATGCCGGCGCGGGTGAGGGCGTTTGTGGATTTTTTGGTGGAGCGGCATGGGGGGTGACGATATCCCTGGCTGTATCGCTTAGCGGATAGTTGGTATATGTCGGTAAGGCCGGGGGCTACGGTGATCATTCGTGACGCCAGGGCCGGCGAAGAACTGCGCAGTGAAAGTCCATATCACTGCCGTTGAACCATAAAAAAGGGATTTTCATGAGAACGTTTCTGATCGCAGGCCTGGCCTTAGCCATGAGCGGCTGCGGCAATATTTCCAACATCCGTGCTTACTCCACGGCCTATGTTGAACCCGCCTCAGGTGATACCGCGCGCTTGCGTATCATCACCAATGGCATGGCGCGTGGCGTGCCGGGCCGCGACTGCATCGACTGGCGCGTTCCCGGCGCCGGGGTGATGGCCGTGTCCGAATCCGGCTTTGCCGATCAAAATAATGGTCGCAGCCTGGGCATGCCCGAGAGCAACCGCCGAGTGGAAGGGCAAGCGCTGGCGCGTACCGAGTTGAAAGTGCCGGCGGGCAAACCTTTCGCGATGAACTTCCAGAGTGAAGGCTACGCCTCCGGCGGCTATTCCTATAGTTGCCGGCAAAGCTTTCGTTTCACCCCGCAGGTGGGTGAGGACTATGAGCTGATCCTGTTGGAGAGCGGCCAGTGCCTGGTCGCGTTGCAACGCTTGAATGCAACGGGGAAACCGGAAAACGAGACGGTTGAGAAGGCAGGGCTCTGTAGAGCGATGGATGTTTTTTAGTTCAGTACGCCCGTACTCATTACAGTAACGGGCGGCTTCTGGCCAGCTGAGGGGCTTTGGGGCGTTGGTTGCTTTGAACTGGTCAGACCGTCGAAAGAGCAATCGCTTTTTCCAAGACCGCTTGTAACATCTGGTCCGGTGATTGTTCCTTGTTAAAGAAGCTCGGGGAGAATTTATCAGAGTTATTTTCAGTCGATTGCCTGAGCAGGGCGAGCGGCCCCGATTGTCCTAACTGCTCTTGGTAAAGACTTTTTATACTGTCCCTAAAGCCATCAGGGTATGCCGCTTTCTCGACCGCTGGAAGATCATCGAAATAGTCCATGATGCCTTTGAAGATTTCACTGTTGTCACCGCCGTTTGTTATATTGGCATACAACTTGGAAAAATAGGTTTCATCTTGCTTACTAAGCTCCCCATAAGCGGCATATCGTTCTGCATCCGTATAGGTTCCTGAATCATCATAAACAATATTGCTTAGCCCGTTTCGGGCCATACCTTCAAATGGGTTTGGAAGTTTTTCGGGGGGGCGCTTAGAAAGCCCAATTGCGTAATCCAGTGACTGCTGACCTAACGCCAAACGGGCAGGGTCGTCTGTTTTGGGAAGTAGATCCTCATTATTAAGATTCCCGCCAGCAATCCGCTGCCCGAAATTGTACACATCGCTCTGAGCTTTTGCATATTGTCCTTTTAAATCCCTATTGGACATAGAGGCTTGTTTGTTATCAGCGTTACTTAATGCGTAAAGCGCCCGTGCAGAATCGGAGATTGTGATGGTTTCCGTCGTCTTGGGGGGGGCATCCCCTGAAGGTAAATTTACAGGGTTGGACGAAGGAAGCTTCTCTTGTGTAGAAACCTTTGCCTGTGTACTGGCTTGATACGATTTGATCGAAATATCCATGGTGATACTCCATGCGCTGAAGATAGCTCGAAAGCTATCTTCAGCTAGGTGCCTATACAAATGTCGGATTATTTGATTTCAAATTCGACAGTGTAGTTATAGGGAGGCGCCGATTGAATTGCTGTGATAGTGGCGTTGCAAGTAGCGTTATCGGAGCCAGCGCTAGTGCCCATTTTAGTCCAGCTAGGAGCTTTAGTCGTTGGATTGACTTTGTGGCTTGCTGCAAAACGACATTTCTTATTACCTGACGTATAGACGAATCGCATTCCTGAAACCGTATCCGCGACACTGGTCAGGGCAAATGTTGTCGTTGCAGAAGGCAGAATCGTACTTGGGGTGGGCGCTACACTCCCTGAAAAGTACTCGAAAGTGTACGCGGCTGGACCGGTCGTAGAGTTCTTCACCTTTACGGTGACGATTGTTCCTGCTTGGGCAGATGCAATCATAGAGGCGAATAGAGTTGCTGCCCCGAACAGTTTAGCGAATCTCATAAATATCCCTTTAATTTGATAATCACTATGACTCTTGTCCTTGCGCGTCGTCTTGTATAGAAAAGACAGCAAGACTCAACCTCTATAACGGCAGGTGACCAGAATTCTTTAAGCCAAGGGTTGCCTTTTTGACACATCGGATGAATAACGAACTCACAACCTGCAGGAACTAACACATATCCAGCCTGCAACCCTTAAATTTCAATAGCTTGCGCAGTGGTGCCAGTTGCAGCAACCGGCTATCACAGTCTGGACCCAAAGCTGACGGAGGCGACAGGCGGCAATCGGCCAAAAAAGGTCACTTCGTATCATTCGAAATGTCAGAGTCGTAGAGAATACGAGCATCGCGAAAACCTTCAGCGTTCTCTGCCACCCACATCCACAGTGGAATCATCTGCGCTAGCAGGCCTCGCCCAAGCTCGGATAATTCGTAGTCGACACGTGGCGGCACCTCGTTGTAATCCTGGCGTATTACCAAGCCGTCTCTTTCCAACTGGCGCAAGCTACGGGTCAACATCCGTTGCGTCACGCCGCTCATGCGCCTGGCTATCTCTGCATGCCGCAGCCGTCCCGCCACACCTAGTGTATGGACGATTCCCAGCGACCAGCGATTACCAGCATGGCTGAGAACTTCTCGCTTCAGACCATCATCTTCTGTGCTGAGCGCTTCGCACGCAGCTTGCGACTGCCTAATGATTTCTTCGGTATCCATGCGCCCCTCAGGATCAATCGTGTACCTACTTATGGGCAGGCTCCAATGGTGACAGGATAACTCTCCCTCACGTTCATCAGCACAGTAGAGAAAAATTTATGCAAACGCCAAAACCAGTGGAAACCGACAACATTCTGGTGCTGGGGGCCGGTGAACTCGGCATGTCCGTACTGCGTGAGCTGGCCAGGACTACGCCAGACAAGAAGGATGCCGGTGTTCGTATTACGGTGCTTCTGCGTCCACCGTCGACCATGATTCAGGACGCGTCTAAAACGCGCGCCATTGGAGAACTCCGTGGGCTAGGCATAGACATTTTGCAGGCTGACGTCATTAACGATTCCGTTGAGGAACTTGCCGAGCATTTCTCCCGATTCGACACGATCATCAGTTGCGTAGGTTTCATAGCGGGTGCGGGCACCCAGCTCAAACTCACCCGTGCAGTGCTTCAGGGGAGTGTAAGACGCTACGTGCCCTGGCAATTTGGCGTGGACTACGACGTGATTGGCAAAGGCAGTGCGCAGGATTTATTTAATGAGCAACTTGAAGTTCGCGAGCTACTGCGTGCGCAGCGCGCTACCGAATGGATCATCATCTCCACCGGAATGTTTACAAGCTTCTTGTTCGAGCCCGCGTTTGGAGTGGTTGATCTGGCAGAAAATACCGTTCATGCGCTAGGCCGCTGGGATAATCAGGTCACCGTTACTACCCCAGAAGATATAGGGATGCTGACGGCGAAGATTATGTTCGCCAAGCCGCGCCTCGCCAATCAGGTGGTCTTCGTGGCCGGAGATACCCTGACCTACGCACAGTTGGCGGATGCGGTTGACGCAACACTCAACCGAACGGTATCTCGCATTGAATGGAGCATTCCCAAATTGAAGGACGATCTCAATGCTGCGCCGAATGACTCGCTAAGCAAGTACCGAGCTGTGTTCGCTGAAGGTAAAGGAGTCGCTTGGGATAAGAGCCAGACCTTCAACGCTGCAAACGGCATTGAGCTGACGACGACCGTCGGTTGGATTGAGCAGAACCTTAAGTGAATGGGGCGGCCTGCTTCGAGAGTTAGAGCGAGGGCTGTCCCACCGCTTTTTGCGAAAGACGGCAGTCGTAACGCATCGTTTGCTCCTTCGTTTCTGATACTTGGCAGAAAGCACTGACTCATGATACTTGTAAAGTTACATGAATGTGAGGGCGACGCGATGCGTGAATTTGAGAATGCTGTTCACTGGGACGCTGCAGCAAAGCACTATCAGAAAACGGCTCACCCCTTCACTGCACAGTTCGCAGAGGCGGCGCTCGCACGGATCTCGCTTACATCACAAAGCCGCGTGCTGGATGTCGCCACTGGCACCGGAGCCCTCGCGTTGGCAGCAGCGCGAGCCGGCGCACAGGTTATGGCAACGGACTTTTCCCCCGCCATGGTGGCTTGTGTGAAGAACGCGGGACTTCCCAATGTGGAGGCCCGAGTCATGGACGGCCAATCGCTCGATCTGCCCGATGCAAGCTTCGACGCGACGTTCTCGATCTTCGGTGTGATCATGTTTCCTGAATGGCGCAAGGGCCTGGCTGAAATGCAACGGGTCACCGCCATCGGGGGATATGGCATTGTCGCAACCTGGCAGGAAATGGGTGCGGCATCGTTTCTTTTATTAGGGAATGTCAGGCGAAAGCTTTTCCCGGACCGCGAGGGCATGGCGATGCCCGAGGCAGTAAAAGCGTTGAGCAACCCACAGGATTTCGCCCGCGAACTGATCGCCGCCGGGTTTCGGGACCCCGTCATCGAGAGCGTGACGCATGCTTATCAACTGGAGGTGAAGTCGCTCGATAACCCCGACGAAGTGTTTGGAATGTCGCCCGACTGGACGAGCCTGACCGAGATAGAAAAGGCAGCAGTGATTGCGCACGTCAGGGAAATGGCAGGCAATAATCCGGTCTTGTCCATTCCATCTACCGCATTGATCGCGGTTGCGCAGCGATAATGATCAGTAGCTGTCGAACTATGAGAACAACATCTGGGAGCGGCTGGTGACGATAACGGTATCCCCATTGGGCATGGCCGTTGATCCGTCCGCCCCGGATAATCCAGAAGTGCTGACCCTTTTGGGCCGTAAGGTGAATGGCGTTATCTACAACGCTGTAAGCGGCAAAGTAAGCCTTGCCTGACCACTTCAACTCTCGTCTCGATCCGAGCCGCCATTTTTTTGAACGGTGCACTGAGCCGAGCTATCTATGACGCAATAGCTCCTTACGACCGATTCTGTTGAAAAAATCGGTTTGCTCGAACTGCTTGAATATTGACGGATGAAAACACTTCTTTTTCACGCTGCTACGTGAAATCAGTACGGAAAATTTTGCGGAAAGAAAGGTTTTCTATCTTAAATATGTCCTTTTTTACCCGAAACCGAAGTCGAATTTTTCAACAGAATCGACCTGAGGCGGTCGTCCAGATGCTCATCTCTGCTCGGTAGACAACCTCGAATAAAGTAAAAAGTCTCTAGGTGTCCCACGGACCATCCGGTAAGAACGCAGTAGTCCTTCGTGCTGAAAATGACAACGCCGGAGAACATTTTCAGAGCGTGCATTTGTGTGCAGAACCGTTGCTTGCACACGAACAAAGCCGTATGCGGAAAAGGACCATCGAGTAACCGCGTCGCATACTGCGCTAGCAATTCCCTTTCCCCAGTGCGATGGAGCGATGTCATAGGCTATTTCGGACGTTCGGTTGGCGTTTGAGAGGGTGTGAAAGCCGATCGTGCCGACCAATTGCTGGCTATGATTTTCAACAATGGCCAGACGCCGCACCGAATCCACAGACGTTGAATCGAACGCGTCAAACATGGGTAACAGGTCCTCAATCGAATGCAAGTCCCAACTCGTGTGTTCAAACACCTCCGGCAAGGTGAGATATGTATACCAATCATTCGCGTCCGATCTTTCTAGCTGTCGTAGGAAAACTGCAGGATGCTCGGAGCTTGGGGGCACATTGATTCGCATCTCACGTCCTTTTTCATAAGTGGCAATAAGCGACTGTGACCACAGATGCACTATCGCTACATCAACGCTATCCTAGCCCATCCGCACGCAAGACTACTTGGCGATAGCTACGAGGCTGTAAGCGGCTGGCCGTTTTCTGCCTGTCGTGACCAGCTGAAAATGACTCAAAGCAGTTGGCCGACCTGGGAGCATGATTGGATGACGTGTGCCAGTGGGCTGCGGAGTCAACATGAACGTGTTTTTGCTTTTCAGGCATGATGGGCGTGTTGAGCGTGCCGAGTGCTATCGAAATCCAGTCGGCAAACTCGCCTTGAGATCATGACCAGAACAACGGCGAGTCACAGTGCGTGCAGAGTTCGCGTAACACGGTCTCTGAGGATGTATGGGCTTTAATACTGGTGGCGCCGAAAAATATCCGTAGAGGGGCAGGGGGAAAGCTGCCGCAAGAAGCGAATGCTGCCCCGTGACCTTTTCGGCATTGGCGGCAATGGCAATCTACTACTGGCGTGCCGCGGCCCACATCAAGATTCCCAGAGACCTCAGAAGGGTTTCGCGCCCGATCAGAGAAGATTGACCTCAATGGAGATTCAACGGATCACGCATCTTCCGCCCCAAATCCTCGACCTGGAAAAAGAGGCAGTTGCAGAAGGCTTCAGGTTTCTCACACGACTGACTTCAGAATGGCAATCAGGCACCCATCGCTTCGATGCGCCTGGCGAATGCCTCATGGCAGCGTATCTGGACCGCAAGCTTGTAGGCATTGGAGGTCTTTCTGTTGATCCGTTCACCCATGACCGTACAGCAAGGCTGCGACGTGTGTATGTGGCGCCTGCGTCACGCGGGCAACAGGTTGGCCGCAGATTGGTTAACGCATTGCTTGCCCACGCCGCGTTGCATTTTGAGCGTGTGCGTCTCTACACCGACACCTCCCAGGGGAACACTTTTTACCTGCGCTGCGGATTCATTCGAATAGAAGACGCCCATGCTAGCCATATCGTGCAGGTCACAAGCCTTTGAGTTTGTTGGGCATCGGCAAGAATCGGTCACTCAGCTTTTAACAGGTTGCACAGCACGCTCAGATTCATTCGCGTATAGCTCAGGGCACCAGGGAGCCGACCTACAGCCTCAACCCCTTTTCAGCGCTTGGCCAGATACCGCCTTTTAAGCTTGATGAAACGTTTCATCGCGTTTATAAAACGTCCACAACTCCAAAAAAGGCTACCGCCATGACCCCACTCAAACTCGTTGTCGCCCTCAGCGCACTCTCTGCCGCTTCCCACGCCATGGCCTGGGATTACGTCCTCCTCGACACCGACAAAGCCGCGCAGAACTGGCAGGTCACCAGCCAGCAGCTGGGCGTGCAAACCGACAAACCCTTCAGCGTGACACTGCGCACCTTGCACGGTGGTCGGCAGGAGGGTGTGAGCATTGTCGACATCGATAACGGCACGATGAAGCTCTCGGTGGTGCCGACTCGCGGTATGAACGTGTTGCAGGCTTCGGTCGGCGATGTGCGCATGGGTTGGGATTCGCCGGTCAAGGAGGTGGTCAATCCTTCCTTTATCGAGCTCAATGGTCGCGGTGGGCTGGGCTGGTTGGAGGGTTTCAACGAGCTGGTCACTCGGTGCGGCTACGAGTGGGTCGGTCACCCCGGCATCGACAATGGCGAATTGCTTACCCTGCACGGTCGGGCCGCGAATATTCCTGCGAATAAAGTCACCCTGCACATCGATGAAAAACCGCCGTACTCCATCACTCTGCGCGGTGAGCTGAAAGAGCAGGCGTTCAAGAAGGTCGATTTTTCCGTGGCGACCGAACTGGTCACCGAGCCCGGCAGCGTTGTGTTCGCGCTCAACGACACGCTGACCAACAACGGTGACTATGCGAAGGAATACCAGGCGCTGTATCACAGTAACTTCAGCACCCCGTTCCTGGAGCAGGGCGCGCGATTCGCGGCGCCGGTGAAGCAGGTGTCGCCGTTCAACGACAAGGCCAAGGCCGAATTGGCCGACTGGCAAACCTACCGCGCACCCACCAAGGACTACGACGAAACCGTGTACAACGTGGTGCCCTATGCCGATGCCAAGGGCGATACTTTGACTGTGCTGCATAACAAGGCCGGCAGCCTGGGCGTGTCGGTCGGTTTCAATACGCAGACGCTGCCGGTGTTTTCCCTGTGGAAGAACACCGATACCCAAGGGCAGGGCTATGTCACGGGGCTGGAGCCGGGCACGAGTTTTTCCTACAACCGCCGTTATCAGCGGCCACTGAACCTGGTACCCACCATCGAGCCCAAAGCACACAAGCAGTTCCGCATCAGCTACAGCTTGCTGGCGGATAAGGCGGCTGTGGACAAGGCCTTGAAGCAGGTCAGCGAAATTCAGGCCGGGCGGGACACTGAGGTACGGCAGACGCCGTTGGTTGATTTAACCAAGGAGTGAGGCCGGCTGAAGCGCGGTCGGGCGCCTGCACTGCTTGCGCAGGCAGGCGCGGGATTCACGCCCGACGCGCCGTCAACAAAACCGTGGCCGCCGCCGACAACAGCCCCGCGCAGCAACGATTGAAGAGCCGCTTGCCGCTCGGCTCGGCAAACCAGCGGCGCATGTGCAGGCCCATGTAGGCGTAGGCGCTGATGGCGATCCACTCCAGAGCCAGGAACATCGCGCCCAACAACGCGAATTGCGCGCTGATGGGTTGGCCGGGCACCACGAACTGCGGCAGGAAGGCGGTGAAGATCAGGATGGCTTTGGGGTTACCTGCCGCCACCAGAAACTCCTGCCGTGCCAGGGCCCATAAGCCCACCTTGTTGGCGGCGATGTCCGCTTCTGCCTGCGGGTCTGCGCGCCACAGCTGATAGGCCAGGTAAAACAGGTACGCCGCGCCGAGCAGCTTGATCCCGTAGAACAACAACTCTGACGTTTGCAGCACCACCGCCAGCCCGGCGGAGGCGAGGGCGATCATGCCGGCGAAGGCCAGCAAGCGGCCGATACCGGCGAGGCAGGAGGTGCGGTAGCCGTAACGGGTGGCGTTGCTCACCGACAGCAGGTTGTTGGGGCCGGGTGCCATGTTCAGGGCGAAACAGGCGGGCAGGAAGAGGGCGAGGGCGACGAGGTCCATGGCGGCTCCTGATTGGGTCGGGCGGGAGTGTCGAGAATAAGGGCTGTTGGGGCGGTGCGGCAATCCACTCAAGCGCGATGGATGTTCAATGCGTGCATTTGGCTTGCCGTATAGGCATAGGTATTTACACAGCTCTGTAGCGCTCAACCGTAACCACGATGCGAAGCGAGTCGCTCTTGATCTTGATCTGCTTTTGATCTGAGGCGCCCCGTTAAACCACGCTGGCCGAACGCAGGCTTGAATCCGTGGGTAACCCGGCAGGACGCCGGGTTAGCCGCACTGGGCCATGGATGGCCCAGTGCGGCGGCCCACGGATTCAAGCCTTCGTTCGGGCACACCGAGCCTGAGCGAGGTGCCGAGTGGTGGGGCATGAGCGTTTTGCTTACTTTTGCGCTTTTCAAAAGTGAGCCGCCGTCAGGGCGGAACCCTAAGTGGCCGTTACCGCAGAAACGGATATGTACTCGGTCTGATCCAACATCCTGGTCGGCCCTGAGGCCGTCATCGGGGGCAAGCCCCCTCCCACATTGACCGAGGCGCATCAGTTGGATAGCTGTCGCCTGGGAGACAACGGCAGCTAGCTCCCGCGCCACGTGTTGGTGTCATACCGAAGCTTTGTAGATACTCATGCGTATAGGGGGTCATTTAAAAATAAACCGATACCCCACAATATAAGAACCCACTTTGTTTGCCCGAGCAGTCACCCATACGGCATTCATGCCGCGCTGCCGTTGTTTGTCCAAATCCGATTGATTTGTACAGAGTTCAATCCAGCGTCCGGTGTTTATGTCCTTGATGCGCAAGCCAGCCTCGCAACGGCTGAATTTTCCAGCGGAGGGCCCTGGGTAGGTGATTTCATACGCCGATTCGTAGTGGATGATGTCCCCGGGCAATAGGTAGACGCAGACAGCGTAAATATTGATGGAGCACGCAAGACCCAAGCAGAATCCGCCGAAAAAAGGGTCTACGGCCTGTGTTGGCTTCCGTTGAGCGGGCCGAGCGTAGAACGCCTTTGCTGCAAAGATCAGCCCTATGACAAATCCGGCTGTTATATAAGTGGTCCATTCCGGAATGGATGCCATCAGAACCGTTCGCATGCCAATGCGCGCGGCCCACAACATATAAAGTATCCAGGCACCAAGCAGTGAGCATATGGTCGCCAGGAGCGCTGCTTTTTTTAACCGGTTCTCCTGTAAAAGATCCTTCAATTTTTGCGGGCTCTGTTTGTTCCAATCATGAGGATGGCGCTGAGATTGCCCATCATACAGATACGCCTCCAATGTCCGCACCTGTGGGGTCGCCTTCCTGCATGGGGTTAAGATGCAGAACATCTTTCACTGGTTTCGAATGGAGGAAACACCTTGCTGAGCATTGGAGTCTTGGGCGTCGGCGAATTGACTGAGAAAGTGGTGATCGGCCTGCGGCGTGGCGGTTTTACCGGGCGGGTGCTGTTGTCACCCCGCAATCAGGCGCGCGCCGAGCAGTTGGGCAAGGTTTGGGCGTGCGAGGTCATGGCCGACAACCAAGAGGTTGTCGATGGGGCCGACCTGCTGTTGCTCGGTGTGCGCCCCGATGCAGTCGAAGGGCTGTGCAGGGATATTCAACTCAAACCGGGGCAACCTCTGGTTTCCCTGGTAGCCGGCATGACACTCAAAGACCTGGCGCGCTGTTTCCCACAGGCGCAGCCAGTGCGGGCGATGTTGTCCTATGCCGCCCAGATCAACCATTCGACCGTGGTAGTTACGCCGGCGGGTCACGTCCACGAGGCGTTGTTGGGCACCCTCGGCTCGCTGATTGTGATGGATCAGGAAGACGCCTTCGAGTTGGCCACCGTAGCGGCGTGCATGAATGGCTGGTTCTATTTCTTTCTCAACGATCTTCAGCAGTGGTTTACCGAAAAAGGGCTGACCCAGGCGCAGGCCCGCCAATTGGTAATGGGCAACATGCAGGACTGCCTGGCCAGCGCCAGTCATCAACCCCTGGTCAGTATGGCGAGTATGGGCGATGCCATCGCTACCCCCGGCACCTTTACGGCAGCCGGGCTCGATGTGCTTCGTGACAAAGGTGCGCAGCAAGCGTGGGCGGCGGCGTGCGATAAAGTGCTTGAGCGCCTGCAGACCGGGGAGTTTTATAGGCGCAGGTGATCCAAGAGGTTTGCTATTCATCAGGCATTTGGCTGGACTTATCTTGTCGAATTCCTAAGTGCCCGACATTGTCTAGCTTTCGATCTCGTCCGGTTCAGTCGACTTGATCTTCTTTAGATTCGACAGCGCGACCTCTTTGAATCGTGATGAAAGGCGGCGTAATCGCTTATGCATAATGATCGAATACACGCATGCGACGGAGCAGATGACCGTTACGACGGTTTGGTACTCAGGGGGAGCATAAAAAAATGCGGTGACGGATCCCGCAAAAGCATTGAGGGCGGCGCCACGGGCAATCCGGTCCCTGCTGACATAGGCCTCCATTGTCCTGACGGCATCTGGAACTGAACGCGCTAGAATTGCAGCACTTCTTTCATAAGAGTCTTCCTTCGGTGTTCCCGCGATAGCGCGATATATCGATGAGAGACCTTGTCGAAGGTCTTTAAGGACATTCAGCCTTTTTCCGAATAGGCGGAATATTTCTCCAGTCCTGCGTATCAGATAGGATGAGGTGGTGTCGACGTAGATGCCTAAGATATAGGCGATGGGTAAGTAAACTACAATGAAAACCTCTTTGTATTCATTTATTTTATGGAATGGGATCGGGTAGTGGTTGTCAAGTATGACTGTCAACCAGGCTGATGCGACCACGCCAGAAATAAGGTATTCGATCAGTGCTACGGCAAATTGCATTTATTTCTCCGGTAGAGCGTATTCAAGCGCCCATGTGGCTAGGTGTTGGGATGGCGTGCACGCCGAGGACTCAGATATATCCCTGTTGCGGTAGTAACTTGAATGGGGTGGTGTTGATGTCCTCGTAATCTTCTCGCTGGATGAGGATTTCGGTTTTCTTTCTGAGCTGCTGGATTTTTTTCATTACGTTTTGGTGCGCTGGCAAAAAAAATGACTCGTTACCAAAGTAGGGCACAGAGAGAAGTTGTCTTTTCTTCTTGGCAGTGGGCAAAAGCATCTGCTCGTAGCATGGGCGGTACTGTTCATCGCAGCGAGCAAGCCAACCGGCGTGCAGGCGCGCGGCGGGAAAACTGTCCTCGGTCATTGCGAGATTCGTGACAGAGTCAATTGTCCCCCATGTGGCGTCGTGCTGGTTTCTCTGCACTTTTACAGAGTCGTAAGCGATTCCGTGATGCGTTTCATAGTTGCAATAATCGTTGTAGACCCGTCTGATAACCTCATAGAATCTTTCGTCTTTAGTTGCAAATAAAGAACTCAGCACTTGTGAAAATCTGGAGCCGTCGTGGGCTGCATACGTGAAGTGTGTATCTTTGCTGAACGTAAGATAACTGAATAGAAAATAGTCGCCAGGCTTGATGCCACATTCTTTTAATGCAATAAACGGATGGTCGGCCAAATAAAGCTTGCGTTCGCCCTCGGCGTTGAAGCGGCCGGCACGGACTTGCCCAGCGTTGGATGTTGGGGGGAAGAAGTCATCGACCTTCAGAGGGGTTGATAACAGCTGGTCAAATTTTTCCTCGCTTAGTCTTCGAACTCTTGAAAAGACCGAGCCTTTGCAGTAGGTGCGCGATACCATCTCAAACTCCGCAAAGCTGAAGCTTGTGGGTGATGAGTCTGGCATGAGAAATTTTCGGATCGCTTCACAATATCCTTCTACCCCTCGGCAGGGATCAAACTCGTCGAAATTGGGTATAGGAGACGAGTAGAAGCGCCGCGCGAAAGGCGGCTCTATTTTCATACTTAAATTCCTTTTAAGTTATCGAGCCCTGCTGGCCCTGAGCACAGTCACCCCGACCGTTGTAGTCAGGCGGGTGCATTATGTCTTACTGCGCCTGCCCGCCGCAAAGTGTCTCTGCCAGGTTCAGGGGTAATCGACTTTAGGCAACGCCAGGCTCTTGTTTATCCAGCGGCACTCTCACCTGAAACACCGTGCCCTGTTCCGTGTCGGAGCTGACCTCAATCGATCCACTATGGGAGGCGATGATTTCCGAGGCGATGAACAGGCCAAGGCCCAGGCCTTCGGTGGGGCCGTGGTGGATGGCGGTGCGCTGGGAGAAACGGCCCATGGGGTTGAATATGAACGGGAGCACGTCCTCGGGTATCGCTTCACCGCTGTTGCGCACAGTGAAGACGGCGAAGTCCTCGTGCATGCCCAGCTCGACCTGGATAGGCCGTGTGGTGTCGCCATGTTGCACCGCGTTGCTGATGATGTTCGAAAACACCTGCTCCATCCGCCCGCCGTCAAACTGCCCAGATACGTTTGTGTTCGCGTCGAACATCACGATGGCTTCGGGATGAAACGCGCGAATTTCCTCGACCACGCGCTGGCACAGCGGCGAGAGGTTTATTTCGCTGGTTTTGACCGGGATGCCCGGCCCCATCTGGCAGCGAGTCAGGTCAAGCAGGTCGCCGACGATCTGGCTTGCCCGGCGCACGCTGGTGTAGACCTGATTGGCGATCTTGGTCGCCCGCGCCCCGGCGTCCTGGGAGCGGCGCAACACGTCGGCACCCAGCAGGATTGCGCCGAGTGGGGTGCGCAAATCGTGGCCGAGGATGCCCAGGAACATGTTGCGTGAGGCCTCGACGGCCCGTGAATAGCTGGCAATGGACTCGGCCAGGGCCTGGTCAATGGCCTCATGGAATCGGGTCATGTCGTCGACGTTGATCGGTGTGCCGTCCTTGACCTGGCGCATCCACTGGCTGACCACACTGGTGCGCAGCGCGCGGTATTCGGAGACCATCTGGTCGATGGTGAACCCGGCCATCAGCCGCGTCATTGCGTGGGTTTCGGCCGCAGTTTCCTGTTCGTCCTCCGGTGCGTGGCCCTGGGCCTTGGCGATTTGTTCCTGGCGGGTCTGCTTGGTGCGCAGGTCGCTGACGATGGCCCGCAACATCTGCTCGGCATGATCGCGCAGCGCGACGCTGTCGAGTTCCTCGCCCGGGGTGTCGATGGTTCTGGCGAAATCTTCCCAAACCTGCAGTATCGGCTCGAGGTTTTCCAGAATGAAGTCGGGCAGGCGCATGTCTGTAGTCCTGGTGGGAGGCGGGCAGAAAAGCGAAGCTGCACAGGCGAACGGAAATTCCCGGCAGTGTAGGAGGTTGTTCGTCGCTTTTAAAGCCCGGACTGCGGCGGCGCTATTGCGGGCATTACAGCCCCAGTGTCAGCGACCTCAGCCGTTGTTCCACCACGCTGTCAAAATGGCTTGCCAACGCTTCGCAGCGCTCGGAAGTGAGCCCTTCACAGCAGGTGATTCCCAGCACAAACCCTTGGGCCTTGGCACCGCCTTTGACGGCAAGAATCATTGACCCCGCCAGTTCGATCTCACGCAGAATTCTGTCAGCCTGTCGTTTTATAGGGCCGGGCAAATCGTTCAGGGCTTCTTTCATGGCCGTCTCCGCAGGCATTCACTCACACGCACACACACAAGGCAACGGAGGCACCGTGGGCCTCTTGAAAGCATCGACCGAAGGATGCTGCAAGAGTTTCGTCGTGTGCGGTTGTAAGGCGATGATGTGCAGTGCGGTCGTTGCCCTTCGGTCGCTTGGCAACCGACGCGTATCCATCTGACACACCTCGGTCCAAATGTGGGAGGGGGCTTGCCCCCGATGGCGGCCTCGGGGCCGACCAGGATGCTGGATTGGACCGGGTACATATCCGTTTCTGCGGTAACGGCCACTTAGGGTTCCGCCCTGACGGCGGCTCACTTTTGAAGAGCGCAAAAGTAAGCAAAACGCTCTTGCCCCACCACTCGGCACCTCGCCTAGGCTCGGTGTGCCCGATCGAAGGCTTGAATCCGTGGGCCGCCG
>NZ_CVTU01000088.1:114273-135636 GCF_900004965.1 Pseudomonas sp. 44 R 15
TCCTGCCGGGTTGCCCACGGATTCAAGCCTGCGTTCGGCCAGCGTGGTTTAACGGGGCGCCTGAGATCAAGATCAAAAGCAGATCAAGATCAAGAGCGGCTCGCTTCGCATCGTGGTTACCGGCTACGGCGGTGTGTAGCTATGCCCCGATGTGTAAAGTCGGTAAATGCATCGGTGACTGACACATCGCTATCGGGAGCAAGCTCCCTCCCACATTTGGACCCGGGTGTATCTCGGACCAGACTCGGCAAGGGTTTATGAGAAGAATTCATGAATGCGCCAGGCGCCGGCATGTTCAACCGCGCAGCACCAGTGCCATATCCGGGTATTGCGCGCACAGGAAGTCGACGAAGGCGCGCACTTTGGGCGCGGCCAGGCGCCTGGAGGTGTGCAATACCCAAAGCTGCGGCTCGATCCCGGCCACCGTGCCCCATTGCACCAGTTCGCCCCGGGCCAAGGGGGCTCCGGCGATGGACTGGGGAATAAGGGCCGCGCCACCACCGGCGATCGCTGCATCGCGCACCATCAGTAGCGAAGAAAACTGCAGCCTGGGGATCGGCTCCAGTATCAACTCCCCGCCGTCCAGGTGCCATTGGGTCGGCGTGAAGCCCGTTGTGACGATGCTGCCTACGCACCTGATCGCGCCAGGCTGCGGTTTGGGTATTTGCGGCGCTGCCACCACGATCAGGCGGTCGGTGGCGAAGCACCTGCCGACCAGGTCGCTGTCCGGGCTCGGGTTGATGCGAATGGCGACGTCGAATTGTTCTTCAACCAGATCCACCTGGCGATCGTCGGCCACGACCTCAATCACAACCTCCGGATAAGCTGCGCAGAAGCGGGCGCCAATCGCACCCATGGCCAGCTGGGAGAACAGGATCGGCGCCGCCACGCGCAAACGACCGCGTGGCGTCGAGACGCCCTCGCGTGCGGCGGTCATTGCGTCAGTCACTTCCCCCAGCGGGCCTTGGGTTCGCGACATCAGCAGCTCGCCGGCTTCGGTCAGTTTCAGCCCGCGCGCACTGCGCTCAATCAGCCGCACACCCAGCTGCTCTTCCAGGTCGGCGATTCGGCGCGACAGCGTGGCCTTGGACACGCCGCTCGCACGGCTGGCCTTGCCCAGGCCTTCGTGGGTGGCGACCTGGATGAAGTCGATCAGCGCGTTGAGGTTCATGGTGTTCCGTTTTTGAGACGAGGTGTCTGGATTCTGTGGTCTTCGTTTTCTTTATGCAACGGTCTACTTTGCATTCGAACCCCAACCCACTGATCCACCCGCAGGAGTTTCAACCATGAGCATTCTTGTCATCGGCGCCACCGGCACCCTCGGTTCACTCGTCACCCAGGGCCTTGCCGCGCAAGGCGCGCAGGTCAACGCCCTGGTGCGCCAGGCAGGTAAACGGGCATTCCCGGCCGGCGTCACCCAAGTGGTCGGCGACCTCACTGATGTCGCGTCCATGCGCGCCGCGCTGGCGTCGGTGCGCACCCTGTTTCTGCTCAATGCCGTCACGCCCGACGAGGTGACGCAGGCGCTCATCGCGTTGAACCTCGCTCGGGAGGCCGGTATCCAGCGCATCGTTTATTTGTCCGTGATCCATGCCGACACTTTCACCCAGGTGCCGCATTTCACCGGCAAGCACACCGTTGAACGCATGATCGACAGCCTCGACCTTCCGGCGACGGTATTGCGCCCGGCGTACTTCATGCAAAACGACCGCATGGTCCAGCAGACGATCCAGGACTATTCGGTGTACCCGATGCCTATCGGCTCGGCCGGTGTGGCCATGATCGATACGCGGGACATTGCCGATATAGCCGTTGCAGAGCTGTTGCGACGCGATCGCTCCGCGACTGCGCTGGAGCGCGTGACGCTGGAACTGGTGGGGCCGCAGGCGCTAACGGGGGCCGGTGTGGCCAAACTCTGGAGTTCGGCCCTGGGCCGCGAGATCGCCTATGGCGGCGATGACGTTGCCGCGTTTGAAACACAGTTGGCCGCCTACGGTCCGGCCTGGCTGGCGTATGACATGCGCCTGATGATGGAAGGTATCCAGGCGTTCGGCATGCAGGCAGCGGAGGGCGCCGTGGCGCGGCTTGAGGCGATCATCGGGCGCCCGTTGCGCACGTATCAGGACTTCGTGAGTGAGTCGGTCACCAAAACAACGGCTTAATCCGCTGCCTGTGAGCGCGGTCGAGCCTCGCCATGGCTCGACCGCTCAGGTATTGAATCAGGGATGAAACCTGCGCCCCAGCGCATCCAGGCGTACGGCGATCGGTGGCAGGCGTTCGCTGCTGCGGGCCAGGGTTTCCACGTCGTCGGCGGTATTTTGCGCGATGTGCTGCACCGATTGCAGACGCTCGACAATTTCCAGGTTCGCCGAGCTTTGTTCGCGGGTGGTGGTGACGATGCGGCCATTGAGTTGGTCGATATGCGCAATGTCTTCGCCCACTGCGCGCAGCATATCGACGGCCACTTGGCTGTCTTCCACGCAACGCTCCACACCCTGGCGGCTGTCGTGCATGGCTTCGACCGCCTGGCGGCTGCCTTGCTGCAAGCCTTCGATGATGGTCCTGATTTCCTGGGTGGAGAGGGCGGTACGCTGGGCCAGGCTGCGCACCTCGTCGGCGACTACGGCAAAACCACGGCCTTGTTCGCCGGCGCGGGCGGCTTCGATGGCGGCGTTGAGGGCGAGCAGGTTGGTCTGGTTGGCGATGCTGCTGATCACCTCCAGCACCGAGCCGATTTGCTCCGCCTGCACGGCCAGCGATTGCACGGTCAATTGCGTGCCATTGATGCGCGAGGCCAGTTGCGTGATTTCATGCTGGGCGCGACCCACGCTTTGCTGACCGCGCTCAATCTGCTGGCTGGCTTGGCCGGCGTGCTCCACGGCCTGTTCGACGTGCACGGTGATGTGACCCGTGGCGTCTTCCATGCGCTGCATCGAGCCGGTCATTTCATTGATTTGCGCCAGTTGATGCCGCGCGCCTTTTTCCAGGGTGCCGCTGGCCGTGGCCAGTTCCTGGCCGAGTTGGCCCAGGCCATGGGAATCGCGTGCGACGCCGTCGATCAGGTGAGTGAGCTGCTGCAGGAAGTGGTCGAAGCGCTTGGCCAGGGACACGCGCTCCTTGTCCTCACCCTTGGCCGTTTCTTCGCTGAACTGCGAGGTGACGGCGAGCATTTTTTCCAGCATTTCCTGGCTTTCGACCGCCTCGGCGTGGCTGTGCACGGCGAGGTAGAGCAGGGCGACGGATTCCATCACCACATAGAAGGCGTGGACGAAGATCATGGTCCAGCCGCCGTGGTGTTCCATCACAAACACCGGCCAGCCTTGGTGCTGCAGGGCGTGGAACACCAGGTGATGCACGGCGATGGTCAGTGCCGCCACCAGGATCGGCAGCCAGTCACGGTAGAACGTCAACACCGCGAGCAGCGCGAAGATACCAAAGTGCGCTTCGATCACACCGTGCGCCTGGTTGATGTGCAAGGCGGCCATCACCATGAGGCCGGCACCGAGTGCGCAGCGCATCACACGGGTGCCGCCGATGACGCGATACAGCGCGGTCAGCACCACGCCGGTGCCGCCACCAACGATCAACGCCTGGGTGAAGGTGTCATGCCAGAACCCCAGCCCGAGGGAGAACAGGAACATCAGCCAGATCAGCGCCAGCATGATGCGGTCGGCCTTGCGGTAGTGCTCCAGAAAGCGTGTGCGGAGGGGCATTCACGTTTACTCCATGTGGGTTGGCCAGGAATCTAGCACGCGGCGTGCCACGCGCGCGGCCGGTAAAGAGCCAGGCGGGTGCGGCGTCAAGGTCCGACAATCGGTTATCGGCACGTCGCAGGGAGACTTTAAGAACGGCTGCCCGAGCGGGCAGCCGAGGTTGCAATGACGATCAGAAGCTGTACTTGGCCGTCAGCATCATGTTGCGCGGGCTGCCGTAGGAGTCGCCGCCATAGCTGACGGACTCGGAGATGGACTGGTAGTAGTGGCGGTCAAAGATATTGTTGGCGTTGAGTTGCAGATCCAGATGCTGGTTGACGCGGTACCCGGCCATCAGGTCGGTGACGGCGTAGCCGCCTTGCTTGAGCCGATAGGTAATGCCGTCCGCCAACTGGATGTCGTTGTACATGCGGCTCTGCCAGGACACGTTGCCGCCCACGCGAAGTTTTTCCAGCGGGCCCTGGAAGTTGTAGCGGGTGGTGACCTTGAACAGGTGTTCCGGGGTGTCGGTGTCGAACTGCTTGTTGACCTTCTGCGGGTTGGCGGCGTCCTTGATCGTGTGGGTGCGCGCGTAGGTGTAGCCACCGCCGACCTGCCAGTTCTCGGTCAAGGCGCCCTGCAATTCGAAGTCGATACCCTGGCTGCGAATCTCCCCCGAGGCTTGATAGCAGGACGCCTGCGGGCAGTCCGGCACAACGATCTGCACGGCACGGTTTTCCTGGTCGACACGGAACAGCGCCACGCTGGCATTCAGCGCGCCGCCCAGGTATTCGCCCTTGATGCCCACTTCATAGTTTTTGCCGACAATGGGCTTGAGCGGAGTGGCACCGGTGCTCTTTTCTTTTTGCGGCGTGAAGATGTCGCTGTAGCTGGCATACACCGAGTGCTGGTCATTGAGCTCGTAGATCAGGCCTGCATAGCGGGTGAGGTTGCGGGTGACCTTATAGTCGCCGTCACCGTCGCGGTTGTCATAGTCGTACCAGTCCAGGCGCCCGCCGAGTATCAGCTTGAGCGGGTCGGCCAGGCTCAGGCGCGTGGTGACGTAGACACCGTCCTGGGTGGTGACGTCACGCTGGTTGGTGGTGCGGGTGAAGTTCGGCTTGCCGGCATTGATCGGCCAATTCAGATCGTACGGGCTGTAGTTGTGGGTGGTCATGTCGAAGATGCGCTTGCTGGCGCCCACCACCAGCTCATGGGTGCGCCCGAATGCCTGGAACGGGCCGCTGACAAAGGCGTCGAGCCCGGCCTGGTTTTCATCGATGGCGGCCTGGTACACCGTGCGGCCCAGGGTGTTCTCGACCCAGCGCGACTGGTAGGAGCCGGAGAACAGCGCGTTTTGTTCGGCGTAGTTGGCATTGACCTGCAGTTTCCAGTCGTTGGCCAGTTGCTGGCGCAGTTCGACGAATACGGTGTTGATCTCCTGGTCCTTGTTCTCCCAGTCGGTACCGGGATTGTAGGAACGCGACAGGCCAAGGTGATGGCCATCCAGGCCGATCATCGACGAGCCCCAGAAGTAGTTGGTCTTGTCTTTCTGGTTGGAGTAGCCGAGGGTCAGGCTCGTGTCCTCGCTCAGGTCGGCTTCGGTCACGGCATAGAACAGGCCGTGATCCTGCTCGACCTTGTCGATGAAACTGTTGGCGTCGCGGTAGGAGGTGACCACCCGGCCACGCCAGGTGCCGCTGTCGTTGAGGGGGCTGGAGGCGTCGAGTTCGCCACGGTAGTCGTCCCAACTGCCGGCAGCGCCGGTCAGGGTGACTTTCTGCTCGTCCAGGGGCCGCTTGCGAATCAGGTTGATGGCCGCCGCCGGGTTGCCGGCGCCGGTCACCAGGCCGGTAGCGCCGCGTACCACCTCGACGCGATCGAACATCGCCAGGTTCGGCTGAGCGCCTACATTGACGCCGTTATAGCCACTGGGAATGCCGTCGTACATCAGGTTGTCGACGTTGAAACCGCGCGCGGTGTAGGCCTGCCGACCGGGGCCGTTGGAGTAGTTGAGGAACAATCCCGGGGTGGCATTGACCACGTCGTTGATGCTGGTCATCGCCTGGTCATCCATGCGCTGACGGGTAATCACGGTGACGGCCTGTGGGGTTTCGCGCAGGGTCAGCGGCAGCTTGGTCGCGGTGCTCATGGAGCCTGTGGTGTACGACTGGCTGCCCTCGGTGGTTTCGCCAAGCTGCTGGCCGGAAACCTCTGTGGCGCCCAGTTCTATAGTGGCGGGCTGAGTGGCGGCGCCGGTGGCGAGGGCCGCGTGGGAGGTGGTCAGACAGATAGCCATCGCTATCAAACTGGGTGAAAACCCTTTACCGCCGTGGTGTTGCACAGACATGAACGTAACTCTCCCCGAATGCCGTCCGTGGCGAACAATAAATCTGTTGATAATTATTCGCATCAGTGTGGCAGATCGGGTCTGTAGGAAAAAGCCCTAAGAATGAATCAGTTAACGAATTTTTCACGCGCGGAGCAGTGGCGTTTTGCCGCCTCCCGCTAGGTGAGGACGATTTCGTAAGGCTCACGCATGCGCTCCAGCAACACTTGGGCGAGCATCGGCGCCAGGCCGATGGCGGGGTCGCCCGTGAGCTGGCTGGCATAGGCATGCAAGGCGTGGAGTTTGTGCGCCACGCTCCAGGTATCCAGGCACACCTTGCGCGCACGCTGCCACGGCATCACCGAGCCTTCGCGTGCGGGCCAGTGCCAGGCCCACATCGGCAGCTCATACAACCGCGCGCCCACCCGATTGCATGCGTCGGCGCTGGCACGGCCGACGGCTTCGTGATCATCGTTGCCATCATGGCGCCAAGTGGTAAACACCACGTCATCCGGCATCAGGTAACGGGCGATGAATTGGCTCATCTGTTGCTCGTGGCTGGCCAGGGCGTTGTCGCAAAACCCGCCACGAATCCATTTCAGGCTGTGCAGCGGCATACCCAGGCGGCGCAGCGCTTCGGCGCTTTCCTGGGGACGAATCACACTCAGGCGCCCGGCCGACCAGACCCGGGAGCCGGGGTGGCTGGCGCTCCCATCGGTGATAGAGATCAGTTTCAACGGGTTTTTACGGGTACTGAGCATTTGCAGCAGGCCCCCGCAGATGAGCACTTCATCGCCCGGGTGGGGCGCGATCACCACCACGCGGGCACTCGGCGGTACGAGGCCGGCCAGACTGATGAAGGGAATCTGCGCCAACTGTGGCGCGCTGTTCCAGATTTGCGCGGGGCCGCGACGGCCCTCGCTTAACGAGGCGGTTCTCATGGGGTGCTACATCCTTGTCGGTGGACGCTCTTGTGCTCACCTCAGGCTGCGCTGCGGTGAGTGCGCGGCGCTCCGATCCTGGAGCGCCGTGCGAGAAGGTATGAGCATAGACAACGACGAACGGGCGCAACGTCGTATTTTTACGAAACCTGCAGCAGGCCCTTCAAGTAATCACCGAAGCCACCCTGGGCGCGGCAATCCAGGCGTGCGCTGGTAATTACCTGGGGGGAATGGCTCCAGGCGATGGACGCGCCGCAGCGCTCCAGATTGCGCACCAATTGCACATCCTCATGGCAGGCCAGCGGTTCGAAGCCACCGGCCTGTAAGTAGGCGCTGGCGCTGATGCCCAGGTTGGCGCCGTGGATATGTCGATGCCCGTCGCGGGCTTCGTAGGCCTGGTGATAGCGTATCTGGGCCGCCGCGTCGAAGCCTTCGCTCCAGGCGTCCACGGTCACGGTGCCGCAGACCGCGTCGCAGCCCAGCGCCAGTTGCGCCACCAGCCAGTCCGGGGCAACGCGGCTGTCGGCGTCCGTACAGGCGATCCAGCGCGCGCCCTGATTCAGCAGATGCCGCGCCCCCGCACCGCGGGCATGCCCGACATTACGGGCCTGCACCGGCAGGCTGTGCACCCCGTGCGCCTGGGCAATCGCCGCACTGGCATCGCTGCAACTGTCGAGGACGACCAGGATGTGCACCGCTTCACCCTGCAATTCCGGATGGGTGGCGGCGATTGACGCAGCGTTCAGACATTCGCCCAACAGCGCTTCTTCGTTATGCACCGGAATCAGGATGCCGATCATCGCAGGCCCTCGAGGCGCGCCACCGAGGCGCCATCCCGGCCCCACAGGTCGAGCAGAAAATCGTCTTCATGGTGGCGTACCACCGCGTGCAGCCCCAGTCGTTGCTCAAGCAGCGCATGCACCTGTTCGGCGGTTTGCGGGCAGCCTTCGATGCGCGGGCGCCAATGGCAGGCCAGCAGTTGGCCGCCCTCCGCCAGGGCGGCGAGGCAGTGCTCGGCCAGGCGCTCAAGATCAGCAGCGTCCAGGTAGTAACAGAACTCGCTCAATACGATGAGATCGAATTGCCCTGATGGCCATTGTTCGGGCAGACAGCGCTGCTCTATCTGCACGTTGGAAAAACCGGCCAGCCGCTTGCTGGCCAGCGCCACCGCAGCGCTCGCCGTATCGCAGCACAGCAGGCGATCACAACGCGCCGCCAGCTCGGCGCTCAGCTCGCCATTGGCGCAGGCGGGCTCGAACACCGAGGTGTAGCGCGCTCGGGTCAGGACGGCCAGGGTCAATGCGCGTTTGCGCTGTTCGTACCAGCGTTGACGAAACGCCCAAGGGTCGTCGTTGCCTTCGAACATCCGGTCGAAATAAGGCGTCGTCACGCTCACACGAACACCACTTCGAAAGGTTGCAGCAAACGCTCCACCACATAGGGTGCCAATACAGGCGGCAGGCCGACTTGCGGGTCGCCCTCCAACTGGCTGGCGAAGGCGTGGATAGCATGGCGTTTGCGCGCCACCTGTTCGGGCGTCAAAGGGATCTTGCGCGCCCGGTCCCAAGGCACCATGCCATCTTCGGCAGTCGCCCAGTGCCAGGTCCACACCGGCAGTTCGTACAGGGTCGCGCCCACTGCCTGGGCGGCTTTCGCGCTGGCGCGGCCGACCGCCTCATGGTCGCAATGCCCGTCTTCACGCCAAGTGGCGAACACCACGTCGTCGGGCTTGAGGTAGCGCTGGATGAAGGCGGCCAGTTCTTCCTCGCGCTCGGCGACCTTGCTGTCGGTAAACCCGGCGCGCAGCCACTTCAAACTGTGCAGCGGCAAACCCAGGCGGTGCAGGGCCTGCGCCGATTCCTGCGGGCGCACCACGCTCAGGCGTTGCACCGGCCACAGTTCGGAGCCCGGATGGCTGGCGCTGCCGTCGGTGACCGAGATCAACTGAATGGGCCGGTCCAGGGCAGCCAGACCCTGCAGCAAACCGCCGCTGCCGAGCACTTCATCGTCCGGGTGCGGGGCGATGATCACCGCGCGTCGCCCCTGCGGTACCAGTTGCTCGACGCTGATATGCGGCAGTTCAGCCAGGCGCGACGACGTTTGCCAATAATGCAGCGGCGTGCCCTGGCCAACAATCGGGTTGGGTTTCATAACTGCCACCTCCCTGACGGCTCGCCCGCCACCTGTTCGCCCAGGGCGGCCAGGTCGCGCTCGGCATGACTTTGACGCACATACACCGGCAAGTCCGCCATCAATTGGGCGAAGTGCGGGTCCTTGCAGTAAGGCCCGGCCCCCACGGCGCGCCCGACATGATGGATCACCTGCTCGACGGTTTCCTCGACGCACGCGCGCACTTGTTGGGCCAGCAGCCGGGCATCGGCGGTCGGTGCCCGGTCGACCTGCTCGGCGCTGGCGCGCAGCACGCAGGCCGCACTGTTGAGTGCGCTGTCCACCGCGCCCAGGTGGGCCAGGGCATGGGGCTCGGGATGCTTGGCGCACTGCTCGCGCAGCACTTCGGCCAGGCGCTGCGCCGCGCCATACCAGCACGCCGCAATGCCGATGCCGCCGTGCCAAAAGCCCGGTCGCGCCAGGTAGTCGCCCGGGCCGCCCACCGCAAGGCCGCGTGCCTCGTTGAAGACGATCTCGACACTGCCTGTAGCCGCCATGCCCACCGCATTCCAGCCTTCATTGGTCACGGTGACGCCGGGCTGGTCCATCGCCACGGCAACCAACTGCTGGCGATCTTCTTCATCCCACGCGGTCAACAACCCGTGCGAGACAACGGACGCCCCGGAGCACCAGGCTTTACGCCCGTCGACGATCAGCCGTTGGCCGTCGCGCCGCACGCGCGCCCTGGCGCTCGGCGGCTCGGCGGCCCACATCCCCCAGGTGCTGCCCAACGGCGGCAGCGGACTGTCGAGTTCGGCAATGATCGCCAGGGCGTCGGTGTGGCCTTCGAACAGTTTGCACAAGCGCAGGTCATGGCCGGCGACTTGCGCCAGCCCGCTGTAACGCTCCAGCGTCTGGCCGCTGCCGGGCAAGGGCAGCTGGTCCAGGCCTTCTTCCTGAAGGTCCTTTAAGGCATTACCCAGGGCTTGCGTATTGGCATAGCCCCGGTAGCCGGAAAGGAATCCGTGCAACGCCATTTCACACCTCGTCGTCGTGATGCAGTTCAAACAGTAGCAGCGAGCGGCCGGTGGCGGCGTACTCGTGCTCAAATTCAAAGCGCTCCTGGCCACGCACTGCCGGGTCATTGGTATCGAGCAGGCAATTCCAGTACTCGCCCTGGGGCACCGGTGGCAGACGGAAATTGACCATGTCGTGATGGGCATTGACCACCAGCAACAACGTCGCGTCGGCGCCGGCACGGCGAATCCCGGTCTCCTGAGCGCGGCCATCCATCAGCATGCCCAGGCAACGGCCATGGCTGTCTTCCCACTGCTCGGTGGTCATTTCATTGCCATCCGGCGCCAGCCAAGTGACGTCTTTTACGCCGATATCTTCGTTGTAGTCACCGACCAGGAAGCGCCCACGGCGCAGGATCGGGTACGCCAGGCGCAGCTTGATCAGGCGCTTGACGAACTTGAGCAGTGCCTTGCCGTCGTCGTCCAGGTCCCAGTTGACCCAACCGATCTCGCTGTCCTGGCAGTAGGCATTGTTGTTGCCGTGCTGGGTGCGGGCGAATTCATCGCCGGCCACGATCATCGGCGTGCCTTGGGCCAGCAGCAGGGTGGCGAAGAAGTTGCGCATCTGGCGCAGGCGCAGCGCGTTGATTTCCGGGTCGTCGGTAGGGCCTTCGGCGCCGTGGTTCCACGACAGGTTGTTATTGCTGCCGTCCTGGTTGTTCTCGTCGTTGGCTTCGTTGTGCTTGTCGTTGTAGGACACCAGGTCATGCAGGGTGAACCCGTCATGAGCCGTGATGAAGTTCACCGAGCTGTAAGGCCGGCGCCCACGGTGGTTGAACATCTCGCCCGATGCGGTCATGCGTCCGGCGAAGTCCGCCAACTGGCCGTCGTCGCCTTTCCAGAAGGCACGCACGGTGTCGCGGAAACGGTCGTTCCATTCCGCCCAGCCCGGCGGGAAGTTGCCCACCTGATAGCCGCCGGGGCCGCAGTCCCAGGGTTCGGCGATCAGTTTGAGCTGACGCAGGATAGGGTCCTGGCGGCATGCCACGAGGAAGCTGTGACGTTCGTCAAAGCCGTCGCGATAGCGGCCGAGGATCGTCGCCAGGTCGAAGCGGAAACCATCGACGTGCATCTCGGTCGCCCAGTAACGCAGGGAGTCGGTGACCATCTGCAGCACGCAGGGGTGACTCAGGTCCAGGGTGTTGCCCGTGCCGGAATCATTGATGTAGAAGCGTTTTTCGTCGGGCATCAGCCGGTAGTACGAAGCGTTGTCGATGCCGCGCATGGACAGGGTAGGGCCGCGCTCGTTGCCTTCGGCAGTGTGGTTGTAGACCACGTCGAGGATCACTTCGAGCTTCTGCTCATGCAGGTGCGCGACCATTTCCTTGAACTCGGCGATCTTGCCGCTGGCCAGGTAGCGCGGGTCGGGGGCAAAAAACGCAATGCTGTTGTAGCCCCAGTAGTTGGTCATGCCTTTTTCCAGCAGATGCTGGTCGTTGACGAAGGCATGCACGGGCAACAGCTCGACCGAAGACACCCCCAACTGGCGGATATGCTTGAGCACGTCATCTTCCATCAGCCCCGCGCAGGTGCCGCGCACGGATTCGCCGACCGAAGGATGGCGCATACTGATGCCGCGCAGGTGGGTTTCATAGATGATCGTACGGTCCCATGGCACGCGCACCGGCTGGTCATTACCCCAGGTGTGCGCCGGGTCGATGACCTTGCACTTGGGCACGAAGGGCGCGCTGTCGCGCTCGTCGAAGCTGAGGTCGTCGTCGGGGTGGCCGATGGTGTAGCCAAACAGCGCTTCGGACCATTTGAGTTCGCCCACCAGTTGCTTGGCATAGGGGTCGATCAGCAATTTGTTGTGGTTGAAGCGATGGCCGTTTTCCGGGTCGTAAGGGCCATACACACGGTAGCCGTAAATCAGCCCGGGGTGGGCGTCGGGCAGGTAGCCGTGGAAGATCTCGTCGGTGTATTCGGGCAGCTCGATGCGCTCCAGTTCCACTTCACCGGCATCGTCGAACAGGCACAGCTCGACCTTGGTGGCGTTGGCGGAAAACAGCGCAAAGTTGACGCCCAGGCCGTCCCAGGTGGCGCCAAGCGGGAAGGGCAGGCCTTCACGAATCCGCGACGGCTCATGGTCCGGCGTGGTTGAGGCTTTATCGGGTTGGCTCATGGTGTTGCTCCTGCAAGGGTTCTTTTTTCGGGCCGAACGCGGCCGTACTGACAGTTATTCAGCGTATGACGTAGATAGATAAAGTCCCCCTGACGGCGATGCGCTCAGGGGGCGCGGCGATCGATAAGCTTAGGGTTTGGGCTTTTTCGGTGCTGCGGGCTTCTTTGGCGCAGGCTTGGCGGCGGCAGGCGCCGCAGGCTTGGCTTTGGGTGCAGGCTTGGGCGCGGTCTTGGGCTTGGCGGCCGGCTTGGGCTTGCTTGGCGTCAATGCCTCGGCTTCGGCCAGCTTGCGCGCCATTTCCCAGTGACGAGCATCTTCACCGTGGGGTTTGCCTTCGGACTCCCAGATCTGATGGGCCAGTTCGCGGATGCGTTTGTCTTCATTACTCATCACACACTCCTCAGAAAATGTTCAGCTTTCTTGAATATCGGCATTGATAAAGACATTGACCGGGAAATCCCCCAGGGCAGCGCTGATCAACAGCTCCTTGTCTGGTGTGACTGCGCTTGTTTGAAAAAGTCCCTTCCAGTTTTGTGTTGTGGCGGCGAACGGTAATTTCACCCGCGTATCGCCCCAAATCCGGGCAGGAATCAGGGGTTGCAGCGCATTTTCGAGCAGGCGCCGGGGCCAGCGTGGCACCACCACCAACACGTGTCTGCCCTGCAGTTCTCGGCAGAACGCAACGACATGATCGGCCTGTGGGCCAACCACCTCCAGGGCGGTGTAGGCGCCGTCGCTGAACAGCTCGACGTTAGCCTTGCGCAAGGCCAGTACCTGCGCGATCACCGCTTGCTTGATACGCCCGTCGCGCCAGTTGGACAGCAGCTCACCGATGTCCGCCGGGTTATCCAGCGCGCGTTGCCGCGCCTGGAAGTCCACCGGACGCCGGTTGTCCGGGTCTACCAGACTGAAGTCCCAGAACTCATCGCCCTGGTACACGTCCGGTACACCGGGCACGCTCAGGTGAAGCAAAGTCTGCGCCAGCCCATTCAAGGCGCCGGCGGGGGCGATGGCCTGGGCTGCGTCGGCAAGCGCGTCGCGCAAGGGCTTGCCGGTTTCACTGAGCAATACGCCGTGCAGGAACGTCTCGACGCCGCGCTCATACGCCTCGTTCGGCGCGCTCCAGCTGCTTTGCAGCTTGGCTTCGCGCAACGCTTTCTGTTGCCACTGCCAGAGGCGTTGCTGATAGGCCTCAAGGTCGGGGTTCGGCTCCAGCGGCCAACTGCCGAGCAGCACTTGATAAAGGATCAGCTCGTCGCCGGCTGATGGGCTGTCAGCCGTCTCGCGCAACGGCGCCGCCAGGCTGCGCCAGTGTTCGACCTGCTCGGCATACCAGGGCGCGCATTCACTCAACACCGCCAGGCGCGCGCGGGTGTCTTCGCCACGTTTATGGTCGTGGGTGGCGGTGGCCAGCAAGTTATGCGGAAACGTCTTCAAGCGCTGCTGGTTGGCCCCATGAAAATCGGCCAACGGCGCGCTGAACTGCTCGGTGCTGAAACCCACGTCGTTACGCGACAGCAACACGGCCGAACGATAGAACGCCGTGTCTTCCACAGCCTTGGCTGCGGCGGGCGAGGTCAGTTGCTGGAAGCGCACACAGGCATGCTTGAGCATCTTGCGCTCGCGGCCCAGCGGGCGATTGCGCCACGGTTGACCACCCAGCCATTTCTCCAGGTGATCGAGCACCGGCCAGTCGCCCTCGTTCAGGGTACTGCGCGCGCCCTCCATGGCCTGTTGGAAGACCTTGTCGTCGGCTGCGCTGCGCCCGCGAGCACTGATATAGGTGCGGTACACCGGAAAATGCACGATCAGTTCCTGCAACGCCCGGCGGATCGCGCCCAGGGTCAGGTCGCGGGTCATCACGTCGTCACGGGCCACTTGCAGCAGCGCCTGGGCGACGCTTTCGAAGTCGCCGCCCAACGAACCGTTGAGGATTTGCTGGCGGGCCAGCCGCGCCTCGTCGATAAACGCCGACGGCCGTTCGCTGTGGCGCGACCACAACTCGGCCAGCGGCGCGAAGCCGTCCGGGTGATGCTGCATCAATGACAGTTGGTTCATGAATTCGTAGCCGGTGGTGCCGTCCACTTGCCAGTCTTCGCGCAGGGTCTCGCCTTCACCGAGGATTTTCTCCACGAAGATCGGCAAATGCCGCTGCGGCGACAATGCATCCACGCGGCGCCGCAGCTTGCGGCAATAACCCCGTGGATCGGCCAGGCCGTCGATATGGTCGATGCGCAGGCCATCGATCAGGCCTGCGCTGATCAACTCGAAAATCTTGCCGTGGGTGGCTTCGAACACCGCCGTGCGCTCCACGCGCAGACCGCCCAGTTCGTTGACGTCGAAGAAGCGCCGCCAATTGATGTCGTCCGCCGCCGTGCGCCAGCTGGCGAGGCGGTAGGTCTGCTCTTCCAGCAGCCGATGCAGGCGGTCGAAACCCTCAGGCGTGCGCCCGTCGAACGCGGCGAGGCGCTGTTCGATGGCGGGCAATACCTCGCTGGCCCGCTCGGCCAGCGCCTGTTTCAGCCAGCCGGCTTCGGCGTAGGCGTCGTCCTGATACGCCAGGGCTGCAAAGCGTTCGGCCAGCGGCCTGAGCGGTTCGTCGTTGCCCAGAATCAGTGCGTAGTCCCGTGGACAGATCGGGAAACGATGCTCGTAGTGCTCAACGTAAAAGGCCCCGTGCGCCGCCTCGAATTTCAGCACCAGGCTGCCGCTTTGCAACGCTTCGCCGTAATCGCTGCCAAGGAACGGCATCAGCAGTTGGCCCTTGAGCAGCGGGTCGGGTGAGTGCCACTGAATATCGAAAAATTCGCTGTAGGGGCTCAAACGTCCCCATTCCAGCAGGTCGAGCCACCAGGGGTTGTCGGCGCCGCCCACGGCCATATGGTTGGAAACGATGTCGAGGATCAAACCCATATCGTGTTCGCGCAACGCAGCGACCAGGCGTTGCAGCGCGGCCTCACCGCCCAGTTCCGGGTTGACACAGGTAGGGTCGACCACGTCATAGCCATGCATCGAACCGGCCCGCGCCTTGAGCAGGGGCGAGGCATACAGGTGACTGATGCCCAGTCGGGCGAAATACGGCACCAACGGCACCGCATCATCCAGGGTGAAGCCTTTATGAAATTGCAGGCGCTGAGTGGCGCGCAGGGGCAGTGCTTTCATCGGTCACGCTCATAGGCTTGGTTGCGCGCAACGGCCAGCAGCTCGAGGCGGCGCGCGGCGCCGGCATTGTCGAGCAGGCTGGACGCTTCACCGGGCAGGCGGCGGCGCCAATTGGGGTGGGTGTCGGTGGTGCCGGGCAGGTTGGGTTGTTCTACCAGGCCCAGCGCATCCTCCAGGGGCAGCAGCACCAGCGGCGCACGGGTGTGGGCGAGGTAGCGCACACTGGCATCGATCATATGGTCGGTGTCGTTGCGGATCTCATCGACGAAGTTCTGCGGGTCCTGGCTCAGGGCCTGGCGCAGTGCCTGGCGTTCGCGCAGGCGGTGTTCGCTCCATTGATCCACGGTCGGCGCGTCGATCAGGCCCAGTTCGATATTCCATTCGATGTCGCGGCTGTGCCACCAGCCGTTGAGCGTCGGCAAGTCGTGAGTGCTGGTGGTGGCCAGGGCGTTGTCGGGCCAGTCGAGGATGGGTCTGAACTGGCCGTCATGGTTTTGCTCGAACAGCAACACACGCATGCCCAGAATCGCCCGGCTGCTGAGTTTTTCGCGCAGGCCGTCGGGTACGGTGCCGAGGTCCTCGCCGAGGACAATGGCCTGGTGACGATGGGATTCGAGGGCCAACAGCCGCAGCATGTCGTCCACCGGGTAATACAGGTAGGCGCCTTCGCGCGGTGAAGCTCCGTTAGGGATGACCCACAGGCGTTGCAGGCCCATCACATGGTCGATGCGCAGGCCGCCCGCGTGGGCGAAATTGGCCCGAAGCATTTCAATAAAGGCACGGAAACCGTGACGCTTGAGCCCCTCTGGCGAGAACGCGGAAATGCCCCAGCCCTGGCCTGCACGGTTGAGAATGTCCGGTGGCGCGCCGACGGTGAGGTCGGCGAGCAATTCGTCCTGGCGACTCCACGCCTGGCTGCCACCGCCGTCCGCACCCACCGCCAGGTCGGCGATCAGGCCGATGCCCATGCCGCTGCCACGCGCGGCCTGTTGCGCGCGCTGCAAACTGCGCGCGATCAACCACTGGGTAAACGCGAAATAGCCGATTTCATCACGGTGCTCCTCGGCAAACTGCGCCAGGGCCGGGCTCTGCGGCGTGCGCCAGTCCTGCGGCCAGTGACGCCAGTCGAGGTCTTCCCCGGCGGCGGCGCGCAATGCCTGCACCGCTTCGAAACGGCAGTGGTTTTCCAGGGCTTCGCCGCCGGCCTGGCGGAAACTCTGGAAATCGGCATGCTGCGGATGATGGCCGTGGCGGAAATCGTCATACAGGGCGCGCAACAGGCGCTGCTTGACCTTGGCGGCGGCAGGCCAGTCGATCAGGGTCAGCTGTTCCAGATCGTGCAGCTCATCGGCCAGGCCCGTGGCCTCGATGGCATTGCGCACTTCACGCTCGCCCAGGATGCACCCGGGCGAGGCATACAGGCTGTTGAGAAACAGCCGGCTGGAAGGCGAGTAGGGGCTGTAGCGCTCGGTGTCGGCGCTGAACATGGCGTGCATCGGGCTGATCGCCAGGGCGTCGGCCCCGCGCTCGGCGGCCGAACGGGCCAGGTGCTCCAGGGCCAGGGTGTCGCCGAAACCGCCATCACCGAGGCGGCGCAACGAGTAGAGCTGGGCGCTGAGGCCCCAGGCGCGGGCGGGGTCGTTTTGCACCGCTTCGGCCACGCTGTAGCACTGCGCGGGGGCGACAGCGAGGGTGAAGGTCTGGCCGTCGATATGCGCCTGGTGGTAGCCAAGGGCGATCACGCCGGGCAGCACGGCATCACCATCAAGACGAAGCTCCAGGCTTTCGCCATTTTCCAACTGCACGCGGCACGGCGTGTCCGGTGCAAAGAAACGTGCGAGGTCCAGGCCTTCACCGCTGTCGACGGTGATCAGCGGGGGCAGATGCTTATCCTGCTGTACCTGTTCCAACGCCTGCAGGCTGGCCTCGATGTCGGCCTCGGTATCGGCCGGGTGACCCAGCCCCTTGAGCACGGCGCGCAGGGCGTCGGGTTTCACATGTTGCGGGCGACCGTTGGCATCGATCCAATCGACGGCCAGGCCCGCGCGGCTGGCGAGTATTTCCAGGTTCGCATCGCTCAAGACTGTTCTCCAGCAGGGAATAAGGACACGCGTGCACTGAAGGGCGGCAACTGCGCCGCCGCAGACTCGGCAGGCGTTTGAAAAATCACGTGGGACGCAGCCTGCCGATCGAGGGGCTCGCTGCTCAGGTTCAGGTCGATTTGCAACACGTTGCCATTGCCCAGGCGCCAGCGCGCGCTGACGGCGCTGTCAGCCAGCACCTGCGCGCCGAGGGCCACGCTGCCAGGCAGATGAGGCACCACGTGCCGATGGCGCAGACTCAGCAAGTGGCGATAGAGCTGGGCATGCTCGTTTTCCGCCAGGGTTGGCCTGGATTGCAGGAAGGTCGTCAAGGCGTTGGGATCGGGGATACGTTCGCGCTGCTCGGGGTCATGAAACGCGGCGAAATCGGCGAACTCGTTGCGTCGACCTTCACGCACGGCCTCTGCCAGTTCCCCGTGATGGTCGGTAAAGAACAGGAAAGGCTCGGCAGCGTTGACTTCATCGCCCATGAACATCAGCGGGATCATCGGCGACAGCAGCAACAGCGCGGTCGCCGCCTTCAACGCCTGGGGCGGGCACAACTGGTGCAGGCGTTCGCCCAAGGCCCGATTGCCGATCTGGTCGTGGTTCTGCAGGAACGCCACGAACGCAGTGGGAGGCAGCTCGCCGCTGGGTTCGCCGCGTGCGTGGCCGTGGCGTGTGGTCTGGCCCTGATAGATAAAGCCTTCACCCAGGCAACGGGCGAGTTTGGCCGTGGTCTGCTCGGCGAAGTCGCTGTAGTAGGCGTCGGTTTCGCCGGTGAGCAGCACGTGCAGCACGTTGTGGAAGTCATCGTTCCATTGTGCGTCGAAATCATGTTTGAGCAGGCCGGCCTGGTTGAGCTCGTTTTCCAGCATCAGCCACACATGGCGCCCGCTATCGACCTGCTGGCGCACGCGCTGCGCCAGCTCCTGGAGAAAGCCGGGGTTGTCGATGGCGTGCACGGCGTCCAGGCGCAGGCCGTCGAAGCGGTATTCCAGCAGCCACATCAGGGCGTTATCGAGGAAGAAATCCCGCACTTCGCGGCGTTCGAAATCGATCCCCGCGCCCCACGGCGTGTGCACGTCCTCCTGGAAAAAGCCCTTGGCGTATTGGCCCAGGTAGTTGCCATCGGGACCGAAGTGGTTGTAGACCACGTCAAGGATCACCGCCAGGCCGTGCTCGTGGGCGCTGTCGATCAGGTGCTTGAGTTGTTCGGGGGAACCGTAGTTGGCGTGGGGTGCGTAGGGCAGTACCCCGTCGTAACCCCAGTTGCGTTCACCGGGAAATTGCGCGAGGGGCATCAGTTCGATGGCGGTCACGCCCAGCTCGGCCAGGCGCGGCAGGTGTTTCTCGACTTCGGCGTAACCGCCCATCGCGCCGACATGCAGTTCGTAGATGACCGCTTCGTGCCACGGGCGGCCTTGCCACTCGCTGTGCTGCCACTGATAGGCGAGCGGGTCGACCACGCGGCTCCAACCGTGCACGTCCAGGGCCTGGGCCCTGGAGGCGGGGTCCGGAACATCCCGTTCCCCGTCGATATTGAAGCGATAAAGCGTGCCGGCAGGGCAGGCTGTCTCGACTTCAAACCAGCCATCTGCCTGGGGCAGCATGGCGATAGATTTTCCTTCCTGCAATTCAACGCTGACATAAAACGCGTCTGGCGCCCACAAGGCGAAACGCGTGTGTTGCGCGTCCAGCATCAGTGCGCCGTGGGGCCAGGTTTCCAAAGTCCGTAACGGCATCTATGAAGACCTCTCTTGATTATTTAGTCGATTTCCCCAGTGCTTTAGCCACCAGTTGTTCGTACAGCTCGGCGTAGGGTTCCACCGCCTGCGACCAGTTGAACGGTTGGGTCATGGCGCGGCTGCGCATGGCGTTGAGCAGGCCGGGGAAGGAGAACACTTTGAATGCGCGCTCCAGGGCAGCCTTATAGCTGTCGACGGTGGATTCGTTGAACAGAAAACCGGTCACGCCGTCTTCAATGGTGTCGGCCAGGCCACCGGTATTGCGCGCCACCGGCAACGAGCCGAAACGCTGCGCATACATCTGGCTCAGGCCGCAGGGCTCATACCGCGAAGGCATCAATAGGAAGTCGCTGCCGGCAAACATGCGGCGGGCGTCGGTTTCGTTGAAGCCGATGCGCACGCCGACCTGGCCTGGAAAGCGCAGCGCCAGTTCGCGCATGGCTTGTTCTTCTTCCGGCTCGCCGCGCCCGATGATCGCGATCTGGCCACCGTTTTCGACGATGAGGCTGGCGACTGCTTCGGTCAGGTCCAGGCCTTTCTGGTAGACCAGGCGCGAGACCACGGCGAACAACGGGCCGGTGGAATCGTGCAGGCCGAACAGTTCGCGCACGTGGGCAGCGTTGATGGCCTTGCCTTCCCAGTCGCCGATATTGAAGTTGTGGGTCAGGTGGGTGTCGGTGGAGGTTTCCCAGCTTTCGTCGATCCCGTTGGGAATCCCGCTGAGCAGGCCCTGCTGGGTCTTGCTGGCGAGGAAACCGTCCAGGCCGCAGCCGAATTCCGGCGTGGTGATTTCCTGGGCGTAGGTGGCGCTGACCGTGGTGATATGGCTGGAATACGCCATGCCGGCCTTGAGAAACGACATCTTGCCGTAGAACTCCATGCCTTCCTGTTGCAGGGCATGGGGCGGAATGCCCAGTTCGGGGGTGCAACCCAGGCTCACCACGCCCTGATAGGCGAGGTTATGAATGGTGAACAGGGTCGGCGTGCGTGAACCACGCCAGTGCATATACGCCGGGGCCAGGCCAGCGGGCCAGTCGTGGGCGTGCACCAGGTCCGGGCACCAGTGAATCTGAGCCAGGTTGGCGGCCATGTCGGCGGCGGCCAGGCCCAGGCGGGCGAAGCGGATGTGATTGTCCGGCCAGTCGCGGCCATTGTTGGCGCCGTAGGGTGTGCCTTCGCGCTCATACAGCTCGGGGCAGATCAGCACATAGATGACCAGGCCATCCTTGAGGTCCATGCGCCCGATCTTGCACGGCGGCAGCGCAGCGTGGCCACCCAATTCGCCGATGATATGAATAGGGTTGTCGCTTTCCATCACTTGCGGGTAACCGGGGATCAGCACACGCACATCGTGCAAGTGAGCCATGGCGCGGGGCAGGGCCGCCGACACATCGCCCAGGCCGCCGGTTTTCACCAGGTCGGCAAACTCGGACGTGACAAACAGCACTTTCTTTCGGTTGGGGTTATGACTGGACACCGGCCGCACCGTGTTGAGGTCGACGACCAAAGAGGTCGACCCGCCAACTGGCTGACTAACACGCTCTCCCTGAATACTTGCTGCGGCACTGATCATAGTTCTCTCCAACGTGTTGGTTAGCTAATGGCCCGCTGCCATTAGCTCGATGACCGCTTCCTGCGGCCAAGCGCACAAGCGCACGACAATCTGGCAAGGCGTATGCCAGTTGCACAATTAACTGAAAAGATTGGATGGACGGGCATGTAGCGTGAATCGCGGAGTGCTCGCCTTGCCTTAAAACTTGACCAAGGGCCGAGTTGAAAAGTTTAGTTTTTTTGCGGGGTTTTTGTTTTGGAACGGACCCATCGGTCATGAGTCTAGGCCAGATCTCGGAGCCTGTCGGGTTTAAAAGGCATTTTTGTAGGACAAAAAACGTTTAACCTTATGCTTGCTGAGGCCCAGATCCAAATGTGGGAGGGGCGGTGCGACGATTCGACTTGCCCCCGATGGCGGTGGGTCACCGCTATCGGGGGATAGGTATCTACACAACTCCGTAGCGCCCAACCGTAACCACGATGCGAAGCGAGTCGCTCTTGATCTTGATCTGCTTTTGATCTTGATCTCAGGCGCCCCGTTAAACCACGCTG
>NZ_CVTU01000088.1:135686-163844 GCF_900004965.1 Pseudomonas sp. 44 R 15
GCAAGAGCGTTTTGCTTACTTTTGCGCTTTTCAAAAGTGAGCCGCCGTCAGGGCGGAACCCTAAGTGGCCGTTACCTAAATAATGGATATGTACCCGGTCCAATCCAACATCCTGGCCAGCCCAGAGGCCGCCATCGGGGGCAAGCCCCCTCCCACACAAATCAACAGCGTATGCCAACATTGTGCACTTGGGCATTGGCATTCAATACATGCACTTTATTGGTGCGTCAGCCGAGCACCCGAATGGGCGCGCCGTTCGCCCATGCCTGAATGTCTTCGATCATCTGTTGGTAGAACTGCCGGTAGTTTTGCTCGCTGACGTAACCGACGTGGGGCGTGGCCAGCACGTTGGGCAGGGAGCGGAAGGGATGCTCGAGGGGTAGTGGCTCCTGGCTATATACGTCCAGCGCCGCGCCGGCCAGGCGCCCATTGCTCAGCGCGTCCACCAGTGCCTGTTCATCCACAATCGGTCCACGCGCCGTGTTCACCAGGTGCGCGCCGGGCTTCATCCAGCCCAGTGCCTGCGCGTCGACCAGGCCGCGGCTGCGTTCGCTGAGGACCAGGTGGATGGTGAGAATGTCAGCCTGTTCGAACAGCTCGCGCTTGCTGACCCAGGTCACCCCCGACTCTGCGGCCCGTTGCGGGGTGAGGTTTTCGCTCCAGGCAATCACGCGCATGCCGAATACCTGGGCGAATTGCGCGACTTTCTGCCCGATGCTGCCCAGTCCCAGGATGCCCAGGGTCTTGCCATGCAGGTCGCCGCCCAGGCCGACCTGCCACCCGCCTGCGCGCAAAGAGTTGGCTTCGGCCAGCAGGTTGCGCGTCGAGGCCATGATCAGTGCCCAGGTCAGCTCCGGCGCAGCCTGCTTATAACTGTCGGTACCGCACACCTGGACCCCCAACGCCTTGGCGGCGGACAGGTCGATGGCGGCGTTGCGCATGCCGCCGGTGACCAGCAACTTGAGCCTGGGCAGGCCCTGCAGCAGGGCCTGGTCGAACCGCGAACGTTCGCGCATGACGCAAATAACGTCGAACCCTTGCAGGCGCTCGACCATGGTCGCGGTATCGGCGGGGTAGTCGTGGAGAAAGTGCACCTGGCCCAGGGGGGTGAGTACCGACCAATCCACCACGCTACTGGCCACTTGCTGCCAATCATCAATCACGGCGATCTGTAGCGACATGCACGCGTATCCCAAAAAAGGTTAAAGGGCCTTCAAACCCTGCAACAGCGCGGTATGAAACTGCGCCGGTTCTTCCATCTGCGGCGCATGGCCCAGACCGGGAAACTCCACCAGGGTTGCATGGGGAATCAGCTTGGCCACCTGTTTGCCCAACACTTGATAATTGCCGATCCGCGCCTTGACCGCCGGCGGCGCCAGGTCCTTGCCGATGGCGGTGGTGTCGCTGGTGCCGATCAGCAGCAGGGTGGGCACTTGCACGTTCTTGAATTCGTAGTACACCGGCTGGGTGAAGATCATGTCGTAAATCAACGCCGAGTTCCAGGCCACCCGAGTGTGGCCCGGGCCCTGGTTCAGGCCGGCGAGCATGTCCACCCAGCGCTCGTATTCGGGCTTCCAGCGCCCGGCGTAATACGTGTCGCGCTCATATTTGCGCACCCCGTCGGCGCTCAGCTTCAGCTCGCGTTGATACCACTGGTCCACACTCTGGTGGGGGACGCCCAGGGCTTTCCAGTCTTCCAGGCCGATGGGGTTGACCAGGGCGAGCTGCTCGGTCTGTGCCGGGTACATCAAGGCATAGCGCGTGGCCAGCATGCCGCCGGTGGAGTGACCGAGCAGCGTGGCCTTCTGGATCCCGAGCTTTTCCAGCAACTGGTGGGTGTTGAGCGCCAGTTGCTGGAAGCTGTATTGATAATGCTCGGGCTTGCTGGAGGTGCAAAAGCCGATCTGGTCCGGCGCGATCACGCGGTAACCGGCGTCGCTCAAGGCCTTGATCGATGCCTCCCAGGTGGCGCCGCAGAAGTTCTTGCCGTGCATCAGCACCACGCTGCGCCCGTTGGCTTTGCCGTTGGCCGGAACATCCATATAGCCCATTTGCAGGCTTTTACCCTGGGACTCGAAGTTAAAGCGCTCAACCGGGTAGGGGTACTGGAAACCCTCGAGTTCAGGGCCGTAGGTGGCGGCAAACACCGGCGCGGCGCTGGCCGTGAGCAGGCCGGCGACGCACAGGTCACGGATCAAAGGCATGGTCATAAGCTCCGGGAAAGGTGTTTCGGATGCTGTTTGGGCCAGATTAACGGGGGATTAACAGCCAGTGCAGGGTGATGGCGGCCAGCACGGCGTAGCGCAGCGCCTTGGCCAGGGTCACCAGCAGCAGGAACCGCCACAGCGGTTCGCGCATGACACCGGCCACCAGGGTCAGCGGGTCGCCAATGATCGGCACCCAACTGAGCAGCAGGGTCCAATGTCCCCAGCGCGCGTAATGGCTGCGCGCCTTGTCCAGTTGCCGTTCACTGAGCGGAAACCAGCGCCGCCCCTGGAAGCGCTCCGCCGAACGCCCCAGCAGCCAATTGACCAGCGAACCCAGCACATTGCCCAGCGTGGCGATGCCCAACAGCAGCCACACACTGTAATGCCCACTGAGCAACAGGCCGACGAGCACGGCTTCCGACTGCAAGGGCAGCAACGTCGCCGCGCCAAAGGCGGCCACGAACAGTCCCAGGTACGCCGTCAACATGGCGCAGGGGCTCGTTGCACAGGAGATTTCATGGTGGGTCTCGGAAAAAGGCGCGGCATTGGATCGGAAGGCTGTTCAGTTAAGCGCATATCGCCCTCTGTAGGAGCGAGCTTGCTCGCGAAAAACGTCAACGATAACGCGTGCTTTCTGATTGAACGCGGCGCCTGTGAGTTTTTCGCGAGCAAGCTCGCTCCTACAAAAAGCATTGGGTCGGGCATTTTCCCTGAAACGGGTCAGTTAAGCGAGAGAACGGTCAACCGCTGAAGGTTTCCAGGCGCTGCTTGAGACGGTCCAGCGCAACGCCCGAGCGTTCGATCATGCGTTCATGCAAGGCCGCCAGTTGCAGTTCGGTCTCATAGGTCAAGACGCGCTTGAACAGCGTGCCGCCCGGTTGCGCGTGCAGGACATAATGAAGGCAGCCGTCGACCGCCAGCGAGGTGAACACGGTCTTGAACTCGTTGGGGCGCCGGGCGACTTGCACGCGGTAACTCATGGGGACGCGGATGCCCAGCAGGTCGATGATTTCGGTAAACCGCGTGCCGACCGGCAGTGAGCCGCGGGTGCCGGTGTCGGCGCTGAGGGAGGAGGGGTGCCATTCGTGCCAGCGGTCGGGCTGGGTCACATAGTCGTAGACCGTCTCGAGCGGGGCCCGGATAAACCGTTCCTGGCTGATTCGCTCCAAGCGCACCGGCTGCTCGGTCGTGGGCATGACACACCTCCTGTGTGGCGAGTGTTAAACCAGAAGTTGTCAGAATAGTCCGACTCCCGCGCTCTGCACGGGAGTATTACGGCCTGGATCAGCGCACTTTGAAGCGTCCCATCAAGGCAATCACCCGGCCATTGGCCTCCAGCAGGCTTTGGGTATTGGTTTCGGTGGCGTGACCGCTTTGTACCAGCTCTTCAACCATCTGTCGGATCTGCACCATGCTGCGGTTGATCTCTTCGGTCACTGCGCTCTGTTGCTCGGCGGCCGTCGCGATCTGGGTGCTGAGGTTGTTGATATGACTGACTGAGCCGGCCATCTCGTCGAGCCCGGTGTTCACCCGCGCCGTGGCATCCGCTGCCGACTGGCAACTGGCCTGGGTGTTTTCCATGGCGGCCACCGACGAACTGACGCCGGTGGTCAAGCGCGCCAGCATTTCGTTGATCTGCGAGGTACTGGCCTGGGTGCGTGCGGCCAGGGCGCGCACCTCATCGGCCACCACCGCAAACCCGCGCCCTTGTTCGCCGGCCCGCGCCGCTTCGATCGCGGCGTTGAGCGCCAGCAGGTTGGTCTGGCCGGCGATGGCACCGATCACGCCAAGGGTTTCGGTGATGCGCGCGGCATCCTGGCGCATGTTCTCGACGGTGTGGGTCGCGCTGGCCACTTCACCGATCAGGGCGCTGACGCTGGTGGACGCTTCGCCCACCACCACCCGTGACCGGTCGGCGTGTTCATTGGCGCGCTGGGTGAAGGCCGCCGTTTCTGCGGCATTTTGCGCGACGGTGTCGGCGGTTGAGCTCATCTCGGTGATGGCGGTCACCGTCTGGTCCGTCTCCGAGGCGTGGCGCAACAGGATCTGGTTGGTGTGCGCCGAGGTGTGCTGCAACTGCTCAAGGCCCGAGGCCATGGCGCCGGTGGCCTGGGTCACTTCGCCGATCATGTTTTGCAGATAGACGATAAAGTGGTTCACCGAGTGACCGATGGCGCCGAGTTCATCTTCGGCGCGGATGGTGATGCGCCGCGTGAGGTCGGCATCACCGGCCGACAGTGCGTCGATATTGCCCTTGAGCGCTTTCATGCGCTGGACCAGTTGGCGAATCGCATACGCCGCCAGCAGTACCAGCAGGATCACCATCGGTACTTGCAACAGGGCCAGGGTGCCGAGCACATCATTGCGCTGGGCGGTGATCAACGAAGTGGGCAGGGCGGTCGCCAGGAACCACGGCGTCCCCTCGATCGGGCGCATGTAGAAGGTGCTGGCCACGCCCTGGTTGTCGAACTCGGCGCGTTGCAGGGCCTGGTCGCGATGGGCGAGGGCGGTGCTGACCTGGGCGGCGAACGCCGACGTGCCGGTCAGCTCGCTGATATTCTTCAGCACGATCGGGCCGCTGATACGCGAGCTGTTGCTGATGATCTTGCCGTCGCCTTCGACGATCAGCATCTGCCCGCCGATGTCTTTTTCCTTGCTGGCCACCAGGTCATTGAAGAAACCCAGGGTCACGTCGATGGTCGCCACGCCATAGGCGGCACCGTCACGCTGGATCGCCATGGCGCAGTTGGTGCGTGGCTCCTGGCTGGCGTCGTCCTTGTAGGCCGCGGCCCAGGCGCATTGGCCACGGGGCGAGGCGAGGCCGCCCTTGTACCAGCTCTGGTCGTAATAGTTGGGTGCGGGGTCACTGTTCCAGAAGGTGTTGACCGCCAGCTTGCCCGAGGCGTCACGGTGCCAGAACGTGCTGTGCTTGTTACGCCCGGGGGTGCGCTGGTTGGGCAGCGGCCAGATACCGCCGCCGAACACTTTCAGCTCGCCGTACTGGTCAACCAGGCCCGGCAGGACCTTGTCGATGGCATCGCTGTCAAGCAAAGGGATCGTTTGGGTGATGGTGCGTTGCTGGGCCTGAACCTTGTTCAGTTCGCCCTGGATCTGTTCGGCCACTTCGGCGACGCGATTGAGCACCACCTGTTCTTCGGTGTATTGCAGCTTGGGCGCGACCAACTGGCCGATACCCACGACGGTCAACACCAATAACACCAGAACGAACAACACCAGAAACAGGGTATAGCGGGCTTGGATGGAGCGCAGTGGGGGCATGGGGCCGTCCTTACGAAGCGTTATTGTCGACGCGGCTTTATTAGAGCTTCGTAGGGCTATCGGCTTGCATCGCAACAGCTTTAGGTACGTGCGTGCAAGAAAGTGCCGGCGCCGTCGGGCGCCGCCGCCAGGTCAGATCTCCAGCATCGCCATGACCGTTGACGAGTGCGCATGGTGAAGCGCGTATTCACCCGGATCGTGGAGTTGGGCGGTTTCGCCAGGGCGGCGGACAGCCTGCAACTGCCGCGCGCTTCGGTGACGATCCTGATCAAGCAACTGGAGGCGCACCTTGGCGTGCAGCTGCTGGCGCTGCGCGCGCAACCGGGCAATGGGTTGCGGCGTTAACTCTGCGCCCGGCGGTAGGCCCCCGGTTGTTGCCCGATGACTTTATGAAACGCCCGGGTAAACGCCGCCACCGACTGATAACCCACCGCCAGCGAGACATCCGCCACGGTCTGGTCCGTCTTGAACAACTGGCACGCGTGGCGCATGCGCATCATCAACAGCACCTGGCCCGGCGACTGTCCGCACAGCTCATTGAAACGTTTGAAAAACGCCGAGCGTGACAGCCCGGTGCAGGCGGCCATGCTTTCCAGCGTCCAGTTCTCTGCCGGACGTGCGATCAACTGTTCCAGCAAACGGGCAAATGCCGGTTGCCGACCGAGTGCCGCCAGGCCGCCCAATTCAGTGTTATCGAGCACGTGTTGACGCAGCACATACAGAAACAGCAGATGGCACAGGCGTTCGAGCAAGGCCTGGGAGGGCGCCGGCAGGCGTTCGCATTCCTGCAGGATCAGTGCGAACAGATTGCGCGCAGCGGTCAACGACGGGTCGCCGGCGCGCAGGATGATCCAGGCGGGCAGGCTGTCGACAATCATCGCCGACAGCCCGGACTGGAAATGAAAGAAGCCGCAGACCAGGCCCACGCCATCGGTGGCATTGCTATCGAGGGGCAGCATCGGAAGGCGCGGGCATTCTTGCGCGCCGGTGGCGGTGTCCGCGCCGGACAGCCGATATTGGAGGTCGCGCAGCAGGAACACGGCATCGCCATTGTTCAGGTGTTGCGTCGGCTGGCCGTCGATATGCAGCCAGCACTCGCCTTGCACGATCAGATGAAAACTCGCCCGGGCCAGGCCATGGGTGCTCGCGTGCCAGTCGCCGCAATAGCGACCGACGTGAAACAGGCTGGTGTTGAGCTCGAGGCTGTCTAATAACCAATCGACAAGTGCACTGGACGAATTCATCTAACGAAAAGACTCTGGAGCAAGTAATCGCTACTTTAGCCTATTGAGGGCTTTTTTTATAACCAACAGACTGGGGTCATTCACTCATCAGGAGACCACTCCATGTCCCGTGTACCGCTGCTTACCCCTGAAACCGCGCCGGAGGCCGCCAAGCCTTTCCTGGAAAATGCGCTCAAAGGCTCGGGGTTCATTCCCAACCTGCTGGCCGTGCTGGCCAATGCGCCGGCGGCACTGGAAACCTATATCACCGTGTCCGGCCTGAATGCCAAGTCGACCCTGAGCCTGGCGGAGCGTGAAGTGGTGCAATTGATCGCCGCCACCAGCCACGGCTGCGATTTTTGCGTGGCCGGGCACACCGCCGTGGCACGTAACAAAGCCAAGCTGCCCGAAGACGTCATCGAGGCGCTGCGCCAGCGCGGTGAATTGCCCGAGCCCCGCTATGAGACACTCGCCGCGTTCACCCGTGAAGTGATTGCCACCCGCGGCGATGTCAGCGATGCCGGCTATGACGCGTTCCGCGCCGCCGGCTATACCGACGGGCAGGCGCTGGAAGTGATTCTGGGGGTCAGCCTGGCGACATTGTGCAATTTTGCCAACGTGTTCGCGCGTACGCCGTTGAACCCGGAGCTGGCGCAATACCGCTGGGAAAAACCGGCCAGTTGAATCGGTGCTGATCCACCTGTTGTCATCAAGGAGAAAGACCCATGCTTGACCCGATCTTGAGCCGTTGGCTCGATGTTCAAGCGCAGGCCCTGGACGTGGGCAGTTGCGATCCACAGGAAGTGCTGCCGCGGCTGGCCGAGGCCAATGTGTTGCGAGTCGGCGTGCCCAAAGCCCTCGGCGGCCTGGGCGGCGACGTGGCGGGGGCGGTGGAAGCCATCGCCAATATTGCCAGCCATTCCCTGGCGGCGGCGTTCGTCTGCTGGGGCCAGCGCTCCTTTATCGAATACCTGCTGCAAAGCCCCAATGCACGGCTGCGCGAGCAACTGCTGCCGGACCTGCTCAGCGGCAAGCTGGCCGGTGCCACGGGGCTTTCGAATGCGATGAAGTTTCTGTCCGGCATCGAGACGCTGCAGATCAGCGCCGAGCCCACTGAACATGGCTGGACCCTCAACGGCCGTCTGCATTGGGTGACCAACCTGCGCAAGAACGGCTTCGTCGCCGCTGCGGCCATCGAACACGCCGGTGGCGGCGCGCCGTTTATCCTGGCGATCCCGGATTCAGTGGCCGGCTTGCAGCGCTCCCGCGACCTGGAGTTGCTCGGGTTGCAGTCCAGCAATACCGCCGCCCTGGGACTTGAAGGCGTGAAACTGAGCCGCGACTGGCTGCTGCACGAAGACGCGCATCAGTTCCTGCCCGCCGTGCGACCGGCGTTCCTGGGCTTGCAATGCGGCCTTTCGATAGGTCTGGCGCGGCGTTCCCTGGCGGAGGTGGCGCATCACTTGGGCGCTTCGCGCACGGTGTTACGTGAAGAGCTCGAAGCGCTGCGGTTGACCCTCGATCACCTGGTCACTGAACTCAAGAACGGTTTGCTGGCCGGGCGGTTTTCCGCCGAACCGGTGCCGTTGTTCAAGCTGCGCATTGCCCTGGCGGAAACCGCCGCCAGCGCCGTACAGCTGGAGTTGCAGGCCAGCGGCGGCAAGGCTTACCTCACCGCCCATGGCAGCGGCTTTGCCCGGCGCTGGCGCGAATCGGCGTTTGTGCCGATTGTCACGCCGAGCCTGGTGCAACTGCGCACCGAATTGCAACGTCAGGCCAACCTATGAGCGCGACGGTGATGACGGCCCGGGATGTGTGCCTGGGGTATGCCGGCGGCCCGGTATTGCAAGGCTTCGACCTGCAACTGCAGCCCGGTGAAGTGGTGTCGATCCTCGGCCCCAGCGGCGTGGGCAAGTCCAGTCTGTTGCGGGTGCTGGCCGGTTTGCAGGCGCCCCAGGGCGGTAGCGTACGCGTGCTGGGTGAGCCTTTGAACGGCCCGCATCCACGGGTCGCGGTAGCGTTTCAGGACCCCAGCCTGCTGCCGTGGCTGAACCTGGAAAAGAACGTCGCCTTCGGCCTGGATTTCGCCCGCCAACCGCAGTTGAGCGGCGACGAACGCCGCCAGCGTGTCGACCACGCGATTGCCGCGGTCGGCCTGGAACATGCCCGTCATCAGTTCCCTGCGCAGTTGTCCGGTGGCATGGCCCAGCGCACGGCATTGGCCCGCTGCCTGGCCCGCCAGCCACAGGTATTGCTGCTGGACGAGCCCTTCGGTGCCCTGGATGAAGTGACCCGCGCGGACATGCAGCACCTGTTGCTCAAGGTCAATCGCGAACAGGGGGCGGCGGCGGTGTTGATCACCCATGACATCGATGAGGCCTTGCTGTTGTCCGACCGTATCCTGCTGCTGGGTAACCGCCCGGCTCGCACCCTGGGCGAATGGCGAATCGATCTGCCGCAACCGCGTGAGGAACAGGTCGAAGCTATCGGCGCGCTGCGCATCGACATTCTTAAAACCTTACGGCAGGCGAGCCGTCCTCAACCCAACCCCCTCGAATTGCTGGAGCCTAACCATGTGTCTGGATGACCTGACCCACTCGCGCCGCGACTTTCTCAAACTGTCTGCGGTGCTCAGCGCCGCCGGCGCCTTGCCGTTGCTGAGCAGCCTGCAGGCGCGTGCCGCCAGTGAGCCGGATGCGCCGGTACGCATCGGTTATCTGCCGATCACCGACGCCACGCCGCTGTTGGTCGCGCACAATAACGGGCTGTTCGAAGCCGAGGGTATCCAGGCCGAACGTCCGGTGCTGCTGCGCAGTTGGGCCCAGGTGATCGAAGCGTTTATCTCGGGCCAGGTCAACGTGATTCACCTGTTGTCGCCCATGACCGTATGGGCGCGCTATGGCAGCAAGGTGCCGGCCAAGGTGGTGGCGTGGAACCATGTGGGCGGTTCGGGCCTGACCGTGGCGCCGGGCATCACTGACGTGAAGCAACTGGGCGGCAAGTCGGTGGCGATTCCGTTCTGGTATTCGATTCATAACGTGGTGGTGCAGCAGTTGTTCCGCGACAACGGGCTGACCCCGGTGTCACGTGCGGCGGGCGGCGCGATCGGCGCCAATGAAGTCAACCTGATCGTGCTGCCGCCTTCGGACATGCCGCCGGCATTGGCCAGCAAGCGCATCGACGGTTATATCGTCGCCGAGCCGTTCAACGCCCTGGCGGAGAACCTCAAGGTCGGTCGCGTGCAGCGTTTCACCGGCGACGTCTGGCGCAACCATGCCTGCTGCGTGGTGTTCATGCACGAGCATGACCTGACCCAGCGCCCGGAGTGGTCGCAGAAAGTGGTGAACGCCATCGTCAAGGCCCAGGTCTGGACCCGCGACAACCGCGAAGAAGCGGTGAAGCTGTTGTCCAAGGACGGCCCGAACCGCTACACGCCGCATGCCGAACCGGTGTTGAGCAAAGTGCTGGCGCCTGCCGCCGCCGATCGCGCCGGGTACCTGGCCGATGGCGCGATCCAGCACGCCAACTGGGACGAGCACCGCATCGACTTCCAGCCTTACCCATTCCCCAGCTACACCGAGGAACTGGTACGCCGCCTGAAAGACACCCTGATCGAGGGCGACAAGAAATTCCTCGCTGAGCTGGACCCGGCCTTCGTCGCCAGGGACCTGGTGGATGACCGTTTCGTGCGCAACGCCATCGAAGCCGTCGGCGGCATGAAGACCTTCGGCTTGCCCGAGGGTTATGCGCGCAACGAGGAGATTGGCGTGTGAGCAGCGGCAAAACCGTAGCGTGGCCGGGCTGGTTGCTCGGCTTGGGTGGCTTGGCGGGTTTGCTGGTGCTCTGGTGGCTGGGCGTCAAGGTATTTGGCGATGCCGATGGATTGTCTTCGCGCTTTTCCCTGGCGGCCACGTTCAGCAGCCTGTGGGAACTGTTGGGGCGCGGCGAGTTGTACCTGCATATTGCCGTGAGCCTTAAACGCATTTTTATCGGCTTGTTTCTGGCCTTGCTGGTGGGCGTGCCGCTGGGGCTGCTGGTGGGCAGTTCGCGCAACCTGGAGGCGGCGACCACCCCGGCGTTCCAGTTTTTGCGCATGATCTCGCCGCTGTCCTGGATGCCCATCGTGGTGATGCTGATGGGGGTGGGCGACCAGCCGATTTACTTCCTGCTGGCGTTCGCTGCGGTGTGGCCGATCATGCTCAACACCGCGGCCGGCGTGCGTCATCTCGACCCGCGCTGGCTGCAGTTGAGCAAGAGCCTGAGCGCCACGCGTTGGGAGACGTTGCGGCGGGTGGTCATTCCCGGCGTGGTAGGGCATGTGCTGACGGGCGTGCGCCTGGCCATCGGCATTCTGTGGATTGTGCTGGTGCCGTGCGAAATGCTGGGGGTCAGTGCGGGGCTGGGCTATTACATCCTCGATACCCGTGATCGGCTGGCGTATTCGGAGTTGATGGCGATGGTGCTGCTGATCGGGCTGCTGGGGTTCGCACTGGATGCGTTGGCGCGGTGGCTGCATCAGCGCTGGGTACACGCTGACTGAGGTTCGAGCCGTTGCCGGCATGCTGTGCAGGAAACGGCTCGACGGTTTGCCGGGTCACTCGGGCGTGAAAATTTGCAGGTCTCCCGTCATGTCATTGTGGGTTTTCAGCTCGCCGTTCGGGCCCGGTCGCACGTCTGTGGCTTTCGTGCCGTAGCTTCCCCTCATGCCGGCTCTCTCATAGATACCAATGCCAATGCCGCCGGTGGCTTCGGCCAGGCCACGTACACCCTGGGTGGTGTTGATGTGCTGACGACCCACCAGGGCAATCACCTTGCCCTTGTGCGTGTGCCTCAGCAGCTCATGGGCGGCGTAGAAGTTCATTTCCTTGAGCCGTTGTAGATTCCGATCGGCGCTGCTCTGGGCCTTATAGGCATCACGCTCATGTCGATGGCGGGTCAGATAGAAGTGATCCAGAGGCACCACTTCAATGCCGTTGGCCTTGAACGTGTCGATCAGTGTGCGCAAATTCAAATCAGGCTCGTAAGGGCGTTGTTTGTAGCCCGTGACGCCCATCCCATCGTCCTTGAGCCGCATTTTGTTGTCATACACCATGCCCTCCATCCCGATAACCTTGACGTTTTTTCGTTTAAATACGGGGATCAGTTCGATGAGCACACGAAATGAAGCCAGACTGAGATGGTTCTCGCCGAAGGCCACGATATCCGCCATGTCCAGGGACTTTTCGACCAGGTCGGCGATCGGTTCAATGGCTTTTACGTCGGGCAGTCCAGGGCGTGGCAGTTGAGGCCCCGCCAGGCTTTTGTTCATCTCCAGTTCGTAGCGCTCCCGGGTAGGGCCCCTGCGGGTCGGCGAGAAATGCGCTTCGGTGGGCGCGCCTTTGATGAAGTCGAGATACTTTATGTGCGGCGGCGGTAGATGATCGGTTTTACGCGTAATCTGTACCGCCGGGCCAGGCACTTTGCTTGCTGGAAGCGTCGCCGGGTCCGGCTTCCTGTAGGGATGAACCCGTTCTGACTTGTGCGCGTTGAGACGTGCCCTTGCGGCGCTGAAATCGGGTGATGGCGGCATCAGTGTATGGACCGGATCGAAGGCCACCAACGGCGCACCGTAGGGGCGTTGGGTGCTCGCATCAAATGCGTACCACTGGCCATCGTGCTGTATCGCATTGACGTTCACGGCGCGATTACGCACGTTCAAGCTGCCCGTCGCGGCTGCGTCAAAGCGTCTGCTGGCGGTGTTCAGTTCGTCGAGCGCCACCGTCCCCTTGAGGCTGCGCAGCCCGCTTTTCACCGCGCCGGCGGCCTCGAAGGCAACTTTACCGGCTCCGATCAGTATTTCGTCCGCGCCATTGAACGGATTGAACTCCTTGACCATGGGCACAACCATGATCTTCGTGACCTTGAGCGCCTTGGTCGCGACCGATGCCGTCGTCTTCAGCACTTTCGCCGCTTTTGCGGCAGCCCCCATCCCGGCAGTGAGAAAGCCGAAGCCATCAAAGGCGAGGTCGTCGATGGCGTCGCTGTATTCGCCCTTATTGAAGTTCACAATGGCCGAGCGCAGGGGAATCAGATCGAGAAACCCATCACGCAAGGTGACCAATCGATCGTTGGCGCGCTCAGAGGACGTGACGCCCTCAGCGGCTTTACGGATGGCTGGGTTGTCCAGGTACAGTGCCTTGACGATCGACTCGGCGAGTTCGTGGGTACGGGGATTGATGAACATGTACGGTGCCGATGCGGTGCCGGATCGCTCGCCATCGAGTGGGTCGCGCTTGACGCTGTCCAGGTCGACCCCCTTCAGCAGCGCGCCGCCCCCCAGGTAGTGGACGAACGTCTTCATCCCTTCAACGGTCTTTTCTCGATTGATATCAGGGAAAAACTCTTCCTCTTTGGTTATTCCGTTCGAGAAGTGCTCCGGCGCGCGGGGTATTTTCCGGCTGCCAAGGTTATGGATAACGCCTTTTTCCGTATCGAACGCATAGTTGGAGGTCTTTGCGCCATTTTCTGCGGTGACCAGGATCCTGGGGCTGGTGTGGAATAGAGTCGGCCCCATGAAAGGCACTGGGCTGGTCTTGTAACTTTTCTCCAGGTAATAGGTGATTTTTCCGAAGCTGAGATTCTTCTTGTCTTCAGGCGGCAGATTGTTGAGAGCGTTGATCACGCTCAAGTGTTTGATTTTTTTAAAGTTGGCGACCGCTTCGGAAAACGCCGCGTCGAAGGCCTTTTTGATATTGAATTGTGGTCGATGGGTGAAGGCGACGAAGGCAGCGAGGTCAACGCTGTGGGTGCCTTTTGCGATACTCCAGCGGTCGTCCATGACGATCTGCTCCATCACGATTTCGCGCATGGAGTACGGTTTGCTTGGCTTTGGCGTTACGGTGCTGGAGAGTCTTGAAAATATTTTCTCATCGAAGTCAACGTCCTTTCCGAACTCGCCGATGAGCAGACCCATTGCCATCGCTGCACGATCCGGCATGACCGTGTCCATCAAGGCACTGCCTTCCTTGAGTTTTTCCCGCTGGTTGTTGAAGGCTGCCTGCACCCGATCAAGCTCATCCTGGCTGTACAGTGCGTCGCCTTTTGCTTCAAGAATATTGTTGCTGACGCCCCAGTCCACCAACGCCGCTGTTTGTATGGAGGCCGGAGCGGGCGGCAGTGCGCAGGCCTTTATCATCACCTCGGCGTAGGTCATGTTGGCCGCGCTACTGCCAATGGCGTCGACTGCCAGGCAAAGGTCCCGCCAGGCCTGGGTGCCCTGGCGAACTTCATCGGGGATATCCCTGACCAGGTATTGCGGGTGGGTGCGCATCAACAGCAGATGAACGGCTGTCTTTGCCAGTGCGGGTGATGCCCGTCCCTGGTCGATCAAGCACTGACGCAGGCCTTCGGTGACCCTCGACAGAGGTTGTCCCCAATGGCTTTCTTGGGCCAGATCGAACCCGGCTACCCGGTTGCGTTGGGGCGACGTAATGGATTCCGGATCCAGCGTCAGATGCAGCGCGGCCAGTGTGTAGTCATTGATGCTGGAGTCGGTAGCGATGCCGTTCAGTCTGGTTTGCATGGCCAGGCCCAGCGCCCGGCCCTCAGGGGAGCTGACCAGGCTTTCCAGCGCCTTGACCGGATCCTCCAGGGCATCGGGGGAAAGGGGCCGGCTGCTGTTCAGATAGGCCAGTACGTTGCGTTGCGCCCCTGCCTGCGATGATTGCGTGCCGGCGTTGGCATGCGCGATTGCAGCCGTTCGCAGCGTTTGTTGCTGACTGATATCCAGTGGGATCGGCCAGGACAAACCTCCGCCGAAATTGCCGAACGGATGTTGACGTGCCTTTAACGCTGCCGCCTCTGCCAGGGACTGCAACTCGCTTCTGGTCCTGGGCAGTGGCAAGCCATTCTCGATGATGAAGGCTTCCACGGTGGCTGGTTTTCCGGGCGCGAGGATGTAGGCCTGATACTGGGACGATTCTGGCGCTATGTTCATCGGCGCGTTTTTCAGCGCGGCGGAGACCTGTCGCGCGGGCGCCTGCTCGGACAGGCAGTGATAGACCTGGTTCAGTTGCTGCGCCAGGTACTGCCAGTTTCCTCGATTCGCCAATTGCCGATCCAGTGCCTGGCGACCGTCCACTTTGCTCAAGCGATCCTGCAGCGATTGAGTACGCGCCCATAGCGCATTGGTCCCGTCGAAATGCAGGCTCAGGTCGGCGGCCTGCTGCAGGCCGGCCATCACTGGCGGCGCGCGCCATGGATCATCGAGTTGCACGCTGTTTTCGGGTTCATACAGCGCTTGCAACTGGTTAGTCAGATTGTGCTGATGAAGCTGCAGCAATTGCGGCACGCCGGTGGCGATGACGTCGGTTGTGACTGGCGTGAGCTGTCTGCTCAGGTTCTTGCTCCAATCGCCGTCGAGGCTGCGCTGGAGCGTCAATGGCAGTGTCTGTTTCAACTGCTCTGCCGCCTCCGGATCGGAGCGCAGACGCTGGCCGAGCGTATCAAACGCTTCACCCGGGCTGTCGAACGTTTCATACCCGTCGCGCGGGGTGTACAGCACCGTCAGGCCTCGTTGTTCGGCGGGCGTCAAGGTCCTGTCCGTTTCCGGTTTGTCGTAAGGACGTGCCGCTGATGACCCGTCGCGGCGGGTGATCATGAATGCGCCGGCCAACAGTGTTCCGGCGGGCATTGGCAGATTGACCCTCAGCGGATAAACCCCCGGCCGCTCGCCATCGCGCATGGCGCTTTCTCGATCCGCCAGCGTCGGGTACTCAAAGGCTTTGTCGATCAGGGTCTTGGCGGCCGGGCTCAGTGTGCCGTCTTCGACTCTCAAGGCGGCCAGTGTCGACAACATCTCTCGATGGGTATTCAGCAATTGGTCCTGGGGTGACTCGGGGTTGACCGCGCCCGGGCGCGGCTGCGTCCAGAACCGTGTAAAGCTCGCAGGCAGGTCGTTCTCGATGGCCTGGGCGATGGCCAGCAGCGAGCTGCCGGCGCTTAGCTGCCGGTGACTTTCGCTGGGTTCAACCGTGCTGTAAAAGCCGACTTCTGCAGCGCCCGGGAGTGTCGGTGACAGCGGTTCAACCGAGTTGTTGAGATTTCGCAGCGCATCGAACAAGGCTTCGGTGATGCTTCGCGCCGAGACCAGCGTGCGCTGTCCCTGCTCGTCGGTGTGATAGCGATGCACATACAGTGATGAAGCGTCCACAGGAGGGGTGGCCCTGAAGCTGCGGGCGAGCTGTTGCTCGATAACGTTATTGAGCGTTGGCTGGCATCGCAACAGCGCCTGGATATCCTGATTGAGTGACTGGTATTGGTTGAGCAACAGGCGTTGATCGGTTATTTGCAGGCCACTGAGCAGGTCCGAGCGAATCGCGCTGACGGGTGCGATCCCTTGCACGGAAGGAAGCGTCAATGCTGGCACCTGCTGTGGCGCAAGCTGCGGCAGAGGTGGCGGGGTGGTTTCCAGGGAGGAGGTGTCCCGGCGTATACGGAGGTTGGCGAGGCCTGAAATCAATTGTGTAATCCAAGTGACGTTGGCCCAAGTTTCCCTATGTTGTTTGGCGAATGATTCTTCCTTGTTGGGCTTCGTATGGTTGGGGCTGTCGCGTAGGTACGTTCCGTACAGGAGGGGCGAATATCGTGTATCCGCAGGTGTACGGGCAATGGGGTCAAACGCCGGCAGGCGTAGGACGAGCCAAAATTTTTCATCGCCTGTAACATGAGCCTCGGCCGGCCTCAGTCCGTCCCCGCCACCGGGTAGCTTCCCGGCATGCGCAGCGACACAACGTGCATACATTCTTCAGGTTCAGGAACTCGTCATGACCCAAAAGCAACGCTTGAAATATTCGATTCTGATTGCCCTGGCCGTGCTGGCCTCGATGTTCGGCCTGTCTTACCTGCAGAACATCGGCGTGATCAGCGAGAAAACCTTCCAGTACCTGGCCATTGCGATTGCCGTTGTCGTTGTGGTGATCAACGGCATCATGCGGCGCAAGGTCAAGCCTCACTTCTGATGAGCGCGTGATTCAGACGCGCCCATTGAGCACTTTGGCAGCCTCTTCGTGGAGGCTGTAGCTCTTGTCGGCATTGAGGGTGATCACGCCCTCGCTGCACAGGCGCTTGAGCACCTCGCGCACGCTGAGAAACGACAACGGGATGCCCAGTTCCAGCAAATGGCTGTGCACACCGCGCACGCCAAGGGTGCGCTGGTTGCCGGCAGCGGTGATCAAGGCGTCGATGACCTTCAGCCGAATCAGGCTGGTGCGCAGACCGAAACACTTGAGCAAATGGCGTATGCGCTGGTTGCCCTGCTGTTCGGGCGTTTTGTCAAACCCTTGCGAGCCGTTGCCGAAACCGGCCTCGTCGGTTGATGAATGTCCATCCGTGGGCACTTGTGGGTTGTACATGCAAAACTCCTTATCAGAGCCTTATCAGGAAAATGATGGTGCTCTTATTCAATAAGACGAACGAACGAGCAAAATCATGAAGTGCAAGCTGTAGAAAATTTGTCGGTATCAGGTTTGTCACAGTGTGCACGCCGGGAATAAACCTGCCGCGCGGCTAAATTATTGCCGGCGGGTTGCGTCCTAACGGTGGGGTAGTTGCCCCTATCGAGGGTGTTCAATTGACTGTGGAGTCGGCGTGATTATTTCCAATGGGTTGTCCAGGATAGGCATGGCAGGGATGTTGCTGGGGTTGAGCCTGGCGGCATCGGCGCGCGAGCAGGTAGTGCAGGCGTCGGCGGAGATTCGGCGTACCACCTATGGCGTGCCGCATATCCGCGCCAACGACGAGCGTGGCCTGGGTTTAGGCATCGGCTACGCGTATGCCCAGGACAATCTGTGCCTGCTGGCCAATGAAATCGTTACGGTGAACGGCCAGCGTGCCCGATTCTTCGGCCCCGAGCAGACCACCCTGGAGGAGCGCAACAACCTCGCCAGCGACGTGTTCTTTACCTGGCTGAACACGCCGAATGCGGTCGAGGCATTCTGGAGCGCGCAAACGCCGCAGATCCGCCAGCGTATCGAAGGCTATGTCGCAGGCTTCAATCGTTATCTGAAAGAGCAGGGCGCACCGGCGCAGTGTCAGGCGGCGTGGGTGCGTCCGCTGGTCAAGGAAGACCTGGTCAAGCTGACCCGCCGGCTGCTGGTGGAAGGGGGCGTCGGGCAGTTCGCCGAAGCCTTGGTTGGCGCGACACCTCCCCAGGCCACGGCCGCCGCGCAGCCCGACGCCAAGGCATTCGAACTGGCCGCTGCCCATCAACAGCGTTTCACCCTTGACCGGGGCAGCAACGCCGTGGCCGTCGGCCGGGATCGCTCCTTCAATGGGCGTGGAATGTTGCTGGCCAACCCGCATTTCCCGTGGGTGGGCGGCATGCGTTTTTACCAGATGCACCTGACCATTCCCGGCCAGCTGGATGTAATGGGCGCGGCGCTGCCCGGCCTGCCGGTGGTGAATATCGGCTTCAACCAGCACGTGGCGTGGACGCACACGGTGGACACTTCCAAGCATTTCACCCTGTATCGCCTGACCCTCGACCCCAAGGATTCCACCCGCTACCTGCTCGATGGCAAGTCCTTGCCCCTGGATAAAGCCACGCTGACCGTGCAGGCCAAACAGGCTGATGGCAGCCTCAAGGATGTCACCCATACGGTCTACAGTTCGCAGTTCGGCCCCGTGGTGCAATGGCCCGGCAAGCTGGACTGGGACAACCACTATGCATACAGCCTGCGCGACGCAAACCTCGGCAACGACCGGGTGCTGCAACAGTGGTACGCGATGAACCGCGCCGACAGCCTCCAGGCGCTGCAAACCTCGGTGCATACCCTGCAAGGCATCCCGTGGGTCAATACCCTGGCCGCCGATGACCAGGGCCAGAGCCTGTACATGAACCTGTCGGTGGTGCCCAACGTCAGCGCCGCCAAGCTTGCGCAATGCAGCGACCCGCGGGCCGGCCTGCAAATGATCATGCTCGACGGCAGCCGCAGCGCCTGCGCCTGGGACATCGACCCTCGCGCCGCGCAAGCGGGCATCTTCCCGGCTGCCCAATTGCCGCAGCTGCAACGCAGCGACTACGTGCAGCACTCCAACGATTCGGCCTGGATGGCCAACCCCAAGGCGCCGCTCACCGGCTTCTCCCCGGTGATCAGCCAGGACAACATCGGCCTCGGTCCCCGTGCACGTTTTGCCCTGCAACGCCTGCAATCCCTGGGGAAACAACCGATTACCGTCAGCGCCCTGCAAAGCATGGTCATGGACAACGAGGTGTACCTGGCGGGGCAAGTCATGCCTGACCTGTTGGCGTTCTGCGCCAAGCACCTGGGCAACGATGCCGCCGCGCTTGAGTCACTGTGCACCAGCCTGAAAACCTGGGACCAGCGCGCCAACCTCGACAGCGGCCTGGGCCTGGTGCACTTCATCAACCTGGTGGAACACCTGCAGCAGATTCCCGATGCCTGGCGCGTCGCTTTCGACCCGGCCCACCCGCTGACCACCCCGAGTGGCCTCGCCATCGACCGCGCACCCGTGGCCACGGCCCTGCGCGAAGCCATGCTCGCTTCCAGTGCCGCCGTCGACAAACTCGGCGTAAAGCGCTGGGGCGACCTCCAGGTCTCCGGGCAAACCCCCATGCATGGCGGCCCGCAGGAACTGGGCATCTACAACGCCATGCAAACAGTGCCCCGCGCCGACGGCAAACGCGAAGTCGTCAGCGGCACCAGCTATCTGCAAATCGTCAGCTTCGACGACAAAGGCCCCCAGGCGGTAGGCGTACTGGCGTTCTCCGAATCCAGCAATCCTGACTCAAAATACGCTGTGGACCAGACCCAGGCCTTCTCCGAGAAACAGCTGCGCCCACTGCCTTTCACCGAAGCCCAGATCAAGGCCGACCCGCAGTACCAGGCGCAACGCATCCAGGAGTAGGGCGGCCACGCAACCCCTTGATGCCAATGCGAAATATTTTTGAAATCAAGGGGTTGCGGGCAAAAGCAAATAAGTACATAATGGCGCCCATCGAACGCAATGAAGCATTAAAAACTTTAATGTATTCAATGAGTTAGGTGTGTTGGATAAGTTAGAGAGTAGAGGCGCGCTTCACAGAGCCCACTCAAGTTTGTATGCGGTGAATGTCGGCAACACAGGCATTGATCGTTTGAGGCCGAGTAGCAAAATGGTTATGCAGCGGATTGCAAATCCGCCTACGCCGGTTCGATTCCGACCTCGGCCTCCACTCTTGAAAACCCCGTAGATTAGCGTCTACGGGGTTTTTTATTGTTTGCGATTTATGGTTCCTTGATGATCGTTCCCACGCTCTGCGTGGGAATGCATCCCGTGACGCTCTGCGTCACCTGTCGGCGGGACGCGGAGCGTCCCAGGCGGCATTCCCACGCAGAGCGTGGGAACGATCAGACTGACACGCCGCCATCGGGGGCAAGCCCCCTCCCACATGGGATCACCATTCGTCTGCCACCCGGCACTCTGCCTGCCATGCCGTCTCTGAATATCAAGCGCGGATATCCCGAGCGTAGGAACGGAGAACCAGCATGCATATCAACGAAAATGCCCCGGGGAACCTGTCTCAACAGGATGTGACTCGCAATACCGATAACGAAACCGGTCACGACCCCAAGCGTGATGAGGACAATATTCCACTGCCGCCGGACGATGACGCGCCGCTGGAGGAGGATATGTCGGATGTGGATGCGGCCGATTCAGTGGCGAGTGAGCATCCGGATAACTAGTGATTGATTCAAGCTGATGAACCCGGCCTGGCGCCGGGTTTTTTTGCGGTGCAGAACGACCCGGCCATTGTTTTTTCAAACCCCGAGTCCGTGGTTTTCGACGAATGACGTGTCTGGATCAAGGGTTCCAGCCTTTAAACGGTTGTCACGGACGCCTCAGCCGACTACCCTGAAATTGTTTGTATTGTTACAAACAATTTCGGTGTGACTGTTTTCCGGTCACACGGCTTCAGGATGAGGAACGAAAAATGTTTGCACACGAAGGTACTGCGCTAGAGCTTTTAACCCTAGTTTTCGGCGTGACGGCTCTGCTTCTGGTGATCTGGTTTGTCCACCACCAATACGAACTCAGGGCGCGAAAGCGTGTAAAAAAACAACATGCTGATGGCGGTCAGCATTCAACGCAACACCGCTGATCAGCCCGATGCAGCGATGCGGCTGGTCTCAGCCAGCCGCTTCAGACCGATTGATTCGCTGCTCTTTGACTTCATGTGCGTAGGCTTCAAGACGTTTCTGCTGGACGGCCAGCAGCGCGCACACTTTGGTCAGCAGCGCCGCTTGATCGCCCGCCTTGCCGCTGGCCGCCAGGGCCTTCAGTTCAACCACCGACCAGCCGATCACGGCGCCGGCATCTTCAAGGTCGTAGAATAGTGCTTGTTGTGCGGTTCTGGGACCGCCGAGATCGTCTATCACAGCGTTCACCCTGTTTATCCGGGAAAAATCACAGGCAAAGAAAAGCCCGCGATGGGGGAGCGGGCTAAAAGGTGTTCATGTAGGAGCTGGGATAACCTTAGGCCTGCGTCTGTGAAAGCTTCGTGAAAGCCATGTCGTCAAAGTGTATTCCTCGATCCAACGCCAGCTGTATGGGGCGATAAACTGCGCAACCCTCTACTGTCGCAGGACATCACCCCCCGCTTGGATGCCGCGCCATGTTCATGTCCACCAGTCTTCTGTCAGCCTTTATGCTGTTCGCTTTCGTGTCTTCGATCACCCCCGGGCCCAACAACACCATGTTGCTGGCCTCCGGCGTGAATTTCGGCTTTCGCCGTTCGATGCCCCATGCGCTGGGTATCAGTATCGGGTTCATGGTGCTGGTGATTTGCGTGGGGCTGGGCCTGGGCGAAGTGTTCAAGCTGTTCCCCTGGGCGTACACGTTGCTTCGTTATGTCGGTGCTGCCTATCTGCTGTACCTGGCGTGGAAGATCGCCAACGCCGGCGGCATGGCGGACAGCGATGACGAACAGGGCAAGCCGATGACCTTTCTTGGCGCGGCGGCGTTCCAGTGGGTCAACCCCAAGGCGTGGATCATGGCACTGGGCGCGATCACCACCTACACGCCGGCCGAGGGTTACGTGACCAATGTGCTGGTGATTGCGCTGGTGTTTGCCGTGGTCAACCTGCCGAGTGTGTGCGTGTGGGTCGGCTGCGGCAGCGGCTTGCGCAGTGTATTGCGCGAGCCGCGCTGGTTGCGGGCATTCAACTGGACCATGGCAGGGTTGCTGGTGCTGTCGTTGTATCCGATGCTTTTTGTCGGGTGACAGCCCCACTAGACCGGCGAGATGGTCGCCAGCATGCCGATGCCGATGGTCAACACCAGAAAACCGAACAGGAAAATAGCCATCTTGGTCATAAGGCCTCCAAAGGGAAGGGGGACGACAGGAATGTCGGATGGCGCCATTGTCCGCTTCGGGCGGTTTTCGATACAGAGGCAGATGGCGCGGAAAAAACCGTATCAGATGGCGCGCCGGCGCCTGGATCGCAGGTTTCAGGCGCCACAGGTTTTTGCTGATCAGCCGCCGGGAGTGAGACAGCCACCGCGTTTGCCCCTAAGATAGCGCCCACTGCATCAACAATAAGAGTGGGCCAACCCTCGATGGAAAGACGCCAGTTCAGCGGTGGCATGAAGGGTAAGAACCTGCGCTACCTCAATGACAATCCCCAGCAGACGGCGGCGGTCACCCGTATCGGCTTCCTGCTGCTCGAACACTTCTCGCTGCCTGCCTTCACCCAGACCCTCGACACGCTGGTCACCGCCAACCTGCTGCGCCCCGAGCTGTTCGCGACGCGCACGTTCGGGTGGGACGAGCGTGAGATTATCAGTGACCTGGGCCTGGTCATCCGTCCCGATGCGCGCCTGGAACTTTCGGTGTTGCAGGATTTGGACCTGCTGGTGATCTGTGGTGGATTTCGCACCGAACTCAAGGCCAGTGAAGACTTCATCCATATCCTGCGCGCCGCCGCAGAACAGGGTGTCGGGCTTGCCGGCCTGTGGAACGGCTCATGGTTTCTCGGCCGCGCCGGGTTGTTGCAGGGCTATCGTTGCGCCATCCACCCGGAGCATCGTCCGGCGCTGGCGGAGGTGTGCAAGGCCGCGCAGGTCACCAGCGAGCCCTATGTGATCGACCGCGACCGCCTCACCGCTTCCAGCCCCTCGGGCGCCTTCCATATGGCCCTGGACTGGATCAAGAGCCTGCACGGCAAGGCGTTGGTCGAAGGCATCGAAGACATCCTCGCCTTCGAGGAGTCGCGCTACCGACGCATCAAACCGACCGAAAACGTCTGCGTCAGCGCACCGCTGCGCGAAGTGCTCAAGCTGATGGACGCCAACCTGGAAGAACCGCTTGAGCTCGACCAGCTCGCCGTCTACGCCGGTCGCTCGCGCCGCCAGTTGGAGCGCCTGTTCAAGGAACAACTGGGCACCACGCCGCAGCGCTACTACATGGAGTTGCGCGTGACCGAAGCGCGGCGCCTGTTGCAGCACACCGAGCTGTCGCAGGTGGACGTGCTGGTGGCCTGCGGTTTTGTGTCACCGAGTCACTTCAGCAAGTGCTACAGCTCGTATTTCGGCTATCGCCCCTCTAAAGAAAAGCGGCTGGTCAAATAGGCGCGAACAGGTGGCTTTATCAAAACCGCGCCATTCGATACGCCTGCACCCCAGGCACTGCTTCACCGCTTGCCAACTGAGCGATTTTTTCCGCCGTCACCGCCGCCTGGGTCAATCCCAGGTGCTGATGACCGAACGCAAGCAGCACCTTGCCGTCGCACACCCGGTCGATGATCGGCAGCGAGTCGGGCAGGGAGGGCCGAAAGCCCATCCATGGCGTGGCGTCGGCTACGTTCAGCGGCTGGCGGAACAGGCCGTTGCTCAAGCGGTGCAACTGCCACGCTCGCTGCATATTGGCCGGACGTTCCAGGCCGGCGAATTCCACGGTGCCGGCCAGGCGCAGGCCGTCGGCCATGGGGGTCATGATGAATTTGCGCTCCAGTGAGGTGACGGCGAAGGGCAGGCGCTGGTGTTCGTGGGGCAGCATCAGGTGATAGCCGCGCTCGGTGTCCAGCGGCACGCGCTTGCCGGTGAGGGTGGCGGTGAGACGGGCCGAGTGGGCGCCGCAGGCGATCAGGACCTGGCGCGCGGTGACCACGCTGTGCTCCGTCATCAATGACACACCGTCATTTTCCACGCGGCCATCCACGACGCGCTGTTGCAGAAAGGTCACACCCAAGGCCCTGGCCGCGTTCACCAACTCGCCGACCACTGCGTACGGGTCGAGAAAATGCCCGGTGCGCGGAAAAAACAAACCGCCCTGTATCGCCTCGCTCAACTGCGGCGCCGCCGTGCGCACCGCCTGCGCCGACCAGAACGCCACCGGCACGCCTTGCTGCTGCATCCGTTGCTGCAAGGCATCCAGCGCCGCACGGGATTCGGCGCGCTCAAACACCAGCAGCGAACCGTCTTCGCGCAGCAACTGCGGGTGCCCGATAGAGCCCAACAAGCGCTGCCACGCGGCGAGGCTGGCTTCATTCAACGCGAGGAGGCCGGCGACAGTGCGCTGATAGCGTATCGGCCGCAGGTTCAGCAGCAGGCGCATGAACCAGGGCAGGGCGCGGGGCAGGTAGGTCCAGTCCAGGCGCAGCGGGCTCATGGGGTCCAGCAGCATGGCCGGCAGGCGCTTGAGGATCGACAAGTCGGCGATGGGAAAGACCTGCTCGGTGGCCAGGTGCCCGGCATTGCCATAGGAGGCGCCCATGCCCGGCGCCTGCGCGTCGATCACCAGCACCTGCCGTCCTTGTCGCGCCAGTTGCAAGGCGCAGGCAACGCCGATGATGCCGGCGCCGACCACGACGATGTCGGCTGAGTGGGGATTGGCCATCGCTTATGCCTCTCTTCGGCTGTTGACCAGCAGATGACTCGCCACAGCAAGCCCGCGCCTACAGAAAATCAAGCGACGTTCTGCTCGGCCGACCAGTTGGCGTACCACTGGCGGAACAGCGCGTACTGCTGCTCGGCATAGCGGCGTTGAGCGGCGCTGAGCACATCGGTTTCGTTGAAGTGCAGGGCATAGCCCTGGTCACCGTTGAGCACCATCAAGTGCTTGTAATACAGCACCAGGTCGCAGCCTTCGTCGAACGAGGACAGCACCGCTAGCCCGGCTTCCAGCTCGCGGGCCTGGCGCCGGGCCTTGGCATCGCCCGTGGCGGCTTGCTTGCTCAGCGCCACCAGTTGCAGCACTTCACGGGGCAGCGCGTTGCCGATGCCGGTGATGGCGCCGGTGGCGTTGCAATTGACAAAGCCGTGCACTACCTGGGTATCGACACCCACCATCAGGGTCACGTCGTCGTCCTGGGAGGTAATGTTTTCCGCCGCATAGCGCAGGTCGGCGGCGCCGCCGAATTCCTTGAAGCCGATCAGGTTCGGGTGTTCGCGGCGCAGTTCGAAGAACAGCTCGGCGCGGGTGGCGAAGCCGTAGTACGGGCTGTTGTAGATCACCGCCGGCAGGTTGGGCGCCGCCTTGAGGATCGCCGCGAAGTGGGCCTTTTGCGCGGTGGCCGAGGCGCCACGGGACAGCACGCGCGGAATCACCATCAAGCCATGCGCGCCGACCCTGGCCGCATGCGCCGCGTGGGACACGGCCTCACGGCTGTTGACCGCGCCGGTGCCGACGATGGTCGGTACGCCGGCGGCCACCAGGCGCGCCACGCCTTCCTGGCGCTCGGCTTCAGTGAGCAGCGGCCAATCGCCCATGGAACCGCAATACACCACGGCGCTCATGCCGATATCGATCAATTCGCGACCCTTGGCCACCAGGGCATCGAAGTCCGGTTTGCGCGCGGGGGTGCACGGCGTCATCAGGGCGGGCATGCAACCGGTGAAGATGTTGTCGCTCATGGTGCTGACTCCTTGGTATTGAGTAGGGGGGAAGGGCTCAGATGCCCCAGGCAAACGGGTCCTGCTCGTCGATCAGCAAGATGCTGTCGGCGGTCATGTGGGCGCGGCCAGTGATGAACGGGCGTACGCGCTCGCCGTCCCATTCATAGCGGGCCTGGAATTGGCTGCCGGTGATGCTGGCCTGGACCCAGGGCTCACCGGGGCCGAGTTTGCCGTCGCCCGCCAGGCAGGCGAGCTTGGCGCTGGTGCCGGTGCCACAGGGGGAGCGGTCATAGGCCTTGCCGGGGCACATCACGAAGTTGCGGCTGTCGGCCTCGGTGTCGTCGGCGAACAGTTCGATGTGGTCGATCAGCGCGCCGTCTTCGCCGTAGATGCCCTGGGCTTCAAGGGCCTTGAGCATGGCCCAGGTGTAGTCGGTGAGGGCGTCGACGTTACTCATCTGCAGCGCCTGGCCGTGGTCGGACACCAGGAAAAACCAATTGCCGCCCCAGGCGATATCACCCGCCACCGCGCCGTGGCCGGGCACCTGCACTGAGACGTGCCGGCGATAGCGATAGGCGGGCACGTTGCGCAGGGTCACCGCGCCGTCGGCGTGCAGCGTGGCCGCCACGGGGCCCACCGGGGTGTCGAGGGTGTGCACGCCCGGCGCGATCAGCCCCAGGTAGTGCAGCGAGGCAACCAGGCCGAGGGCGCCGTGGCCGCACATGCCCAGATAACCGGCGTTGTTGAAGAAGATCACGCCGCAGGTCGCGCCCGGGGTGACCGGCGCGCAATACAGCGCTCCCACCAGCACGTCGTTGCCGCGCGGTTCCAGCAGGCAGGCGCGGCGCCATTGATCATGGTGGCTGCGCAGGTCGTCGAGTTGAGCGGCAATGGTGTCGCCGGTCAGCGCAGGAAAGCCATTCATGATCAGGCGTGTGGGTTCGCCGCCGGTGTGGGAGTCGATAACGTGCAGGCGTTTCATGCAAGGCTCCATCAGTGGGTGGCCGGAGAGTGATTGGCTAAAGAGGGTGGGGTGCTGTAGTGATCGTCACTGACGGCTTCGCTTTTATCGTCGTCGCTTTCCAGGCGCACCAGGTAGGCAGTGGCGCTATCGTGAACCCCCTAAGCGGGCGACGATTGATGGTTTGCGCCGGGATGGATGACGAATTCAGCACAGTTTGCAGCGCTCGACAGGGTCCCAGGCATGGGGCAATCTGCTCGGCGTCGGGGTCAGAAACGGGCGATGAAGATCATGGTTCAGCACGTGTTTGCGGGTCTCTTGCAGGGCAGTCGCCCCCACAGCATCGAGCAGTTGCTGACAGGCGCGGCGCAGCTGTTGCCGTTGCTGGACGTGATCCCCAACGCGACGTTTTTCATCAAGGACATCGAGGCCCGCTACGTGCTCGCCAACCGCACCCTGGTGCAGCGCTGCGGCCTGCGGCAACTGCAGCCGCTGCTGGGCAAGACCAGCGCTGAAGTATTCCCGGCGCAACTGGGGCCGGGCTATACCGAGCAGGACCGGCGTGTGCTGCAGCAGGGTCTGGTGCTGGAGGACCAGCTTGAGCTGCACCTTTACGGCAGCCGCGAACCGGGCTGGTGCCTGACGCACAAATGGCCGCTGTATAATGCTGGCGGCGCGATCATCGGCCTGGCCGGCATTTCGCTCGACCTGCAGTCGGCCAGCCAGACCCACCCTGCCTACCAACGCCTGGCGGCGGTGGACGAACATATCCGCGCTCACTTCAACCGCCGTGTCACCCTCGGGGAGCTGACGCGCATTGCCGGTATCTCCGTGGCGCAGTTGGAGCGCTATTGCAAGCGGGTGTTCCACCTTACGCCCCGGCAAATGATCCAGAAGGTGCGGCTGGAGCATGCCCACCGATTGTTGCACTCCGAACTGCCGATTACCGACGTCGCCTTGCAGTGCGGCTATACCGACCACAGTGCGTTTACTCGACAGTTCAAGGCGTCGACCGGGTTTACGCCCAGGCAATATCGGCAGGCCACGCAATAGGCGTGGGAGGGGGTTTGCTCCCGATAGCGGCCTTAGGGCCGACCGGGATTTTGTGTCGATCCTGGCCCAAATGTGGGAGGGGGCTTGCCCCCGATGGCGGCCTCAGGGCCGACCAGGATGTTGGATCAGATCAAGTACATATCCGTTCCTGCGGTAACGGCTGCTTAGGGTTCCGCCCTTACGGCGGCTCACTTTTGAAAAGCGCAAAAGTAAGCAAAACGCTCTTGCCCCACCACTCGGCACCTCGCCTAGGCTCGGTGTGCCCGAACGCAGGCTTGAATCCGTGGGCCGCCGCAATGGGCCATCCCTGGCCCAGTGCGGCTAACCCGGCGTCCTGCCGGGTTGCCCACGGATTCAAGCCTGCGTTCGGCCAGCGTGGTTTAACGGGGCGCCTGAGATCAAAAGCAGATCAAACGCAAAAGCGCGGCGGCCTTAGAGCCGACCGGTATCTTGTGTCGATCCCGGTGCAAATGTGGGAGGGGGCTTGCCCCCGATGGCGGCCTCAGGGCCGACCAGGATGTTGGATTGGACCGAGTACATATCCATTTCTGCGGTAACGGCT
>NZ_CVTU01000066.1:0-41181 GCF_900004965.1 Pseudomonas sp. 44 R 15
TGCGCCGCCAATGGCGGCTTCGCCACGGCTGCGCTTGTCGGCGCCGACCGCACTACCGCCCGCGCCACCCAGCGCCGCGCCAATGGCCGAACCGGTGTTGCCGCCCAACTGCTGGCCGACAACCGAGCCTAGAACCCCGCCCAATGCGCCGCCTACACCGGCTTCGGTGGTGCCGCCGGCCATGGCTGCGCCACTGACCAGGCCAAGGGACAACAAGAGAATCGAGGAGAACTTCATTCAGGGAAACCTCAAGGGGATGACGGCGCGATCCTGAGGTTGTATCGAGACGCTGACAATCGAAATCCGACCGGCGGCAGAAGTTGTATACAATGTGTTAAGTTACTGTTTTGTATAGGGAACTTAAATTGTTTTTACGGGTCTTTAGTTACTTCGGAACGGCCGCTTTTAGGTAAAAGCGGCCTTTTTTGTGCCTGTAAAATGTGCGCTGAAAGTGCTGGCCTCTTCGCGGGGCTAGCCCCAATGCCTGTCAGTTAAGGCTTTTTGTAGGAGCGAGGGGGGCGCCTACAGAGGGCGGTCTACGCTTAACTGACTGGCATTAGGGCAAGTCAGGCCGAGCGCGCCATGATCAAGCCTGTGTCACTCGCCGCTTCCAAACGAATCGCGACAAACTTCGACGTTGGCGTATGGCTGCCCTCTCCCGTGCTTTCCAACGGCACCAGCGGGTTCACTTCCGGATAGTAAGCCGCCGCCTGCCCGGCCGGGATATCGAACGCCAGCAGGGTAAAGCCTTTCACACGGCGTTCACGGCCGTCTTCCCACAACGAGATGATGTCTGCCTTCTGCCCTGGCTTGAAGCCCAGGCGGATGATGTCGGCTTCGTTGACGAACAGCACATCCCGCTGCCCTTTGACCCCGCGATAACGGTCGTCCAGGCCATAGATAGTGGTGTTGTACTGATCGTGGGAGCGCATCGACTGCATGATCAGGTCCGGCACCCGCCCTGTGGCGTGGGTGCGCTCATGAATCAGGTCCTTGGGCAGGATGTTCGGCCGGAAGTTGGCGCGGCCCGATGGGGTGTTCCAGCGGCGTGCGCCGGCGGAATTGCCCAGATAGAAGCCGCCGGGGTGTTTGATCTTCTCGTTGAAGTCCTTGAAGCCTGGAATGGTATCGGCGATCAGGTCGCGGATGCGGCCGTAGTCGGCGACCAACCAGTTCCAGTCCACAGGCTTGCTGCCCAGGGTCGCGGCGGCGATGCCGGCCAGGATCGCAGGCTCCGATTTCATCAGTTTCGACAGCGGCTGCAGCTGGCCATTGGAGCCGTGGACCATGCTGAACGAGTCTTCCACCGTCACCGCTTGCGGGCCGTCGGCCTGAATGTCGATGTCGGTACGGCCCAGGCAGGGCAGGATCAGGGCGTCTTTACCGTGCATCAGGTGGCTGCGGTTGAGCTTGGTGCTGATCTGCACGGTCAGGTCGCAGTTGCGCAATGCCTCGAAGGTGCGGGTACTGTCGGGCGTCGCCTGGGCAAAGTTGCCGCCCAGGCCGATAAACACCTTGGCGCGGCCCTCGAGCATCGCGTGGATGGCTTCGACCACGTTGTGCCCATTGGTACGCGGCACCTGGAACTGGAAGCGGCGCTCCAGTGAGTCGAGGAACGCCGCCGGTGGGCGCTCGTTGATGCCCATGGTGCGGTCACCCTGCACGTTGCTGTGGCCACGCACCGGGCACAGGCCAGCGCCTGGACGGCCAATGTTGCCGCGCAGCAGCATCAGGTTGGCGATTTCCTGGATGGTCGGCACCGAGTGACGGTGCTGGGTAATGCCCATCGCCCAGCACATGATCACGTTCTTGCCTTTGGCATACATGCGCGCGGCTTGCTCGATCTCCACCAGTGTCAGGCCGGACTGCTCGACGATTTCCTCCCATGAGGTGTCATCGATCTGACCCAGATAGTCCAGGACGTTAACGGTGTGTTCGTTGAGGAAGTCATGATCGAACACGGCTTCCTTGCCTTCGGCCAGGGCCTGGCGCTCCCACTGCAGCAGGAACTTGGCCATGCCGCGCAGAATGGCCATGTCGCCGCCCAGGGCCGGGCGGAAATAGGCTGTGTTGGTCGGCTTGTCGCCGTTGGTGAGCATTTCCAGCGGATGTTGCGGGTGCTGGAAGCGTTCCAGGCCACGTTCTTTCAGGGGGTTGATACACACCACCTGGGCGCCGCGTTTCACCGCTTCGCGCAGCGGTTCGAGCATGCGCGGGTGGTTGGTGCCGGGGTTTTGGCCCCAGACGAAAATCGCGTCGGCGTGTTCGAAGTCATCAAAGGTCACGGTGCCTTTGCCCACGCCCACACTCTGTGCCAGGGCGACGCCGCTGGCTTCGTGGCACATGTTCGAGCAGTCCGGGAAGTTGTTGGTGCCGTAGGCGCGCACGAACAGCTGATACAGGTAGGCGGCTTCATTGCTGGCGCGGCCCGAGGTGTAGAACTCGGCCATGTCCGGGCTGGGCAGGGCATTGAGGTGCTTGCCGACCAGGTCGAACGCGGCTTCCCAACTGATGGGCTGGTAGCGGTCGGTCTCGGCGTTGTAGCGCATGGGCTCGGTGAGACGGCCTTGATATTCCAGCCAGTAATCGCTTTGTTCCAGCAGCGCGGTAACGCTGTGCTTGGCGAAGAACGCCGCGTCCACGCGGCGCTTGGTGGCTTCCCAGTTGACGGCCTTGGCGCCGTTCTCGCAGAACTTGACCATGCCGCTTTCCGGCGAGTCGCCCCAGGCACAGCCCGGGCAGTCGAAGCCGCCGTTCTGGTTGGTCTTGAGCATCATGCGCAGGTTTTTCAGCGCGTTGTCGCTGGTCAGCCAGGCTTGCGCCACGCTGATCAACGCACCCCAGCCGCCGGCCGGGCCTTTATAGGGCTTATAGCGTGGGGTTGGGGTCTGGTCGGCTTGGTGGTGAAGGCTCATGGCTGGTACTCCATCGCAGGGCTGTAGACCCGCGGCGCGCTTTTCTGCGGCAGGTGGATGAGATTGAGGTTATGCCGGCGCGCCCATTGCAGGGCCAGGCCGGTGGGCGACGACAGGCTGACCAGGGTCTGGATGCCCGCGCGCAGGACTTTCTGGATCAATTCGAGGCTGCAGCGGCTGGTGACAATCGCCAGCCCGCCGTCGGTCGGAATCTTTTGGCGAATCAAGGCGCCAATCAGTTTGTCCAGGGCGTTATGCCGGCCGATGTCTTCGCGGCCCATCAGCAATTCGCCCTGGTCGTTCATGAACACCGCCGCATGCACCGCGCCGCTGTGTTGGCCCAGCGGCTGGAATGCACCGATGCGCTGGCGCAGGCCATCGAGCCATTCGGCCGGTGGCAAGGGCGCGCCGGGCAGCACCTGAAGGTCGGGCAAGGCCTGCTCCACCGCTTCGACACCGCACAGGCCGCAGCCGCTGGTACCGGCCAATTGGCGACGCTGTTGCTTGAGGTTCCAAAATGCACGGCTGGAAATCTGTACCTGAGCATACTGGGCGGAACCCGAACCACTGAGCTTCAGATCGTATATGTCGCTAACGTCGCGGATGATGCCGCTGCCAAGGCTGAAACCGACGATAAAATCCTCAAGGTCGGTCGGCGTCACCAGCATGACGGCCTGGCTGATATCGTTGTAGGCAATCGCCAACGCCACTTCTTCGGCCAGCGCAGTGCTGCCGACGTCGGTGTGTTCCAGATTGCTGTACTGATAGCTCTGGCTGGCGGCGGGCGCTGGCGTTTCGAGGGCGGGCGCCGCGCAGGTGGGGCGCTTGGCGTTCATGGGGCAATACCACCGGCGGATTGATCAGTGTTCAGACTAGGCGCGACAAAGGGTCGCGTCTAATCGCCAGTATTGATGTATTGATAGATGGCGTCGATCAAGGTTCGTTTTTTAGTCAAGGAGTGACCCGGAACCCAGATCTTTGGGACTGGTCTAGTCTTGGGCATCAGGTACTTAAACCCAAGGAGAGCGCACCATGAGTATTTTCAGTTTTGTTAAGGAAGCAGGCGAGAAATTGATTGATCTGCTGACGCCGGGTAATGCCAACGCCAGTGAGCAGTTGAAGGACCACATCTCCAAGGTTGGCCTTGGAAATCCGAATGTGCAGGCCACCGTTGAGGGTGACAAAGTCACGGTAACGGGCGAAGTCGCAACTCAGGAAGAGAAAGAAAAAATCATCCTGGCGGCCGGTAATATCGCAGGTGTCGGCAGTGTCGAAGACAAGATCACCGTCTCCGGCCCGGCGGTTACCGCTGCGCGTTTCGTGGTTGTGAAAAAAGGCGACACCCTCAGCGCGATTTCCCTGACGGTGTACGGCAACGCCAATCAGTACAACAAGATTTTCGAGGCCAACAAGCCCATGTTGTCGCACCCGGACAAAATCTACCCAGGCCAGACCCTGCGTATCCCTGAGTAATACGCAGGATAAAATGAGGAAGCTCGCCCTTTTTGTAGGAGCGAGCTTGCTCGCGAAAAACTCACAGGCACCGCGTTTATGCAGGAAATACGCGTTATCGTTGACGTTTTTCGCGAGCAAGCTCGCTCCTACAGATTGGTATTAGGGCGTGTCCCCCTCCCACACTCGCTCAAAGCCCGGTAATAAGTTCTCGATAATTCCCGACGGCTGCGAACTCTGCAGTGTCCTTTGGCCCCTTTTTGCTGTCGGGCTCTTTGACTGCCAGCAAATGGGCCACCCCGAAATCCCTGGCACTGCGCAGAATCGGCAAGGTGTCGTCGATAAACAGGCTCCGGGCCGGGTCGAAGTCGATGTCTGCTTGCAGCGCTTCCCAGAACTGCGGGTTCTCCTTGGGAAAACCGTAATCGTGGGAGCTGATCAGTCGTTCGAAGTACGGCGCCAACTCGATGCGCTCCAACTTCAAGGACAACGAATCGCGATGAGCGTTGGTGATCATGATCACGCGCTTGCCGGCCTGCTTGATCGCTGCCAGAAAAGTATCGGCGTCCGGGCGCAGGGCAATCAGGTGGGCGGTTTCCAGCTTGAGTTCGCGCACGGGGATTGCAAGTTCTGCGCTCCAGAAATCCAGGCAATACCATTGCAACTGTCCGGCGTTACGCTCGAACAGCGGCTGCAATTCCATTTGCGCCATGGCCAGGCTCACGCCGTGCAGCTCGGCGTAGCGTTGCGGCAGGTGCTCCATCCAGAAGTGGTTGTCGTAATGCAGGTCGAGCAAGGTGCCGTCCATGTCCAGCAGGACAGTGTCGATGGCGTGCCAGGGCAAAGAGGGCATGGGGCGTTCTCATGTAAGTAAAGATATCCGACACAGACAATCGGAAAAGCCACGGTATAGTAACCCGATCACGCCAAGGAGCCGTTTATGCGCCAGAAACCCACCGTCCTCGCCCGCGAAATAGTCGCCAGTAGCCGTTTGTTCCGCGTGGAGGAAGTGCAATTGCGCTTTTCCAATGGCGTTGAGCGCACCTACGAACGTCTGGTGGGCCGTGGTGCGGGTTATGGCGCGGTGATGATCGTGGCGATGATCGACGAAGACCACGCATTGCTGGTGGAAGAGTACTGCGGCGGCACCGATGAATATGAGCTGTCCTTGCCCAAGGGCTTGATCGAGCCCGGCGAGGATGTGCTGGCGGCGGCGGACCGCGAACTCAAGGAAGAGGCCGGCTATGGCGCGCGCCAGTTGGAACATATCACCGAGCTGTCGCTGTCGCCCGGCTATATGAGCCAGAAAATCCAGGTGGTGCTCGCCACTGATCTGTACGAAGAGCGCCTGGAAGGCGATGAACCTGAGCCTATGCGCGTGGAGCGGGTCAACCTGCGTGAGCTGTCGGCACTGGCGCAGAACGAGCAGTTCAGCGAGGGCCGGGCGCTGGCCGCGCTGTATCTGGTACGAGACCTGCTGACCCAGCGTGGGGTGTTTACCTTATGAGCGAATTGTTTCTGGGCCATCCGTTTATCGCGCCGGTCATTGAACTGGCGCGCCAGGCCGGTGAAGCCATCCTGCCGTACTGGCGTGCCGATGTGGCGGTGACCGCCAAGGCGGATGATTCGCCGGTGACGGCCGCCGACCTCGCCGCGCATCATCTGATTCTCGCGGGTCTCACGGCGCTGGACCCGAGCATTCCGGTGCTGTCCGAAGAAGACGCCGATATCGACCAGAGCGTGCGCGCCGGCTGGCAGCGCTGGTGGCTGGTGGACCCGCTGGACGGCACCAAGGAATTCATCAGCGGCAGTGAAGAGTTCACGGTCAATATCGCCTTGATCGAGCAGGGCCGTGTGGTGTTCGGCGTGGTCTCGATGCCCACCAGCGGTCGTTGCTACTTCGGCGGCGCGGGCCTGGGAGCCTGGCGCTCGGATGTAAATGCCGCGCCCAGGCAGATCCAGGTGCGCCAGACGCCGGCTGCGGGTGAAGCCTTTACTGTGGTTGCCAGCCGCCGGCATACCAGCCCGGAGCAGGAGCGTTTGCTGGAGGGGTTGAGCCAGGGTTTGGGCGAGCTGAAACTGGCGAATATCGGCAGTTCGTTGAAGTTCTGCCTGTTGGCCGAAGGCAGTGCCGATTGTTATCCGCGCCTGGCGCCGACGTCGCAGTGGGATACCGCGGCGGCGCAAGGTGTGTTGGAAGGGGCGGGGGGCGCGGTACTGGAGTTGAACGGCAAGCCGTTCAGCTACCCGGCGCGGGAATCGTTGCTGAACCCGTTCTTTCTGGCGTTGCCGGCCAAGGCGGCATGGCGTGAACGCTTGTTGAGCCTGGCCAGGTCTTAAGACCTGCGCAAATTAAAAATGTGGGAGGGGGCTTGCCCCCGATTGCGGTGTAACAGTCAGAAGCGGGTTGCCTGACACACTGCTATCGGGGGCAAGCCCCCTCCCACATTTGCTTTGTGTGATGGCGGCTAGCGGTGCAGGACGTATTGGCCGGTAAAAGTCACCGCGCGGTCTTCGCTGCCCTCATTCACAATCCATGTGTCCAGCGCCAACCGCGCGCGACCATGGCGTTTGTAGGTCGCCACGAAGCGCTTCCACACCTTCTCCTCCGGTGCCGTGCAAATCACCGTCGCATCCTGCGTCACCGGCAACGGATAACTGATCTGTCCTTCCTGAATCACGATGTGCCCGTCTTCAATGCCGTCTTCGCGCAGTCTCAGGTGCAACCAACCCCAGCCTGCCAATACGGCGCCGCAGTAGAGGCTGCCGCCAAACATGGTGCTCTTGTGGTTGATATTGGCTTGCAAGGGCAGATGCAGTTGCAGTTGGTGGTGTTGCCAGTCGAGCACCTTGAGCCCCATTTCCCGAGTGAGGGGGATGTCGTGATGGAGGATGGATTCCAGGTAACGGCTGTCGCGGCTCATGGCGGCCTCTTGGTGGGTGGACGGGGTCATTCGTCGTCTGCGCTGTGGTTGGCGCTGTCGGCGAAGTTCAGGCCGTGTTTGCGCAATTTGTCGTGCAGGGTCTTGCGTGGCACGCCGAGGGCTTCGGCGAGGCTGCGCAGGGAGCTGTGGGGGCGGGTCAGTTCGGCGGCGATCAGGCTTTTTTCGAATTGTTCGACTTGCTCGCTCAAACCGCCAGGCGTGGAGGTCAGGGTGCTGGTGGACGGATCGTCCGGCGTACTGTCCAGGGCCAGTTCCAGGCCCAGGGCGAAGCGTTCGGCGGCGTTTTGCAGTTCGCGCACATTGCCCGGCCAACTGTGGCGCAACAGCAGGGCGCGTTGCCCCGGTTGCAGCTCGTGCAGCGGCAGGCCGTGGCGGCTGCTGGCTTCGTCGGCGAAGTGCTGGAACAGCATCAGCGCGTCTTCGCCACGTTCGCGCAGCGGTGGAATGCGCAGCGGCGCGACGTTGAGACGGTAATACAAGTCGGCGCGGAAGCGGCCCTGGTCGGCGGCCTGGCGCAGGTCTTCCTTGGTGGCGGCAATGATGCGGATGTCCAGCGGGATCAACTGGTTGCCGCCCAGTCGCTCGACCACCCGCTCCTGCAGCAGGCGCAGCAGCTTGACCTGCACGTCCAGGCTCATGCTTTCGATTTCATCGAGAAACAGCGTGCCGCCGTTGGCGAATTCGAACTTGCCGATACGGCGCTTCTGCGCGCCGGTAAACGCGCCGGGTTCATGGCCGAACAGTTCGCTTTCCACCACCGACTCGGCCAGTGCCCCGGCGTTGATCGCCACGAACGGGCCGCTGCGCCGGTTCGAAAGATCGTGCAAGGCCCGGGCGACGACTTCTTTGCCGGCGCCGGTTTCGCCGAGGATCAGCACATCGGCCTTGGTCGCCGCCAGCGCACCGATTTGCTCGCGCAGGCGCAGCATCTGCGGCGAATGCCCGACCAGGCGCGTGCTCAGTTGCTGCCGATCGCTGAGGGCCAGGCGCAGGCTGCGGTTGTCCAGCACCAGGCGGCGCAAGGCCAGGGCGCGGCGTACGCTGTCGAGCAACGCGTCGCTGGCGAAGGGTTTTTCAAGGAAGTCGTAGGCGCCGGCGCGCATGGCCTGCACCGCCAGCGGCACGTCGCCGTGGCCGGTGATCAGCAGCACCGGCAGGTCCGGGTCCTGGCCGTGCAGTTCGGCGAGCAGCTCCAGGCCGTCCATGCCGGGCATGCGGATATCGCTGACCACCACGCCCGGCCAGTCCCGCGACAGGCGCGCGGTAAGGCCGCTGGCTTCGCCCAGGGTCAGCACTTTCAGCCCGGCGAGGTCGAGGGTCTGGCATAGCGCCTGACGCAAATGGGGATCGTCGTCGATCAGCACCACCTGAATCTGGTTATCGATACTCATACACTGCGGTCCTCGGACGGTTGCACACTGACGCCCGGCGAGCCGGCGCGCAATTTCAAGGTTAACAGCGCGCCGCCTTCCTTGTGGTTGGCGAACAGCAGCTCGCCGCCGAACGCACGCATCAGGGTTTCACAGATGGCCAGGCCCAGGCCCAGGCCCTGGGTGCGTGTCTTGGTGGTGTAGAACGGCTCGCTGGCGCGGCCCAGGGCTTCCATGCAAAAGCCCGGGCCGTTGTCGCGGATGTACAGGTTGACGCCCTGGTCGGTGGTTTGGGCACTCAGCCAGAGTTTGCGCGGCGGGCCCTTTTCGGTGAGGGCGTCGAGGGCGTTGGCCAGCAGGTTGCCCAGCACCTGGCGCAGACGGGTTTCACCGGCCTGTACCCATAAGGTCGCCTCGGGCAGGTCGCGGATCAATTCCACCTCCATTGAGCGCCGCCGCTTGCCCAGCAACGCCAGCGCATCGTCCAGCGCCGGTTGCAACGCCACGCTTTCCGGCGCGTGGCGGTCGCGGCGGGCGAACGCGCGCAAGTGCGCGATGATCGACGCCATGCGCCCGGTCAGTTCGCTGATCAACTTGAGGTTACCGCGGGCATCGGCGGTGCGTTCATGGTCGAGCAGCACTTCAGCGTTTTCCGCGTAGCTGCGAATCGCCGCCAGGGGTTGGTTCAGTTCATGGCTGATGCTGGCCGACATGGTGCCCAGCGCCGAGAGTTTACCGGCCTGTACCAGGTCGTCCTGGGCGCGTACCAGTTCCTGCTGGGCGTGTTCGCGCTCCAGCACTTCCTGTTTCAGGCGCCGATTCAGGCCCTCCAGGTCGCTGGTCCGCTCGGCCACGCGCATTTCCAGCTCGCGGCGGGCCTTGGCTTCGAAGGCGATGCGCTCCAGATAATGGCGACGGCGCTGCATCATCAAGCCGAGCAGCAGCATCAGCACCAGCAATGTCGCGCCGCCGACGGCCACCACGGTGCGCACCGGGCGGTTGATCAGCGACTGTGGGGCGAGGATTTCCACGTTCCAGCCGGTTTCGGCGATGGCTGTGGATTGACGCAGCCAGGCGCTGCTGCTGAGGTTCAGTGGCTGCGGATCACGGGTCGGGTAGGGCTGGATGGCAATAATGGCCTGGCGTTCTTCGTCGGTCAGCGGGCGTGTGGCGCGGAACCGCCATTGCGGGCGCGAGGTGAGGATCACCACGCCATTGTGGTCGGTCACCAGCAGTTGTTCCGGAGTATTGCCCCACAGGCTCTCGGTGTGGTCCAGGTCGACCTTGACCACCAGCACGCCGATGATTTTCTCATCATCGCGCACGGCGGCGGCGAAGAAATAGCCGCGCTTGGCCGAGGTGGTGCCCAGCCCGAAAAAGCGTCCCAGGCGCCCGGCCATGGCTTCGCTGAAATAGGGGCGAAAGGAAAAATTGCGCCCTACAAAGCTGTCTTGCTTATCCCAGTTGGACGCGGCGAGGGTCTTGCCGGTGGTGTCCATCAGGTACATCACCTCCACCCCGGCCTGGGCGGCGACATCCTTGAGCAGCACGTTGGCATTGACCAGGTTGGTGCTGATCTGCGGCGCATCCAGCGCGGTGCGCAGGGCCGGCAGGTCACCGAGGATCTGCGGCAGCACTTCATAGCGATGCAGGGTGCCCAACAGGTTGGCGACGTACAGGTCCAGGGTCTGACGGTTCTGCCCGGCCAGTTCGCTGCGGTAGTAGCGCTCGGCCAAGTGTTCCAGCGGCCATAGCAGCGGCGCCAGGCACAACGCCAACAGGGCCAGGCTGCGCCAGCGGGGTCTTCGTGGAAGAGGTGGGGTCATGGGGATCATGCGCCTGTGGGTACAGGCGCATTATGCCTAGTGCTGCCTGGCAAGACACTCGTGCAATGCGTCCTGCCATTGCGGCTGGCTGACGTGCCATTGCTGCTGCAGGCGGCTGCAATCGAGGCGTGAGTTCAGCGGGCGCCTGGCGGGTGTTGGGTAGGCGCTGGACGGGATCGCTTCCAGCTCGGCACAGGGTTTGCCTTCGGCACGCAGTTGCTCGCCAATCGCCTCGGCAAAGCCGAACCATGAGGTTTCACCCTGGGCAGTCAGGTGATAAACGCCCCACTCGCCGGCGTCACCGGCTTGCCAGCGCTCGATCAGTGCGCGCGTACTGTCGGCGATAGTCCCGGCCCACGTCGGCGCGCCGATCTGGTCGGCGACGATGCGCATCTGCGGTTTTTCCTGCAGCAGGCGCTGCATGGTCAGCAGGAAGTTCTTGCCGTGGCTGGAATACACCCAACTGGTGCGCAGAATCAGGTACTTGCCACCTACAGCCGCAATCGCCTGTTCACCCGCCAGTTTGCTCTGGCCGTACACACCCAGTGGGTTGGGCGTGTCGTTTTCGGTGTACGGGGCAGGTTTGCTGCCGTCGAACACGTAGTCGGTGGAGTAATGAATCAGCGGGATACCCAACGCCTTGGCTTCTTCGGCGAGAATGCCGGGAGCGATGGCGTTGATGGCGAAAGCTGCGTCCGGCTCGCTTTCGGCCTGATCGACCGCAGTGTGGGCGGCGGCGTTGATGATCAGGTCGGGACGGTGAGCGCGCACCTGTTGGCGAATCTGCTCGGCGTTGGCCAGATCAAGCTGGTCGCGGCCCAGCACGACGAGTTCGCCCAGGCCCTGGAGGCGCTGTTGCAGCGCCTGGGAGACCTGGCCGTGCTGACCGGTGATCAATATCTTCAGGGGCGCTGTCACGGGAACAGGTCCGCATCCTTCAGGCTTTTACCTACCTGATCCTTGGCGGACAGGGTCGGTGGGCCATCGAGCTGCCAATCGATATTGAGGTCCGTGTCGTCCCAGCGAATGCAACGCTCTGCCGACGGGGTGTAGTAATCCGTCGTCTTGTAGAGGAATTCGGCGTAATCGCTCAGCACAAGGAAACCGTGGGCAAAGCCCGGTGGTATCCACAGCTGCCGATTGTTTTCGGCAGACAGGCGCACGCTGGCCCATTTACCGAAATGAGGAGAGCTGCGGCGGATATCCACCGCCACATCCAGCACTTCCCCAGCCGTCACACGCACCAGTTTTCCCTGGGCGTGTTCGACCTGGTAGTGCAGGCCACGCAGCACGCCTTTCAAGGAGCGTGAGTGGTTGTCCTGCACAAACTGAAGTTTCAACCCGCTGGCGTTTTCAAACTCGCGGGCGTTGAAGCTCTCGTAAAAAAAGCCGCGGTCATCGCCGAATACTTTCGGTTCGATGACCAATACACCAGGCAGCTCAGTGGTGCTCACATTCATTTAGGGTTCCCGGCCAACATGTACAGATATTGACCATAGCCGGTTTTGCCGAAATATTTAGCCCGTTCCAGCAAATAGTCACGATCAATCCAGCCGTTGTCGTAGGCGATTTCTTCCAGGCAGGCGACTTTCAGGCCCTGGCGATGCTCGATGGTCTGCACGTAAGTGGACGCTTCCAGCAGGCTGTCATGGGTGCCGGTGTCGAGCCAGGCGAAGCCGCGCCCAAAACGTTCAACATGCAGGTCGCCGCGCTTGAGGTAGGCGTTGTTGACGTCGGTAATCTCCAACTCGCCGCGTGGCGAAGGCTGCACGGCCTTGGCGATCTTGATCACGTCGTTGTCGTAGAAATACAGGCCGGTCACCGCATAGCTGGATTTAGGCTTGGTCGGTTTCTCTTCAATCGACAGGGCGCGGCCGTCCTTGTCGAAATCGATCACGCCGAAACGCTCCGGGTCCTTGACCCAGTAGCCGAACACCGTGGCGCCGGATGGGCGTTTTGCGGCATTGCGCAGCTGATCACCGAAGTGCTGGCCGTGGAAGATGTTGTCTCCCAGGATCAGGCACACCGGGTCGTTACCAATGAACTCCTCGCCAATGATGAACGCCTGGGCCAAACCATCGGGCGAAGGCTGTTCTGCATAGCTGAAGCGCACGCCGAACTGGCTGCCGTCACCCAGCAGGTTGCGGTATTGCGGCAGGTCCACCGGCGTAGAAATCACCAGGATGTCCTTGATCCCCGCCAGCATCAGCACCGAGATCGGGTAGTAGATCATCGGCTTGTCATACACCGGCAACAGTTGTTTGGACACGCCCAGGGTAATGGGGTGCAAACGGGTGCCGGAACCGCCGGCCAATACAATTCCCTTCATCATGCGATCAGATCCTTTACGTCAGTATTGCCAAGTCGTTCACCTTGATAGCTGCCATCCTGGACCCTGCGGCACCATTCCAGGTTATCGAGGTACCACTGCACGGTCTTGCGCAGTCCGGTCTCAAAGGTTTCTTCCGGGACCCAGCCCAGTTCGCGCTCGATTTTGCTGGCGTCGATCGCGTAGCGTTGGTCGTGGCCCGGACGATCCTTGACGAAAGTAATCAGGTCGGTGAATTTTTCCACGCCGGCCGGACGCTGTGGCGCCAGCTCTTCCAACAGCGCGCAGATGCCGCGTACGACGTCGATATTCTTCTGTTCGTTGTGGCCGCCGATGTTGTAGGTCTCGCCCACCACCCCAGTCGTCACCACCTTCAGCAGCGCACGGGCGTGATCCTCGACGAACAGCCAGTCGCGCACTTGCAGACCATCGCCATACACCGGCAGCGGCTTGCCCGCGAGGGCGTTGAGAATCACCAGTGGGATCAGTTTCTCAGGGAAGTGGAACGGCCCGTAGTTGTTCGAGCAGTTGGTCAACAGCACCGGCAGGCCGTAGGTACGCTGCCAGGCGCGGACCAGGTGGTCGGAGGCTGCCTTGCTGGCCGAGTACGGCGAGCTGGGGGCGTAAGGCGTGGTTTCGGTGAACAGATCGTCCACTCCATGCAGGTCGCCGTACACTTCATCGGTGGAGATGTGGTGGAAACGGAACGCGCTTTTGGCCGGTTCAGCCAGCTTCTGCCAATAGGCACGCGTGGCTTCGAGCAGGCTGTAGGTGCCGACGATGTTGGTCTGGATAAAATCCGACGGGCCGTCGATGGAACGGTCCACATGGGACTCGGCCGCCAGGTGCATGATCGCGTCTGGCTCAAAGCGCGCCAGTACGGCGCTGACGGTGGCCTGGTCGATGATATCGGCCTGGACGAACTCGTAGCGGCTGTTGGACGCAATGCTGGCCAGCGACTCAAGGTTGCCGGCGTACGTGAGCTTGTCCAGGTTGAGCACTTCGTGCTCAGTGTGCTGGATCAGATGCCGGATCAGGGCCGAGCCAATAAATCCGGCACCGCCGGTGATGAGAATGCGCATGTCGAGGGCCTTTTCCTTAGACGGACATTAAGCGAAAGAAGCATAGCTTGAGTTGTGAATCGAACGGGCGCAAGCGCGGCGAGCAGGAGGGGTTGATTAACGCCCCCGAACAATGGCGATATAGACGCCTGATAAAACCGAGGTCGTCACAATGTTGCTCGCCCCATTGGTCCATCGCGCCAGTCTGCCGTGCCTCTGGTTGAGCCTTGAGCAGGCAGCTATCTGCTTGAGCACTGTTACGGCCTGAGTGGCACATTGCGATCTCTGGGCAGTCAGCAAGACCTTAACTTCAACATTGACAGTGCCCTGAGGGGCTTCGTTCTGAAAATTTGCCGGGTGACAGTTGTAAAAATCGATTGTTATCGGCTGAATGCGATTGTTTTTATAAAATTCCATATTTTTAAGCTACTAAAGCCGATATTTATCCGTTATAAAGTCGGCTTTCACCCCATTCGGAGCCTTCATCGTCATGACTACCTTGCACAGCACGCCTCGCGCCGATGGCTTTCATATGCCCGCCGAATGGGCGCCACAAACCCAGACCTGGATGATCTGGCCCGAGCGCCCGGACAACTGGCGCCTGGGCGGCAAGCCGGCGCAGGCGGCCCACGTGGCCGTGGCCAAGGCCATCGCACGGTTCGAACCGGTGACCGTCGCGGTTTCCGCCGGCCAGTACGAAAACGCCCGCAGCCGCCTCGACGTGCCGAATATCCGCGTGGTGGAGATGTCCAGCGACGACGCGTGGGTGCGGGACACCGGCCCGACATTCGTGATCAACGACAGCGGCGAAGTGCGCGGTGTGAACTGGGATTTCAACGCCTGGGGCGGGTTTGACGGCGGTTTGTATGCGCCGTGGAACCGCGACTCACAAGTGGGCGGCAAGATTCTCGAGATCGAGCGCGCCTCACGTTACCGCACCGAAGGCTTCGTACTGGAGGGCGGTTCCATTCACGTCGACGGCGAAGGCACCCTGATCACCACCGAAGAGTGCCTGTTGAACCGCAACCGCAATCCGCACCTGGATCGCGCAGCCATTGAAGCGGTACTCAGCGCCAACCTGGCTGTGGATAAGATCATCTGGTTGCCGGATGGCCTGTTCAACGACGAAACCGACGGCCATGTGGATAACTTCTGCTGCTACGTGCGCCCCGGTGAAGTGCTGCTGGCCTGGACCGACGACCCGCAAGACCCGAACTACGCGCGCTGCCATGCCGCCATGGACGTACTGCAAAGCAGCACTGACGCCCAGGGCCGCTCGTTCACGGTGCACAAGATGCCGATTCCAGGGCCGCTGTACGCTACCGAGGAAGAATGTGCCGGTGTCGATCCGGTGGACGGGAGCCAGGAACGTAATCCGAGCGTGCGCTTGGCCGGCTCCTACGTAAACTTCCTGATCGTCAACGGCGGCATCATCGCGCCGAGCTTCGACGACCCGCTGGACCACCAGGCCAAGCAGATCCTGCAGAACCTGTTCCCGCAACACGAAGTAGTGATGGTGCCGGGCCGCGAACTGTTACTGGGGGGCGGCAACATTCACTGCCTGACCCAGCAGCAGCCCGCCCCGCAGAGAAATTGAGTGCAGTTGTAACAGTGCCTTGATGGCGAGTGAGCACCGCGAGATAGCGGTGTTCCAGGCAAGCCCGTGGCCCTGCAAGGTCGCGGGCTTTTTTGCTTCTCAATACCCGTGAATACGGGACATTGGCATAGCTCTTGTATCGCAGAGAGGCGACAGGGACTCAGGTCAAGACCGCGTTGTTCTGTCACATACCTTGAGTACGTTAGCCGCTCACGCAGCAGGAGAGAGCGCTGAAATGAATGCCGAAATCAACCCGATCTACATGCGCACGTTCCACCCGGTGCGGGTCGATGGCGATGCCATCCACGCGCTGGGGCTCTGGTTGAGGGAAAACGGCTCGCGGCAAGTCAGGCAACAGCCTGACTTGCGCAGCGTGATGAGCGAACGCTACCCGGCGGGTTTGTTCACGGAGGATGAGGTGCAGGTGTTGTGCGAGCTGATGAGTCACTGAACAGCTGCCACATCGCGCGAGAAACTTTAGAAGCTGTAGGTGCCTGTCACCACCACGCTACGCGGCTCCCCCGGCTGAATCTGCGCGACGCTGGTGGCCGAGGCGTAATAGCGTTTGTCGGCGATATTGTTCAGCGCAGCCCTCACGTCCCATTCTTTCTGGCGGAACCCGGCCAGCGCGTCCCAGCGGCCATAACCGGGTAATACCACCGTGTTGAGGTTGTCGGCATAACGGTCACCGACCAGGGTCAGGCCGGTTTCCGCGTACCAGCCCATCTCCGGTTTCCAGGTGATGAACACGCTGGCATTGCGCTTGGCCACGTCGCTGATGCGCTTGCCTTCGAAACCGTTGTTGTCCTCCTCCACCTTGGCATCCTGCAGGCCGATGCCGCCGCGCACATACCAATGGCCGACGAGCTTGCCGGTGGCGGTCAGCTCGATGCCGCGCGAACGTTGCTTGCCTGTCAGCAGGGTAATGGTGCGGTCCAGCGGGTCGCTGGTGCGGCGGTTGTAGAGTTCAAGCTCGTACACCGCCAGGGTGGTGCTCAAGCGGTCGTCAAGCCAATCGCTTTTCACCCCGATTTCCTTCTGTTTGGTCAGCTCGGGGCTGAGATCATTGACGCTGCCGGCGGCGTTCGGCGTGATGCCGACCAAACCGCCGCCTGCCGGGGAGAACGTCTTGCTCCACGAAGCATAGAAGGAGTGATGCTCCAGCGGCGTCCACACCAGGCCGACGCGGGGGCTGGTGCTGTGGCTTTTCACGTCCTGTTGAGTGTTGAGCAGCTTGTTGGTGGTGTCCACTTCGAAGCGGTCATAACGCAGCCCGCCCAACAGCTGCCACTGATCGTTCAGGCGCAGTTGATCCTGCACGTACAGGGCGCGGCTTTCGACTTCAGTGTGGTTGTCGCTCGAAACGCTCATGCGCCCGGTGTGGCTGAGATGACGGTTGGGTTGGTGCAGATTCAGGCTCGGTACAGCCTGGCCGCCCCGATTGGGCGCGGTGGCCGTGTACAGTTTCGGGTCGCGGCGCTGGCTGCCCAGTTCAATCCCGGTGAGCAGGCGGTGCTCCAGCCCGAAGGTATCGAAACCCCCTTCCAGTTCAAGGTTGTTGAACACGTTGCGGGTGGTCAGGTCCTGCTGCCAGTGCTGGCGGCTGACGGTGTTGGTTCTCGCGTCGTAGCCGGTCTGGTAGGTGTTGTCGAAATCGCTGTCGAGCTTGAACACGCCCAGGGTGTGGCGCAGTTGCCAGTTGTCGTTGAGCTCATAGGCCAGTTTGGAGCGCAGGGACTGGGAGGTGTCATCGATGTAATCGCCGCTGGAGAAATAGGTAGTGCTGCGGCTCACATCCGCAGGACGCCCATTGACGCCAGGAATGCCGCGGTCCGGCGTGCGGTTGTAGCGGCTGTATTCGTATTGCACCAGCCAGTTCAGCTCGGGCGTGAGTTGCCAGCTCATCGACGGCGCGAACAACTGGCGGTTGCCACTGACGCCATCGCGAAAGCTGTTGTTGTCCTGGTTGCCCATGTTCAGGCGCAGGCTGATGGTATCGCTGGGGTCGGTACTCAGGTCGGCGTACAGGCTGCGCAAATCGTTGCTGCCGCCCTGGGCTTCGAGGCTGGATATGCGGCCGGGGCTTGGCAGTTTGCTCACACGGTTGACGATCCCGCCCTGGCCGCCGCGCCCGTAGAGCACTGCTGCCGGGCCCTTCAGCACGTCGATACGCTCGATGTTGTGCAGGTCGCGCACGTATTGGCTGTCGTCACGGATGCCGTCCAGGTAGAAGTCATTGCTCGCATCGAAACCGCGGATACGCAGGCTGTCGAAGCGCGTGTCGGCGCCGCTGCTGACGTTGGGAATACCGCTCAACGCCTGGCCAAGATCGTTGGTGCCATAGGCGCGCAGGCTGTCGGTTTTCACCGAATCGATCGCCTGGGGTACGTAACGCACGGCGGTCGCAGTGCGCGTGGCGGTGTTGCTTTGCTTGATGCGGGGGTCGTCTTCGTCGAGTTCGGCGCTGATCGAGGTGGCAGGCAACACTGTGGTAGCACAGGCAAAACCGGCAGACAGCACAGCAGAAAGCCCAAGAAGAACGGGCGTCAGGCGAGGGGCAGGCATGGGAAAAAGTGTCCGAATTGTCAGGGATGAGAAAGCGCGCAAATGGTAATGCTTTGCATTTGCTTGCGGGATCTATTCCCAAACGTATCGTCGGTTAATTTGTTACTTAGTGTGTTTTTTTGCAGGGGCTGTTGGGATTTTTGGACGGTTACCCAGGCGCAATAGGTCTGTGCTTAGAATTATTTAGCCTAAATACGGGTGCTTCACGAAATTGACACATAGTTCAACGCGCGCATAGGATTGCGCCCAACGCCTGTGGCTGACAGCCATGACTCATCCAATAAGAAAAGGCCCGCGGCAGTTCAGTCGTCCGCGGGCCTTGTTTTTTTTGGAGAAAGTCGACACCGGAAAGTGATAGGGGCCTGGTGTCATAGCGCGTACTCAACCAGTAATAAGGAATATAAGAATATGTTGAAGCAAAGGATGAGTCTGATCGCTCTGGGGATTTTGAGCGCATCGACAGCCATGGCGAACGACCAGGAGCAATCCAAGGGTTTCGTCGAAGACAGCCACCTGAACATCGCAGCACGCAACGCCTACATCAGCCGTGACTACAAAAACGGCAAGCAGGACAAAGCCGAGTGGGGCCAGGGTTTCATCGGCAAGTTCGAGTCCGGCTTCACCCAGGGCACTGTCGGGGTGGGTGTGGACGTGATCGGCCAATACGCCATCCGTCTGGACGGCGGTAAAGGTCGCAGCGGCGCCGGCGGTATCGATTTCTTCAAGCAGGGCGACAGCGGCGAAGCGGCCAACGACCTGGCCAAAGGCGGCGCAGCCGTCAAGGCGCGCATTTCCAACACCGTGATCAAATACGGTCAGCAGATGCCGGCCGTGCCGGTCCTGCAGTACGACAACTCGCGCCTGTTGTCGGAAACCTACGAGGGCACCTCGATCGTTTCCAAGGAAATTGCCGGCCTGCAACTGGACGCCGGTCACTTCACCAAGGAAGCCCGCAAGAGTGCCGAAGGCAGCGACAGCGGCCGCCTGAAGAGCATCAACTACATCGGTGGCAGCTACAAATTCACCGAAAGCCTGTCGGCTGCCCTGTATGCCTCCGATATGCAGGACGTGCTGAAGAAGCAATACGTCAACGTCAACTACGTGCTGGCGCTGCCAGAGAAACAGTCGCTGACCTTTGACTTCAACGGCTACAAAACCAAGCTGGACCGCAGCTTCGCCCTGGAAAACCAAGGTGATGCGGACGCACGCGACAACAAAATCTGGAGCCTGGGCGCTACCTGGGCTGTTGGCCCGCACAGCTTCACCGTCGCTCACCAGCGCAGCACCGGCGACACCGGCTACCTGTACGGCGGCTACCGCAACGCCGGCGGCATCGGCGACGGCGGCAATACCATCCTGCTGGCCAACTCCTACTGGTCCGACTTCAACGGCAAGGACGAGCGCTCCTGGCAGGCCGGCTACGGCATCGACTTCACCACCTTCGGTGTACCGGGCCTGACCTACAACGTTGCCTATGTGCGCGGTACCAACATCGACGACGGCACCGGCCGTGGCGATGGCACCGAGCGTGAAATCTGGAACCAGTTCAAGTACGTGGTCCAGAGCGGCCCGGCCAAAGACCTGAGCCTGCGTGCGCGTGCCTCGTGGTTGCGCGTTTCCAACAACGCCAGCAACTACAACGTAGGCGGTAACGAGCTGCGCCTGTTCGCCGACTACCCGATCAATGTTTTCTGATTGATTGCACGTCGTGCCTGATGCCAGGCCACGAAAAACCCCGACTGGTTCGGGGTTTTTTTATGCTCGAAATAAGCTTATTGGAGGGTGATGGTGACCTTGCCTTTTGCCCTTCCCTGATCGACGTACCGCAATGCCTGCGCGGTCGATTCGAAAGGAAAGCAGCGATCGATGATCGGTTTGATAACGCCCGCCTCGATCAGCGCAGTGATTTTCTGCAGTTGCATGCCGTCGGCACGCATAAACAAAAATGCATAGCTCACCCCGCGCTTGCGGGCTTTTCTGCGAATACCGCTGCTCAGCAGGCGCATGACCTGCCCAAGCACCCAGGGCAAGCCCTGCGATTGGGCAAATTGCGCGGTGGGCGGTCCTGACAGAGAAATAAGCTGTCCACCAGGCTTGAGCACCTTGAGCGATTTCTCCAGTACATCGCTGCCGAGGCTGTTCAATACCATGTCGAAATCGTGCAACTCGTTGGCAAAATCCTGCTGTTTGTAATCGATGACCACATCTGCCCCAAGTGCTTTCACCCATTCGACATTCGCCGTACTGGTGGTGGTCGCCACGAAGGCGCCGAGGTGCTTGGCGAGCTGGATGGCGAGCGTGCCGACACCGCCGGAGCCGGCATGAATCAACACCTTCTGGCCTCTTTTCACCTGGGCGGTTTCAACCAGCACCTGCCAGGCCGTCAAGGCGGCCAAGGGCATGGCAGCCGCTTCGGCCATGCTCAGGTTCGAGGGTTTGAACGCCAGCGCGTTTTCATGCACGGCGATCAACTCGGCAAAGGTCCCGATCCGTGACTCGGGAGGGCGTGCATAGACTTCGTCTCCCGGCTTGAATCGCGTGACTGCCGCACCTGTGCGAACCACCACTCCGGCCAGATCATTGCCCAATATCAACGGAAACCTGTAGGGCAGGATCAGTTTGAACTCCCCCGTGCTGATCTTGGAGTCCAGCGGGTTCACGCTTGCTGCATGCACCTGGATCAGCACGTCATGCACACCGACCGCAGGGTCAGGTACATGGCCAATCATTCCGTCTTGCTTGCCGTAGCGATCGATAAAAAATGCCTTCATGGTAGATAGCGCTGCGCCACGGTGGACTGCTTGATCTGCGCCGTCAGCCCCTGACGTGCGGTTTGCAGCGCATCCCAACGCTCGCCGTCCTGCAGCGCGGGAATGGTCACTGGTTCGCGACGGTCGAAGCCGAGCAGTGCGGCATCCACCAGCGCATCCACTTCCATGATTTCGCTCAAGGTGTTGATGTCGATACCGGCGCGATCCCAGATCTCCGTGCGGGTCGCGGCGGGCAGTACGGCCTGCACATAAACACCCTGAGGCGACAGTTCCAGGCTCAGTCCTTGGGACAGGAACAGCACAAACGCCTTGGTCGCCCCATACACCGACATGCCGAACTCAGGCGCCAGCCCCACCACCGAACCGATGTTGATGATCGAGCCTTCACCTGCCTTGGCCAGGCGTGGCGCGATGGCGCTCGCGAGCCGCACCAGCGCGGTGGTGTTGAGGGCCACCAGTTGCGCAACGCTGTCAGTGCTTTGCTCGATAAACGTGCCCGATTGTGCGGCGCCGGCATTGTTGACCAGGATACCGATACGCGCGTCATCGCGCAGGCGCGCTTCGACGGCGTGCAGGTCGTTGAGTTGCGTCAGGTCGGCCTGGAGCACATCAATGGCGACGTTGTGTTTGTCGCGCAGGGTCGCGGCGAGCGTTTCCAGGCGAGAGTGATCGCGGGCGACCAACACCAGATCATGCCCGCGTTGGGCGAAACGCTCGGCATAAACCGCGCCGATGCCAGTGGAAGCGCCAGTGATGAGAACGGTAGGGCGAGTAGTCATGATGTCAGCTCTTTGGTCAGGGACGGAGATTTCCGTGCTTGTGGGGGAAGGTCATACCGCTGGTCATTAGGATGATGATCGAAATCTAAGCTGTCAACGGTTTTGATTATGAACGACATCTATGTATCATTGGCCAATGCATCCAGCGGTAGAGAGGAATCGAACATGCGCGTATCCAAGGCCCAGGCCCAGGCAAACCGGGAGCACATCGTCGAAACGGCGTCAGTCGTGTTTCGCGAGCGCGGCTTTGACGGCGTCGGCGTGGCCGACCTGATGGCCGCCGCCGGCTTCACCCATGGCGGCTTCTACAAACACTTCGGCTCCAAGGCCGACCTGATGGCCGAAGCTTCGGCCAACAGCCTCGCGCAATCCCTGGCCGGCGCTGAACAATTGAGCGTGAAAGACTTCATCGACCTATACGTGTCCAGGGAACATCGCGACGGCCGCGCCACGGGTTGCACCATGGCGGCGCTATGCGGCGACGCGGCGCGTCAGTCGGAGGAATTGAAGTCGGCCTTTGCTGGAGGCATCGAACGCTTGTTGCAGACACTTGGCGAAAAATGCCCGACTGGCCCGGATGAGGCGCCGGAAGAGGCGCGGGCGAAAATGATTGATCTACTGGCGAGGGCGGTGGGCGCGATTATGTTGTCGCGGGCTTGTCCGGATGATTCGGCGTTGGCGGATGAGATTTTGGGGGTGTGTAGGGCGCGGATGGGTGGGTCGTTGTCAACTCCAGAGAAGGCCGTTCCTCAAAGGTAGCCAGCACTGCTGTTCGCATAGCGTCCCAACTGCTTATGGCATTGGCGAAGTCAGCAATATTCAACAAGCATCGACTTGCTGAGGTTATTTCTTCTTCGGATTCGTAGATGCCTGATGCAAGGATGGCAGGAAAATCCAGGGTGAAATCGTCAGATAAGTTTTGCGTCCAACCCAATAGGTGGTCCAGGTTATCAACCCTGGCCCGCATGTTTTCACCCGGGTTTCTACACCCTTGCTTGGGGTGCGTGGATGACGCGGAAAGGGCTGATAACCAATGCGACATGCGTGTACAACGCACGGCTGTCTCGCGCCAGCGTTTGATAGCCGAGGTTGAGGGAGCGACTTTTGCTTTTGCCGCAGAGCAGCAATATGTCACCGGGAGCGGCGGCCCGGCTCAACGCGGCATCATTACTCATCAGTTTGCGGGTTCTTCATGCCGACGCTACGTAGCAGGCTGAAAACGAAGTGTGGACGTTTTTTGGACGTTTTGAAGAAAACGGCTCATTAAAATTTTGAGATTTCCAAACCCCAGAAACCACAAAGCCCCGCATTGCGAGGCTTTGAGATATGGTGCGGCACCAGGAGTCGAATAAAAACGTAATAAATTGATATTAAAAGGATTTAATTTCGATAAATTAAACTCTACCTCTTACCTTATCTTTAAAAAGGCATCTCCAGAGAGAGCCTATTCTGCAAAATTTCCGTCTGGTTCAAGAGCGCCGGTTCAATGAGCTTTATGAGCTGGGATCTGGTTTCATCATCGTCGCGATTTTGACTGTCAGATGCAGCTTATGGCAGCCAGAATGTTTGTATCTGGGTTTTGTGCTCTAGACATGGTGATGGCGAATTAGTACTGTGGACGTAGCTAGGAAAGCAGACTCTACGGGAGTGACCTAATTGGTTATTTTTGTTGGCGGTATTCACGGATCGGGTAAAACGACGTTTTGCCGCGAGCTAGCGAAACGCACGGGGCTGAGTCATCGAACCGTTAGTGAAATAATAAAAGAAGAAATCATCGATCTTCAATTGGATATGACCAAGCGTACTTCTAACTTGGCACGAAATCAAAGAGCTCTAATTGCTTGGATAGATAGAAATCGGGACTCTAAAAACTTAATTTTAGATGGCCATTTCGCGCTGTTAGATGAGTCGCAAGACGTATACCGTGTTGACTTGGATGTTTTTAGGGCAATAGCGCCTATCGGGGTAATCTATTTAGATGTCCCAATTGAGGTGGCCGTTCAACGGCTTGAAACTAGAGATGGGAAAATCTGGTCGGCAGAAGTTTTAAAGCAGTTGGCTGATGCTGAAGCGCAGTGGGCCGAAAATGTAGCCAAAAAACTTAATATACCTATTTGCTCTGCCACGAATGACGACATTGTACTGGCTGGGCGTTTTGTACATGGACTTATGGAATAGCGTAGATGGCCAGTAGTTTTGTTAAAAGTCTGAGTTATGGTGCGTTTTCCAGCGATGTGCTGGCAGAGGAGTTTTTCGATTCCCTAAAACAAGACTACTCAGGATTTACTGATTGGTACTCAAGAAAGGTCGATGCAGGTGATAATGCATATACCTTTAGGGGTCCTAAAAAAAGACTTGATGGTTTTTTGTACTTGAAGATTGAGGACGACTCTGAAGGTATTGTTCCCCCTTTGCCTGTAGGTAGACGACTGAAAGTAGGAACCCTAAAAATCAACGCCCATGGAACGAGGCTGGGTGAAAGGTTTATAAAAAAAGTTTTTGATAACGCCATTGATCAAAAAGTTGATTATATATACGTAACGGTTTTTGCGAAGCATGAATCCTTAGTCGAGCTTTTTCTACGTTATGGGTTTCTACGATATGGAACCAAAGAGACAGTCGATGGTATAGAGGATGTCTTTGTTAAAGATCTCACCTCATTAGTAGGTGACCCAGTGAAGGATTTTCCTAGGTTTGACCTGCGCGGGCGTAAGCATTTTCTACTAGCTATTTATCCTGAGTATCACTCGTCATTTTTGCCGGAGTCGATACTTAAGAATGAAAGTTACGATATCTTGGAAGATGTTTCACATACTAACAGTATACACAAAATATATATATCAGGCATTGCACGTGCAAAACAGATGCGTGCCGGGGATATTATTGTTATTTATCGAACAACGGATCGCCCCGGACACGCTAGGTTTCGTTCGGTTGCCTCTTCAATTGTAGTGGTCGAGGAGGTAAGGCAAATAAAGAGTTTTGCCACTGAATCTGAATTCGTGAAGTACACCAAACCGTATAGCGTATTTACTAAGGAACAACTAAAAGACTATTTTACTAATAAAGGAAAATACTATATAATAAAATTCACCTATAATGCGGCGCTGACGAGGCGCATAATTAGAGGTAGGCTCATTGATGAGTGCGGAATTAGTACGCGGACTCGGTGGGATTTAATTGGTCTGTCAGAAGACCATGTGCGTTGGATAGCAGATTTTGGGGGCGTTAATGAAGGTCTTATTGTCAATTAAGCCCGAGTATGCTTCTAAAATTCTTAGCGGTGAAAAGCGCTTTGAATTTAGGAAGGTCGGTTTTTCGAATCCGGCCGTTCATACAGTAGTAATTTATGCCACCAGGCCGGTAGGGAAGATTGTGGGTGAGTTTGAGGTGACTCGGATTTATCAAGACTCTCCGAGCCGGATTTGGGAAAAGACAAAAGCATACGCCGGGGTAAATAAGAAGTTTTTTGATGCTTATTACGAAGGAAGGAATAGTGCCGTAGCTATCGCGGTGGGGCGAGTTATAACGTATGAAAGGCCGTTTGATTTGAAAGAGTTAGGTGGGCCTAAGGCGCCTCCGCAGTCGTTTTGCTACATTGGTTCACCTGAACGTCAAGTGGCTTTAGAATTGTCATGAATATCGAAATACTCAGAGATAGGCCTTTTTCGGAGGGTAGTGGAGTGATCGGATATCCCGAACTTCCGCGGTTAATTGATAGAAAGTATCTTGGCTCAAATCCTGATGCATTTCAGAATTTGTTGCCGAGGATATTTGATCATCTCTCTGAGTTGTCTGGCTATTATCCAGGTTTTGATGAGTGGCTTGACAAAAAAGTCCTCCCGGGATTGATGTCCGGCGAGCGAAGCATTCTTTTAGAATATCGTCGCGGTGATCTATCGGGGTTGGCGATAGTGAAGGATGATGAGTCTGAACAGAAATTGTGTTGTTTGAGAGTTTTACCTCCCTATCAAGGTACAGGCGTTGGGTTGAAGCTTTTTGAGCGTTCATTTGAAGTGCTCAATAATGACTCTCCGCTATTGTCTATTGCTGAAGAGCAGTTGGTCGTGTTTCGTAAAATTTTTCAGTACTATGGTTTTGAGTTCGCTAAGATTTATCCTGATTATTATCGGCCTTTCAAAGCCGAACTAAGTTTTAATGGTCTAATAGAAAGTGATTCAAACTTCTCTCTTCTTAAGCCATTCACCGGATTTCAGCTTCCTAAATTCCGTAAGTCAACTCATGGCTAACTTCTATATGGCAGTAGGGATTTAATCTTTCTGTGGAGGCGGGATGCTAATTTCTTAGCCATATCTATGGCTGGTTCTATAAGCATTAATAATACACCTATTATAACAAACGCTGCCATTTTAGATGCGGACGTTACGCAATCGGCGCTCGAATAGTCACTCATGCATGTTGGGAAGTATTCCCATAATCCGTTACCCGTTGCGCCAAATAGTATGCCGAGTAACACAAATCGCATCATCAAAAGCAAGCCGGATTTGTTTTTTGAGAAACGACCTAATACGATTAGGTCTTTAACGCCACGATCATTACTAGCTGTCCATTGGTGGCCTAAATAGTTACTTACGCTATTTTCCTCTGATATCCGTTCTCTATGGTCCAGTCTGATGTATTCATTCCAAACATCTTCGTCCATTAGCGAACGGTAGCCATTATATGTTTTTCCTTGGGATGAACAGTCCTCACTTCGGTCTGTCGTTAAAAAACAATGTATTCTTTCAAATTGGGGGAAGTCGACGGTCTCGCTACCGCTTAAGAGTTCCTCCGGCACGCCTCGTCGAACATTGATTCTAAAATCTACTATTCGCATTACAGTTCTTGAGCTTATAAGGGTGCGGTCCTTCTGAGCAAAAGTACTCGTGTATACTTCTTTAGGTATATTCCTTATTCTGAATCTAACATATGCTGAGATTCTTCTGTCTGAACTTAGTGTGCTCGGGAGAGGGCGCGGGATCTCGACTAACAGGCGAGATGAAGTAGTTCCATTGCTTAGGTTTACGTATTCAATTTTAAAAAGCTCGGAGTTGAGCCTGAGCAGTGAAAATGGCTTTTCATCTTTGCCATCTTTTCTAAAGCTAATGTTTGCAAAATTTCCTTCGGCGAATCCATCATAGTGCACTACTTCGTTGAAGATGGCGGCTACGCTTTTCTCCCCATTTAATTTTGCGCCAAGATCACTTATATCTTTTTTGCTAACCTCCCATGGTAAGTCTACTTGGATAAATCCGGTGTTCTGACGGTCAGAAATCATGACCCCAATATCCATAAATGGGCCAGCGGGTTTCTTCCCAACTTCCCAAATGTTGATATGTAGTTCATCCCTTAGTCGCCTTTCGTGAAGCGGTTTTTCCTCGACGTTGGCTTTTTCTGCTAGTTCCTCAGAACACACGGAACAGAGTGTTATTTCTGCCTGGTCAGTTGTTGCTGATTCAGCAGTACCAGAGGCATCGTTGCTTGGGCTGTTGGCACCGGATTGCTGAATGCGAGGAATCTCTCCGTCGGGAAACTGACAGACTCCTTGTTGGGGCTTTCGGTAACGTACAATTATTCCCGAGAATGGGTATCGCATTAGGCGCTCCTTATCCAGCTGCTGCGTCAGTTTGTAGAGCAACCGATGCTATGTCAATCGGCCATCATGCTAGGTCCGCTGATAGATTTCGACGTTAGTGAAAATCGCCATTTTTTGTTCATTCGCTTTGCGATTAGTGCAGCTGTCAAAAGATAGTAGTAGCGCGTCGGTTCTTTTTTCTCGATTTTCTCTTTGAAGAAACACTTCAGATGTTTTTCTTGCCAGGTCCAAGGGTTGTCCCTACCCCAGCGGTTCCAAATCGCTGCTTGGATGGTCCTTGCTTGGCGAATGTGGCGCTGACGAGTGGTCGCTGAGCCGGACAAAATTCCCAACAGAAAAAGAGGCATATCAAATGCTTTTTTCATGTTCGCCCACCAATATAAGCGGATACCACGTCGATACGACCGTGCCCCAGCTCATAGCTGATCTGTGCTCGGGCCTCCTGATCGAGTTGTCGGTCGAGCTGATAACCATTGCCACCGTTAATGGGCGCGAGATGGTTAGTAATGTGCTCGTAGCGTTCGCACGCATAGGCCGCCCGCAATTCGTGGAAACCTTTGAGGTTGAGCGTATGGAGGATGTCCCGGGCGGGGCGGACGATTCGCTGTTGGAAATCGAGGAAGCTTTCGTTCGGTGCAAGCAGGTTGTGGCTACCGTCGGGCGAGACCTGTATGGCAAACCTCAGCGCATCACGAACTTGATTATCTACCGTAATCCAGCGAGGTGCCGATGCACCTGAGCGTCCACCTTTGGTGCCATCCTGGATGTTTATCTTGCCGAGTTGTTCGGCCTCACGTTTTAAGCGCGGAAGGTCGGCCAAAATGGCCTCACGTAAGCGCATGCCGGTGGCTCGCGCTAATTGAGCGATGGCCGCGGCGCGCGGCTGCTGGTATGCGCAAAGCACCTCTACGACCCTCTTCACATGTTCGCGGTCTTGGCCTTGCGGCACCGAACGACGAACACAGGTGCGCCGCGTTCCTAGCGCCGTGCTCGGACTCGGTACTTTCACATACTGATCACCGCGAAGCGCTGCCAGGGTCCGGTTCACGCTGGACAACCGGTTTTGCGCTGTGGCGATGGCGAGCTCGCCCTGTTTAACTTGCTGACGCAGATGCTCGGCGTAATCCAGCAAGGTCTGCCGATCAATCTGCCGCGCATCGTTAAACCCCGGGCCATCCTCCGACCGACACCACCGAACAAACGCCTTCCAGCGATCACTGTGCGCTTTGACCGTCCCGTAATGCCCACCGCCAAACAGATCTTTCAGCGCTTGCGGCCCCGCATAACTCAGTTGCCGTCCATAGCCAAAATTGCGCCCATCCCGTCTACCGACCAATGCCATGATCGAACTCCTCTCGAAGCCAAAACGTTTAAAACCTTCCCCACGTCATCCCGCCAAGAATGTTGAGTGTTATCAGGGATCAAGGCCCCTGCGACCTGTGAGGGTTGTCCACTAACGCGGGACTGACGGCTCCTTACGGCCGGGAGCTTGGGCATCTCATGATCTGGCCTCCTGGACACTTCCGAAGAAGTGGGCGGGTGGAGGCTGCACTGGCTGACGAGACCAATGCCGCGAGATCCTGAATCGGGTGAAGGCAGCGAAGCGATGACCGGGGCATGCCTGACTGTCAGTCAGGTGCAGTCCATTCCTTGGGCTGCGGCACCATCATCTGCATCGCTGTTGCTGGTGACTTCGGTGTTTGTCACGCCGATTGTCACGAGGGGGAATGCCGCAAAGCCTTGTACGAGTTGGGCTGCAGCAACGGTAGGAGCGCCCGTCTCTTTCCGGAAGAAAGAGACGGGCGCAGGTTGGCACAAGGAAATGGCCAAGCGGATAGGTTGCTGCAGGGCAGCTATGAAAGGGAATGAGTTGCCGCAGTGGGCACACTGATAAAAGTAGGCATCCATCACATCGCAGTGACCGTGCGAGCCGCCGGACGCTAATCGCACTTTGGGAGAACCACCACGGTGTGGCGTAGCCTTAAAGGTTCTGGCTACCTGGGTTGCTGTCAACGACAGCGCTTGCCCGATCCTTTCTACGCCTGTGGATAATTTGGGTCAAGGCTCGAGTTTTCGGGAATTCTGCGGCTGTGGATGAAATTATCCACCGGTGGAAATCATTGGTTTTCCACAGACAGTTGCGTGGGCTTTAAATTTTTTAAGTGAGGTCCATCCAAGCAGGGCGGCTTTGCAGCCCTGCTTGGATGGACCCGCGTGGACAAGCGGATCGCTGAGATATGAAGACCGAGCGCTTACTCAGTTGCGCCACGTTTTGCTTTTAGGCGAGTGACGTTCGCTCCGGTCTGATTTGCGAATTCGTGTGGAGTGACATGCTCCTGTCAATTTGCGGGGGTAATGCGCCTGCTTTGGGTGGAAACGGTCAGAGAGAGTTCTTAATCTGTGACTGGATGACATGGTGATCGGCACTGTGATCTCAAAAGGAGCATATCAATGAGACCGAATTTCTTTCTGGACGATGAAGATGAAGCCATCGCCAAGAGCTATTTCAAGAAGGTTAATAGCATTGGTTTTGTTTGTGTCGGTTTGGCGTTGACGATAATCACAATGCCTCATCCCGAGCGCGCTGCATGGTTTGTCTTCGCGGTAGCGATCATCTATGCGTTTAGCCACGGCGATGGTTACAGGAAGATTGTTGCCAGTTATTTGTTGCGTCATAAAGGATTCGGCGGTGGTATTCGTTTGGTGTTGAAAGTAGCTCTCTTCGTGTTGGGCACAAGTCTGTTGTCTGGGATTGGGCTTCAGATCTTGACGCCTGAGGTTTTAGGCATCCTCCCATAGCAGTGACCTGGGTGGCGGATTCAACCATTGATCCGCTTCACCTTCATCCGGGTAACATTCGCCCCAATCTGATTAGCGAACTCATGCGGAGTGACATGCTCTTCACGGTTGGCTTCCAGGTACCGGCTCCACCAGTTCATTATCAGCCTACGCTCCTCTATGAACTCAGCCTTGTGAATATAGGCGGCGCGGACGTTGTTGCGCTCCTTGTGGCTCATTTGCCGTTCAATGGCTGTCTCCGACCATAATCCTGACTCGATCAGTGCGCTGCAGGCCATTGAGCGAAACCCATGCCCGCAGATATCGGTTTTTGTGTCGTATCCCATCGTCCGTAGCGCGTTGTTCACGGTATTTTCGGACATGGGTTTCCAGGGTTTGGCATCACCTGCGAAGACCAATGCGAATTTGCCTGTGAGTGCATGGATTTTTTCGAGTAGCGCCACTGCTTGCGGCGATAAGGGTACTAAATGGATATCCCCTGCCATCTTCGTACCCCTTGTGGAAAAGGGTACTCCCTCCAACGCGGGTCGAGTGTCCGGTATCTCCCAGGTGCCGCGCTTGAGGTCGAACTCGCTCCAGCGTGCGAAACGCAGCTCGCTGGATCGTACAAACACATGCAGCGACAGCATCACCGTCAGACGGGTAAGTGCTCGGCCTTTATAGGTGTCGATCCGCTCCTGCAGTTCCGGCAGTCGCGATAAGGGTAGAGCGGGGCGATGTACCACCCGCGGGGCTTTGATCGAGCCTTCGAGATCGTAAGCAGGGTTTATGGTGATAAGCCGGAGGCGCTTTGCCTCGCGCATGATGCTCTGCAGGTAGTTTTGTACCCTTAAAGCAACGTCGATCGTTCCGCGCTTCTTGATCGCTTCCAAGGGCTGCATGAGGTCATGGGTGTCGACGTCGACAATGGCGCGAGCGCCGATCAGCGGGAACACGTGGGTTTTGAGGCGGCTCATCACAGTCTTGGAGTGGCCTGGTGCCCACTTAGCCGACATTTCCGTATGCCAGTCGAGCGCAACGCTTTCAAAGGTTCTGCCTTTGATTACGGCTTCCGCCTTGGCTTGGTGCTTGGTCTCTATGGGATCAATGCCATCCGCCAGCATTCGCTTGACCTCCAAGCGCTTGCGGCGCGCATCGGCGAGGCCAATGACGGGGTAGTTGCCGAACGAGGTCAGTCCTTCCCGTCCGTCGGGTTTGACGTAACGGAACCGCCAGCCTTTGCGGCCATTGGGTTGGACTAGGAGGTAGAGGCCATCGCCGTCGAAAAGCTTGTAGGCGCGGTCTGTAGGTTTTGCCAAGCGGCAAGCTGCGTCGGAGAGCGGAGCTGTGGTGCGCGACATAAGGGTACTCCCTTTTATCGAAGTGACCTGTATCCCAAACTCTACCCTTAAAACGGTTGGAATCCACCAGTTTCTGACGGAAACCGATGGAACGCCAAAACGAAAAAACCCGCCAGAAGGCGGGTTTTTCGGGGGTTCCAGAGATTTTGAAAGCCTTCTCTGGAACCTTGTATGGTGCCGGCACCAGGAGTCGAACCCGGGACCTACTGATTACAAGTCAGTTGCTCTACCAACTGAGCTATACCGGCGTGTTAGGGCGACGATTATAGCGACTGAAAAGGTTCTGTAAACCCCTGAATTCTGACTATTTTTGCAAACCCTGTGGTTTTTCGCGATCGCCGTGTTTTTTCCACATGTTCACCGCCTGAAAACCCGTACAGACAAATACACCAAGGAAGGTCATAAAATTGACCATTTACCGTTCATCCAAAATTCCATCGCCAACAGCACCAAAATAATGACACTCGCCACCCTGTTGTCACAGAATGCCCCACACAAGGGCGACTGATAATAAGACCTGCGGTAAGTACCCGCGCTTGCCGAGCTTCACGTCTTAAGTTGCGTCGTGAGGAGCAGGTAATGGGGCTTGGCAGAGAAATCCTGGCGTTATTCGGCAAGGACGTCATCCGTGATGCCGACGGCATCAATGCGCGAATGCATTTTTTCGGCACGATCCCTCAAGAATCTCATCAACCTGTCCAGCCGCTGGAGAGCCCTGTGTTGCGTCCAAAAATAGTGGCGCTGGTGTCTATCAATGGCGGTGTGGGTCGCAGCACGCTGGTGACGGCGTTGAGCAGCGGTTTGCAGCGTCATGGGGAGTCGGTGGTGGCGCTGGATCTGGACCCGCAGAATGCCTTGTATCACCACTTTGGCGTCAGTTGCACATTGCCGGGTATCGGGCGCACCAGCCTGGAGCATGGGCAATGGGTCCCGCTGCAGCAGTTGGGTTTTGCCGGGTGCCGGGTGATTACTTTCGGCGATATCGATGTCCAGCAGCAGGAGAGCCTGGAGCGTTGGCTCAAGCAGGAGCCCGCCTGGCTGGCGCGACGTCTTGGGGCATTGGGCTTGAGCGAGCGGCAGACGGTGATTATCGATACGCCCGCCGGCAATAACGTGTATTTCCATCAAGCGCTGGGCGTTGCCGATGTGGTGTTGGCGGTCGTGCAGCCGGACGCTGCGTGCCTTGTCACGCTGGATCAGCTGGATACGCTGCTTGCGCCGCACCTTGAACGCCAGTGCCCACCTGCCGTGCACGTGGTGGTTAACCAGGTGGATGAAAGCAGTGCGTTCAGCCTGGACATGGTCGAGGCGCTCCAACATCGGCTTGGCAGAGAGCTGTTTGAAGTTCACCGCGACATGGCGATCAACGAAGCGTTGGCCTCTGCGGCAGACCCCTTGGATAACGTGACGAAGCGGCTCGCCAGTGACGACATCGATGCGCTGTGCCTGCTGCTGAAGGCATCGAAAAAAACGCGTGAAAGCGCGGTTTATACGGTTTAGCCCAGATGCTTATGCACAATCGGTTAGTAACCGGCGTCACATAACAGCCATTTTGTGGAGGCGTTCTCAACACGCTGCAACTGCCTGTTTTGTGTGCGTTTTATTTTGTGAACAAAAAATGACCAGTGCTGCTTTTGGTCTGTAGCGCTGATGGTTACAGCCTTCGTAAAGAATTCATCAACAGAGTTATCCACAGGGCGCCGTAGGAATTTTTGCCCCTTAATCGCGCTGGGCCAGCACCATCAAGTTGCGTGGCGTGAGGCTCGGCTCACAGAAGCTGCCCACCTCGATGTTGTAACCCTGCTCCATCAGGAACAGGGCCCTATCCAGCACCAGCCATAATTCCAGCGGGCGACGAAACAGGCCTCTGACCAATTCCAGGTTTCGTACTTCGGCCAGGCGCCGCCAGCCATGGGCTTCCAGCGCGAGCCAATCTTGATCACCTGTGGATAAACCCTTGAGGCTTGCCAGCTCTCGGCAATATTCAGCGAAAGATTTATCCAGCCATTTGGCGGGCAGGGAGGGCGTGGGCAGGTAGTCGTCGCATCCGCGCAGTTGTCGTTGCAGGCGGTCAAAGCTCAGGCGCCGGGCCATGGAGGTATCGCGTTGCCGGCGTACGCGGTTGCCGGCGGTGACGGTTTCGCTCAGCGGCAGGCCCAGGTCATCGATTGACAGTTGCAGGGCAGAGGCGCGTCCGGTCGCGGACAGCGCTTGATAGCGGTCGGCGTTGATGCGGTTATAGCAGCACGGTGCCAGCGCCAGTTGTTTGCAGCCGGCAGCGCTGGCCAGTTGCAGCATGCGCACGTGGAGGTCGCCACAGGCGTGCAGGGCGACTGGCGTGTGTTCGGCGCTGATCGTGACCTCTGCCATCACGTCTTGCAGGCGATGGCTGACGGGCAAACCGTGGTGATCGCTCAAGGCTTTGCCTGAGGCGATCAGGGCCGGATCATATTCCAGGCAGGTCAGTTGTTGGCCAGGTTGCAGCAGGCGGCGGCCTAGGTGGCCTTTGCCGGCGCACCAGTCCAGCCAGTGGTTGGGCGTTACGGCAAAATTCAGGGCGGCGCCGAAGGCTTCGATCTGTTGCCATTTACGCCCCGGAACGTCGACATTCAGGCGATGGCCTGCGGGTGCAAGCGCGTGTGTCGGCAACTTATCCACAGTGCCCACGCGCAGCGCCAGGGCCGCCAGTTGTGGAAAAGGCGCGGGCGCCGGCAGGTCGTGGGGATGATTGTGACTGGCTTCGGCGTCGTCCAGCGAGCGCTGGCGTAGCCACTGTGATAACGCGCGATGCTCGGTTTCCCAGGGTAATTGCAGGTGGGTGAAGGGCCGTGGTCGCCACAGCCCCTGGTGCTCGATCAGAAACGCATCCAGTGCCTGGAAGCGTGCCTCAACGTCCTTGGCACGCATCGACGCGCAGCCATTTTTCCAGCAGTTTGAAACCGCGCACCAGCACATAGGCCATCAACAGGTAGAACAGCCCGGCCGCGAAGAAGATCTCCACCGGCAAGTAGGTGCGCGCGATGATGGTCCGGGCCATGCCGGTCAGTTCCAGCAAGGTCACGGTGCTGGCCAGGGCGCTGGCCTTGAGCATCAGGATCACTTCGTTGCTATAGGCCGGCAGGCCGATACGCGAGGCGCGGGGCAGGATGATGTAGAACAGCGTCTTGGGCCTGGACATGCCCAGGGCGCGAGCGGCTTCGATCTCGCCCGGGGGAATGGCCTGGATCGCACCGCGCAGGATTTCAGCGATATAGGCGGCGGTGTGCAGGGTCATGGTGGCCGTGGCGCACCAGAACGGGTCGCGCAGGTAGGGCCACATGAAGCTGTGGCGCACGGCGTCGAACTGCGCCAGGCCGTAATAGACCAGGAACAACTGCACCAGCAGCGGCGTGCCACGGAAGAAGAAAATGTAGCCATAGGGCAGGGCGCTCACGTACCAGCGGCGCGAAGACCGAGCGATGCCGAGCGGGATCGCCAGCAACAGGCCGGCAATCACGGCGATCGCCACCAGCTCCAGGGTCAGGGTTGCGCCCTGGGCCAATTTAGGCAGCCACTTGATGATTACGGCCCAGTTCAGGCCCAGGTCGAAATGCGACAGCCAGCTGTAATCACCGCTCATTGGGCGCTCCTTGCAAAGCCGCGGGCGGCGCGTTTTTCCAGGAAGTGCATGCTGGTCATGGCCAGTACGGTCAGGCCCAGGTACATGAATGCGGCGACCATGAAGAAGGTGAACGGCTGCTTGGTCACGGTCACGCCGATCTGCGCGTGGCGCATGATTTCTTCCAGGCCGATCACTGACACCAGCGCCGTGTCCTTCATCAGGATCATGAACAGGTTGCCCAGGCCGGGCAGGGCGATGCGCCACATCTGCGGCATGATCAGTCGCGTGAAAATCCGGAATTTTGACAGCCCCAATGCCACACCGGCTTCGCGGTGGCCCTTGGGAATGGCGAGGATCGCGCCACGGAACACTTCCGTGGCGTAGGCGCCAAAGCACAGGCCCAGGGCGATGACGCCGGCGGCAAAGGCGCTCAGGGAAAGGTCGGGGTTACCAAAGAACTCCCCGAGGGCGCGCATCAGGTTGACGGTGCCGAAATAAATCAGCAGCACCCACAGCAATTCGGGAATACCGCGAACGATGGTCGAATAGGTACCGCCCAGCCATTGCAGCGGCTTGTACGGTGAAGTCTTGGCCAGGGCGCCGGCCAGACCCAGCACCAGCCCCAGGCACAGGGCCGTGAGCGCCAGTTTGACGGTCATCAGCGCGCCGGCGGCAAGCGCCGGGCCGAATCCGTAGAGATCGAAATTCATGGTGTTTTCATATCGCGGCAGGCATTGCTGAAAGCCGACGCGCTCAGGTGAGCGCGCCGGGCAGACCGTTCAGATCATTCGATGCTGAACGGGAAGTACTTGTCGTTGATCTTCTTGTAGGTGCCGTCTGCCTTGATCTCTGCCAGGGCTTTGTTCAGGCGCTCGCGCAGCGGGTCGCCCTTGCGTACGGCGATGCCGATCTTGTCGCTCTCTACAACCGGGTCGCCCTTGAATTCATAGGCCGAACCGTCTTTGCTCTTGAGCCATTCGTACTGCACGTACTTGTCGGCCAGGATGCCGTCGAGGCGGCCGGACGTCAGGTCGAGGTAGGCGTTTTCCTGGGTGTCATACAGCTTGGCCTCGGTGTCGGGCAGCTTGTCTTCCAGGTAGGTACCGGCCAGCGTTGCACGTTGTGCACCGATCACCTTGCCCTTGAGGTAGGCGGCGTCGGTCTTGAAATCCGCCGTGGCTTTGGGCGCAATGAACTGCAGCTTGTTGGAGTAGTACGGGTCGGTAAAGTCGACGGCCTGCTTGCGCTCATCGGTGATGGACAGCGAGGACACCAGGAAGTCGAACTTCTTGGCGTTCAGGGCCGGGATGATGCCGTCCCAGTCGGACACATACACTTCGCACTTCTCGACTTTCATCTTGGCGCACAGGGCGTCGCCGATGTCCTTGTCGAAACCGACGACATTGCCGCTGGCGTCTTTATTGTTGAAGGGCGGGTAGGCCGCTTCGATCCCCATCTTCAAGGTTTCCGCCATGGCCGTGGCGCTGAATGCCATCGAGACGGCCGCGGCCAGAAGGAATTTTTTATAGGTCTGCATGCATGTTGCTCCGTTAGCGGTTGCTGGACATGAATTGTTTGCAGCGCGCCGAAAGCGGGTTGTCGAACACCTGCTGTGGCGATCCTTGCTCTTCGACCAGGCCCTGGTGCAGAAACACCACTTCGCTGGACACTTGGCGGGCGAAGCCCATTTCGTGGGTGACCAGCAGCATGGTGCGGCCTTCTTCGGCCAGCGCGCGGATCACATTAAGTACTTCCTGGACCATTTCCGGGTCAAGCGCCGACGTCGGCTCATCGAACAGAATGACTTTAGGATGCATGGCCAGCGTTCGCGCAATGGCGGCGCGTTGTTGCTGGCCACCGGACAGTTGCGCCGGGTAGGCGTGGCGCTTGTCAGCGATGCCGACCTTGGCCAGCAGGGCCTCGGCCACTTCTATTGCCTCGGCCTTGCTCTGGCCGAGTACACGGCGAGGCGCCTCGATGATGTTGTCGAGGATGCTCATGTGCGGCCACAGGTTAAAGTTTTGAAACACAAAACCGATTTCGCTGCGCAGGCGGTTGATCTGCTTGCCGTCGGCGGCAAACAATTCGCCGTTTTTCGCGGCCTTGAGCTTGAGTTCTTCACCGGCCACCAGGATCTGCCCCTGGTGCGGGTTTTCGAGCAGGTTGATGCAGCGAAGGAAGGTGGACTTGCCGGAGCCGGAGGAACCCAGGATCGAGATCACATCGCCGTCGCGAGCGGTCAGCGAGATACCTTTGAGTACCTCCAGCTCACCATAGCGTTTATGCAAGTTGCGGATTTCAAGCGCGGGCGTGGCCTCGGCCATGTGCGGTCCTCATTGTGTTCGTTGCGATCTTCGCTGTTGGGCCGCCTTCCTGGCGAGGCGCCAAGCTAGCATAGCGTTTGGATGACAGCCAACAGCGCTGCGGACGGTTAACGGGTGGTCTGCGGCAGGGTGTCGCATCGGCACAGCGGCGTGTCGCGCCATCTACAACCGAACAGACGTTTGAACCCGGAGCATCTACAGGCTTCGCGTAAAAAAGGGCGCGATGGTGCCAGCTTTGGGCAGGTGTTGGAAGGGTTAACCGGGCAAACGGCGCTTATCAGCGCTTTAATGGAGCGTCACGCACTTTCTGTGTGTGTTTTTGGTGCACCTGTCCGTCTGCAAGGTGAGTCGCACGGTAACGCTATAGCGGAATGCCATTGTTCTCAAAGACTTGCGCTCACTACTGAATTTTCCTACAGCCCACGTCAACTGTGCCTTTGTTACATTTTGGCGCAAATCTTGCGTAAAAAATAAAGAACGCCCTGTTGGTTTCTTTTCACGAGAAAGACCGCAGGCCCGGCGAACCGTTTTCGCAATTCCTCGCAAAGGTGTGTCAATGAGTAGTACGCAAAGCTCCAATGACCTCGAACAGGGGCTCAAACCGCGGCATGTCACCATGCTGTCGATTGCCGGTGTTATCGGTGCCGGTTTGTTTGTCGGCTCCGGCCACGCGATTGCCGCCGCCGGCCCGGCCGTACTGCTGGCTTATGCGGCTGCCGGTACGCTGGTGGTACTGGTGATGCGCATGCTCGCCGAGATGGCGGTTGCGTCGCCGGACACAGGCTCGTTTTCGACTTACGCCGACCGTGCAATCGGCCACTGGGCCGGGTTCACCATCGGCTGGTTGTACTGGTGGTTCTGGGTGCTGGTGATTCCGCTGGAAGCCAACGCGGCGGCGACCATCCTGCATGCCTGGTTCCCCGACGTGGCGATCTGGGCCTTTACCCTGATCATTACCTTGCTGCTGACCGCGACCAACCTGTTCAGTGTGAAGAACTACGGTGAGTTCGAGTTCTGGTTTGCGCTGATCAAGGTCGTGGCGATCGTGGGCTTCGTTATCCTCGGCCTGGCGGCGATTTTCGGCTTGCTGCCCACCAGCCAGGTCAGCGGTGTATCGCACCTGTTCGACACCCAGGGCTTTATGCCGAACGGCATGGGCGCGGTGCTGGCGGCGATCCTGACCACCATGTTCTCGTTCATGGGCACTGAGATCGTCACCATTGCCGCCGCGGAGTCGAAGAATCCCGGCCAGCAAATCACCAAGGCCACCAACTCGGTGATCTGGCGGATTGGTTTGTTCTATCTCTTGTCGATCTTCATCGTCGTGTCCCTGGTGCCGTGGAACGATCCGACACTGGCTGCAGTGGGTTCCTACCAGACCGTGCTCGAGCGCATGGGCATTCCGAACGCCAAGCTGATCGTCGACCTGGTGGTATTGGTTGCCGTGACCAGTTGCCTCAACTCGGCGCTGTACACCGCCTCGCGCATGCTGTTCTCCCTGGGCCGTCGTGGTGATGCCCCTGCTGTGGCCAAGCGCACCAATAAAAGCGGTACGCCTTACTGGGCGGTGCTGCTGTCCACCGGCGCTGCGTTCCTGGCGGTATTTGCCAACTATGTGGCACCGGCGGCGGTCTTTGAATTCCTGCTGGCCAGTTCCGGCGCCATTGCCCTGCTGGTGTACCTGGTGATCGCAGTGTCACAACTGCGCATGCGTCAGAAGCGTGCGGCGGCGGGTGAGAAGATTGTCTTCAAGATGTGGCTGTTCCCGGGCCTGACCTACGCGGTGATGGTGTTTATCGTGGGTACATTGACCATCATGCTGTTCCAGGAAGCCCATCGGGTCGAAATCATCGCGACGGGCGTTCTGAGCTTGCTGGTGGTGTTGGCGGGGCTGTTTGTTGCCAGTCGTCGCAAGGCCCAGAGAGCCGGCGCTCCCGTGCTGAACTGACAAAATGTAGATCAAAATGTGGGAGGGGGCTTGCCCCCGATAGCGGTGGGTCAGTTGACAAATAAGTGACTGACCCACTGCCATCGGGGGCAAGCCCCCTCCCACATTTGTATGTGTCAGTCTGCTGAGTTCGTCAGCGCTTGGGATGCGGCGATTCGATCCACGCCAATGTACGGCGGCGGGTGAGCTGTTCCAGGAAGCCCGTTGGGTCGAAATCATCGCGACGGGCGTTCTGAGCTTGCTGGTGGTGTTGGCGGGGCTGTTTGTTGCCAGTCGCCGCAAGGCCCAGAGAGCCGGCGCTCCCGTACTGAACTGACAACATGTAGATCAAAAAATGTGGGAGGGGGCTTGCCCCGATAGTGGTGGGTCAGTTGACAAATAGGTGACTGACACACTGCCATCGGGGGCAAGCCCCCTCCCACATTTGATATGCGTCAGTCTGCTGAATTCGTCAGGGCTTGGGATGCGGCGATTCGATCCCCGCCAATGTACGTCGGCGAGTGAGCTGTTCCAGGAAGCCCATCGGGTCGAAATCATCGCGACGGGCGTTCTGAGCTTGCTGGTGGTGTTGGCGGGGCTGTTTGTAGCCAGTCGTCGCAAGGCGCAGAGAGCCGGCGCTCCCGTACTGAACTGACAAGATGTAGATCAAAATGTGGGAGGGGGCTTGCCCCCGATAACGGTGGGTCAGTTGACAAATAGGTGACTGACCCACTGAGCTGGTCTAATAGTCCCGGACACCTCAATAGGTGAAACTACACCTATTGAGGAGTATTCCATGACCAAGAAGTACAGAAAATTCGACGCCGCTTTCAAGCTAAGAGTCTGCAAGATGATTGTTGACCAAGGCCTGAGCGTGAACTCCGTTTGTACCGATTTAGACTTGAGTGACACTGCCGTGCGCCGCTGGGTCCAGCAGTACCAAGCCGAGCAGTTAGGTGGTACAGGGATTGGTAAACCGTTAACCAGCGAGCAACAGCGTATTCGTCAGCTTGAGCAGCAGATCCGCGAGCTGAAGACTGACAACGATATATTAAAAAAAGCTACGGCCTTCTTTGCCCGCGAATTGAAGTGATCCACCAATTGGTTCACCAAATGCAATGCAAGGCCTACCCGGTAATACGTATCTGCCGGGTTTTGCGGATCAGCCGTTCGGGGTTCTATGAAGCTCGTCAGCGGTCTTTTAAGCCAAAAGCTGTCTGTCCGGTTGCAGCTCAGGTCAAAGCTACGTTCATGACCAATGAGCACTGTTATGGCAGTCGTCGGGTGATGAAAGCACTGCGTAGCGATGGCGTATCCATTGGGCGGCACAAGGTCCGTCGGCTGATGAAACAACAGGATTTACGCCCGATCTGGAAGCGCAAGTTCGTTCATACCACCAACAGTAATCATAATTTCCCGGTAGCTGAGAACCTGCTCAACCGCCAGTTTAACCCCGAGCAGATCAACCAATCATGGGTTGCTGACATCACTTATATTCGCACTCGAAGCGGCTGGCTGTACTTGGCGGCTGTCATGGATTTGTATTCACGCAAGATCGTAGGCTGGTCCATGGCTCCGCATATGCGCGCAGAGTTGGTGTGCAGTGCTATGCAACTAGCCATCACACAGAGGCAGCCTAAACCGGGTCTGATCGCGCACTCAGATCGGGGCAGCCAGTATGCAGGCGCTACTTACCAAGCCATGCTGACACGACATGGCTTGCGCTGCAGCATGAGCCGCAAGGGCAACTGCTGGGACAACGCAGTCATGGAACGTTTCTTCTTGAACCTGAAGATGGAGCGTGTTTGGAGGAAGGACTATGCCAATCATGATGAAGCAATCAGGGACGTCACGGATTACATTGTGCGGTTCTACAATGAACGACGAATGCATTCATCGTTAGACTATTTGCCGCCCAATCAGTACGAGCGGCAAACAGCCTGAAAACACCGATTGAGGTGTCCGGAAAAAGTTGACCACCTCA
>NZ_CVTU01000087.1:0-7231 GCF_900004965.1 Pseudomonas sp. 44 R 15
CCCGCCGTTGCGTGTGTTGATCGACGGCCGTCTGCGGGTGCCGCTCGATGCGCCGTTCTTCAAGGCGGGCCCGGCTTTGGTCATCACCTGCGTAACCCCGGAAAACCAGTTCCCCCGTGGTCCCGAGTGCCTGGTGGTACCGGGTGTGGAGGGCCAGGTCGACCTGCGATCGGCGCTGGTGGCGCTTGCCAACCGAGGCGTCAACGAAGTGCTGGTGGAAGCCGGCCCGAGCCTGGCGGGCGCGTTTGCCCAGCAAGGGCTGGTCGACGAGTACGTGATTTTCGTCGCCGGCAAGTTCCTCGGTTCCGCTGCCCGCCCCTTGCTGGACTGGCCGCTTGAGAAGCTGGCCGATGCTCCCCACCTCAAGATCACTGACATGCGTGCCGTGGGCGACGACTGGCGAGTCACTGCCATTCCCGTGCCTGCGGCGAGCGTATAATTCCCGGCCCGCGCTTGAGCGTCAGCCCCCCGTTTTCAGGAGAACGACATGTTCACCGGCATTATCGAGTCCATCGGCAGCATCCGTGCAATGACCCCCAAAGGCGGCGATATTCGCCTGCTGGTTGAAACCGGCAAGCTCGACCTGGGCGACGTCAAGCTGGGCGACAGCATCGCCGTCAGCGGTGTGTGCCTGACCGTCGTCGAGTTGCCGGGCAACGGCTTCGCTGCCGATGTGAGCCGCGAGACCCTGGACTGCACCGCGATGAACGATCTTGCGGCCGGCAGCCCGGTCAACCTGGAAAAAGCCCTGACGCCCACCACGCGCCTGGGCGGCCACCTGGTCAGCGGGCATGTCGACGGCGTCGGCGAAGTCGTGGCCCGCAGCGAGAACGCGCGCGCCGTGGAATTTCGTATCCGCGCGCCGAAAGAGCTGGCCAAGTACATCGCCCATAAAGGCTCGATCACCGTCGACGGCACCAGCCTGACCGTGAACGCCGTGAATGGCGCCGAATTCGAACTGACCATCATTCCCCACACCCTCAGCGAAACCATCATGGCCTCCTACCAGCCAGGCCGGCGGGTGAACCTGGAAGTGGACTTGCTTGCCCGTTACCTGGAGCGCCTGTTGCTGGGCGAAAAGGCCGCAGAGCCTGCATCAGGTACCATCACCGAAAGTTTTCTGGCCGCTAACGGCTACCTGAAATCCTGACCAAGGGGGTGCCGCGTGGCGCTCAATAGCATCGAAGAACTGGTTGAAGACATCCGCCAAGGCAAGATGGTCATCCTGATGGATGACGAAGATCGCGAGAACGAAGGCGACATCATCATGGCCGCCGAGGCGTGCAAGGCCGAGCACATCAACTTCATGGCCAAGCACGCCCGTGGGTTGATCTGCATGCCCATGAGCCGCGAACGCTGCGAATTGCTCAAGCTGCCGTTGATGGCGCCGCGTAATGGCTCGGGCTTCGGCACCAAGTTCACCGTATCGATTGAAGCCACCACCGGCGTTACCACCGGCATCTCCGCCGCCGACCGTGCGCGCACCGTGCAGGCCGCTGCTGCGAAAGACGCCAAGGCTGAAGACATCGTCAGCCCCGGCCACATCTTCCCGCTGATGGCCCAGCCGGGCGGCACCCTGGCGCGTGCGGGGCACACCGAAGCCGCGTGCGACCTGGCGCGCATGGCCGGGTTCGAGCCGAGCGGGGTGATCTGCGAGGTGATGAACGACGACGGCACCATGGCCCGTCGCAGTGAACTCGAAGCGTTTGCCGCCGAGCACAACCTCAAGATCGGCACCATTGCCGACCTGATTCACTACCGCATGATCCACGAACGTACCGTTCAGCGGATTGCCGAGCAGCCGCTCGACAGCGAACTGGGCCACTTCAATCTGGTGACCTACCGTGATTCAGTGGAAGGCGACGTGCACATGGCGCTGACCCTGGGCACCATTTGCGCCGAAGAGCCGACCCTGGTGCGCGTCCACAACATGGACCCGCTGCGCGACCTGCTGATGGTCAAGCAGCCCGGCCGCTGGAGCCTGCGCGCGGCCATGGCCGCGGTTTCCGAGGCGGGCAGTGGCGTGGTGCTGTTGCTTGGCCACCCGCTGGATGGCGATGTACTGCTGGCGCATATCCGCGAAACGGCCGACCACGTGCCGGTGAAAAAACCGACCACCTACAGCATCGTCGGTGCCGGTTCGCAGATCCTGCGCGACCTCGGTGTACGCAAAATGCGCCTGATGAGCGCACCCATGAAATTTAATGCGATATCCGGTTTCGATCTGGAAGTTGTAGAATACGTGCCCTCCGAATAAAGGCTGGCGATTCCTGCCCCTTGTTCGCGGTTAAATCATCACTGAGGGACGCACTTTTCGCGTCCCGGCTCTTTAAGAGATTTGTCGAATGACCCTGAAGACCATCGAAGGTACCTTCATCGCCCCCAAAGGCCGCTATGCCCTGGTGGTTGGCCGCTTCAACAGCTTCGTGGTTGAAAGCCTGGTAAGCGGTGCCGTTGACGCCCTGGTTCGCCACGGTGTGAGCGAGAGCGACATCACCATTATCCGTGCCCCTGGCGCCTTCGAAATTCCACTGGTTGCGCAAAAGGTTGCCCAGCAGGGTGAATACGCAGCAATCATCGCCCTGGGCGCGGTCATTCGTGGCGGTACCCCGCACTTCGAATACGTGGCCGGCGAATGCACCAAGGGCCTGGCCCAGGTGTCCATGGAGTTCGGCGTGCCCGTCGCTTTCGGCGTGCTGACCGTTGACTCCATCGAGCAAGCCATCGAGCGCTCCGGCACCAAGGCCGGTAACAAAGGCGCTGAAGCTGCCCTGTCCGCCCTGGAAATGGTCAGCCTGCTGTCGCAGTTGGAGGCCAAGTGATTTCCGACGAAAGCGATCGTTTCAACCCACGCGACGAGCGTCCAGCCGACGCCGGCAAGCCTTCGAAAAGCGAAAAGCGTCGTGCTGCGCGCCAGCTGGCGACCCAGGCGCTGTACCAGCGCCACATGGCTGGCACTGCGCTGAACGAAATCGAAGCGCAATTTCGCGTCGATAACGATTTCACCTTCGCTGACCAGAGCTACTTCCACGACATCCTGCACGGTGTTCCGGCCAACCTGGACGAGATCGACAAGGCCTTGGCGCCCTGCCTGGACCTGACCCTCGAAGAGCTGGATCCGGTTGAACTGGCCGTGCTGCGCCTGTCCACCTGGGAACTGCTCAAGCGCGTCGACGTGCCGTACCGCGTGGTGATCAACGAAGGCATCGAACTGGCGAAAGTCTACGGTTCGACCGACGGCCACAAGTTCGTCAATGGCGTGCTCGACAAGCTGGCCCCGCGCCTGCGGGAAGCCGAAGTGAAGGAACACAAGCGCTAAGTTGCGCTTGTGGCCTTGATGGGTGAGTTCGAGCTGATCCGCAACTATTTCGCCGCCGCGCCCTGCGCGCAAGGCGGCGAAGGCATTGCCCTGGGGATCGGCGACGACTGCGCCTTGCTGGCGCTCCCCGCCGGGGAGCAACTGGCAGTCTCCACTGACACCTTAGTGGCCGGCGTACACTTTGCCGACCCGTGTGACCCGTTCCTGCTCGGCCAGCGCTCGCTGGCCGTGGCAGTGAGCGACCTGGCCGCCATGGGCGCCCATCCCCTCGCGTTTACCCTTGCCCTGACCACGCCGACCGTCGATGCCGACTGGTTGCAACGCTATGCCCAGGGTTTGAACGCCATGGCGCAACGCTGCGGCGTGGGCCTGGTGGGCGGCGACACCACGCGCGGGCCGCTGAGCCTGACCTTGACCGTGTTCGGTCGCGTGCCGGCCGGGCTGGCCTTGACGCGCGGCGGTGCACGGCCCGGTGATCTGTTGTGTGTCGGTGGCGAATTGGGCAACGCGGCCGGGGCGTTGCCGCTGGTGTTGGGCCAGCGCAGCGCGCAAGCGGCCATCGCCGAACCGCTGCTCGCCCACTACTGGTCACCGCAACCGCAACTGGCCTTGGGGCTGGCGCTGCGGGGCAAAGCGACGTCAGCCATGGATATCTCCGACGGGCTGCTGGCCGATTGCGGGCATATCGCCAGGGCATCGGCTGTCAGCCTGTTGATCGAGCGCGACACCTTGCCGTTGTCGGCGGCGTTGCTGGCGTTTGTCGGTCGCGACGAGGCGCACGTAGCCGCGTTGAGCGGCGGCGATGACTATGTGCTGGTGTTCACCTTGCCGCCGGCCGAACTGGCGCCGTTGCGGGCGGGCGGCTGGCCGGTCCATGTAATCGGTCGGGTCCAAGCGGGGCAGGGCGTGACACTGCTCGACGCCAACGGACAAGACATCACTCCGGCCGTGCACGGCTATCAGCATTTTCATCAGCTGCTGTAGTCGGCGCTGCTGCGTTACCCTTCATATGAATATCTCCACGTAGGAAGTCATCCTTATGAGTGTGCGCTGCTGGCTGCTGATCATGCTGTGCGTCATGACCCCTGCGCTTGAGGCGGACGAAGCCCGGTTGCCCGGCAAGATCGTCCTGGCCAGCGAGGAGTGGAGCAACTACACCAACAGGGATGGCAGCGGCCTGGCCTGGGACGTGTTACGCCAGGTGTTCGAACCGGCCGGCGTCGCCCTGCAAGTCCGCAGCGCGCCCTATACCCGCTCGGTCGGCTTGGCCCAGCGTGGCGAGGTGGACGGTTGGGTCGGTTCCTACCGCGACGAAGCCGAGCACGTACTTTATCCGCACTGGCACTTTGACTCCGATCATATCTACGCCCTCGGTCTGGCAACGCTGCCCACGCCGAGCCTGGCGACGCTCGGTGATTACCGCCTGGCCTGGGTGCGTGGCTACAAATACGAGAAATACCTGCCGAACGTGCGTCGGTTCAACCAGGTCGAGCGCCGCGACGGTATCCTGTCGATGCTGCAGCATGGCCATGCAGACCTCTACATTGAGTCGCTCACCGAAGCCGAGTATGTGCTCAGTCAGGCCGACGATCCGTCGCGGTTCACACTCACCCACCTCACGGAACTGCCGCTCTACGTGGGCTTTGCCGATAACGAACGTGGGCGGGCACTGAGGACCTTGTACGACCAGCGCATGGCCGTGCTGGTGAAAACCGGCGACTTGAAGCCGATTTTTCAACGCTGGAAGCAGCCGTATCCGTTCTGACCTGCATAGAACCAAGCCGAAGGCCAATCGAACCTATTGATCTTTATCAGCGATCATTCAGCTTAAGCGTCTGTAGGAACAGGCTGTTACAATGGCCGCCTCTGTGAAATCTGAAATCAGGAGCACACGGTGCCCGTCGTTTTCGTCGCCGCTTCCAAGCTGCCTACTCCCTTTGCCACGTTCACCATGCATGGCTTTCTCGAAGAAGCCACCGGGCGCGAGCACATTGTGCTCAGCCTGGGCGATATCGCTGATGGTGCGCCGGTGCTGGGCCGCGTGCATTCCGAATGCCTGACCGGCGACGCGCTGTTCAGCCAGCGCTGCGACTGCGGTTCGCAATTGGAAGCTGCGCTGCAGGCTATCGCCCGCGAGGGCTGTGGCGTGCTGCTGTATTTGCGTCAGGAAGGCCGTGGCATCGGCTTGTTGAACAAGATCCGCGCCTATGAATTGCAAGATGGCGGTGCCGACACCGTGGAAGCCAACGAGCGCCTGGGCTTTGCCGCCGACCAGCGTGACTACGCCATCTGCCTGCCGATGCTTGAGCATCTGGGCGTGAAGTCGCTGCGCCTGATGACCAACAACCCGCGCAAGGTCAAAGCCTTGACCGAAATGGGCATCACCGTGGCCGAGCGTGTGCCGCTGCATACCGGGCACAACCCGCACAACAAACTGTACCTGGCCACCAAAGCCAGCAAGCTCGACCACATGATGGGCAACGAGCATCAGGGCGAGGTCGACCGCGCGTGACCCGCGGCCAGGTGAAACGTCGACTGTCCTTCAACTGGTGGCAGTACCTGGCCCTGGCATTGCTCCCATTGTTTGTGATCAACCTGGTGTTCGGCCGCGCCGAGTCCTTGCTTCCCGTACTGGCCATGCCGTTGTTTATCGCCGGCGTGGCCTCGATGTTTCTCAGCCTGCGTTATTTTCACGGCTATAAACATGCGTTGATCTCCACCTCCAAGGCCCTCGATACTGCCGAAGAACCTGCCGCCTGGATCACCCTGGCGGCGCGTCGACGTACAGCCTTGCTGGTGGCTGCGCTGCCGGCCTGGATCGGCGCGTTGGCGGTGTTCGTCGGTCTGGAAGCGGTGCCGCTGTGCTTGCTGGCGCTGTCGACGACGGTGCTGTTTTACCTCTATCGCATTCCGCGTCAGTTGGGATGAAACGCTACTGGTTGGCGTTGTTGCTGGGGTTCAGCGTTCAGGTGTTGGCCGCCGAGCGCGTTGTCAGTCTGGCGCCGTCGCTGTCTGAAATCGTCGTCGAACTGGGCGCTGCCGATCTCTTGGTGGGTGTGCTCGATGGCGGCGAGCGGCCGTCGGCCCTTGCGCAGGTGCCATCGGTCGGGCGTTACGGCCAGTTGGACATGGAGCGCCTGCTCAGCCTCAATCCCGACCTGATCCTGCTCTGGCCCGGCAGCGTCGGCCCGGCTCAGCGCGAGCAATTGCAGCGCCTGAATATCCCGGTGTACGTTGCCGAACCCCATGACCTTGAACAATTGACCCGTCAGGTCCAGGCCATTGCCGAGCAATTGGGGCGTGCCGACGCCGGCCTGGCCTTGGCCGATCAACTGCGCCAGCGCCTCGCCGAACTGCGCCAGCGCTATCGGCGCGCCGAGCCGTTGCGCGTGTTTTACCAGGTCTGGAACCAGCCGCTGTACACCGTGGGCGGCGAGCAGATTATCAGTGATGCGTTGAAGGTGTGCGGGGCGCGCAATGTGTTTGACGACCTCACGCTGCCGGCGCCGCAGGTGAGTATTGAGTCAGTGTTGCAGCGTGATCCGCAGTTGATCCTGGTGGGCGATCAGGCGCAGCGGGAGGCCTGGAAGGTCTGGCCGAGCCTGTTCGAGCGCGTGCGGTTGGTACCGGACAAGGGCCTGGAGCGGCCCAGTGGGCAGATGCTGGAAGCGGTGGCGCGGTTGTGTCAGGTGATTGCGCCGAGCCTCTGACATCGTTATCGCAGGCAAGCCAGCTCCCACAGGGGAATGCATTTCAAGTGTGGGAGGGGGCTTGCTCCCGATGGCGGCCTCTGGGCCGACCAGGATGCTGGATTGGAGCGGGTACATATCCGTTTCTGCGGTAACGGCTGCTATGGGTTCCGCTTTTACAGCGGCTCACTTTTGAAAAGCGCAAAAGTAAGCAAAACGCTCT
>NZ_CVTU01000087.1:7281-14807 GCF_900004965.1 Pseudomonas sp. 44 R 15
ATTCAAGCCTGCGTTCGGCCAGCGTGGTTTAACGGGGCGCCTGAGATCAAAAGCAGATCAAGATCAAGGGCGGCTCGCTTCGCATCGTGGTTACGGTTGGGGGGGACTGGAATTGTGTTGGCAGCTATGCTGCGATGACGCCGGTTCAGGCAACTCAAATCTCGGGTGTCCAGGTTACCCCGAGCATCCACGTCCGGGCTGCTTCGCGATAATTCTGATACCCCTCGAGGTAGCTGTACTTCGCCCGCGCATAAGACTTGTCCAGCACGTTATCGACCTTCAACGACAACGAAACCTCGCGGTTCAACGCCCAACTGCTGCGCAGCCCCAGCAAGGCATAGCCGCCCAGGCGATTACGATTGGCTTCGTCATCGTAGCTGCTGCTGATGGCCTGCCAGCTCGCGCCCACACCGACCTTATCGAACTGCCGATCCAGGTCCAGGTTCAACGTGCGCCGTGCGCGGCGCGCCAGGGTATGGCCGCTGTCGCGGTCACGCGGGTCGATCAACGACACGCCCAGGTTGCCTTGCCAGCCAAACAACTCCTGCTTGAGCGCTGCTTCAACACCATTGATTCGCGCCGATGCCACGTTCTGCGGCTTGCCACCGTCAAGGATGATCGCATCGCTCAGGTCGGTGCGGTACAGCGAGGCTTCCAGGCGTGTGCTGTTCGCCAGTTGGCTGCGCCATTGCACCTCGTAGCTTTTTGACGTCTCAGGCTGCAGGTTGGGGTTGCTGTACTGCGTGTCGGGGTAATAGAGATCGTTGAAGGTCGGTGCGCGAAAGCCTTCGCTGTAGCTGAGCAACACGTCATTGTCAGGGTTGATCGGCACTGTCAGCGTGCCGCTCCAGCTGTTCTGGCCGCCGAACTGCTGGTTCTGGTCGCGGCGCAGGCCCAGTTCGGTGGAAAACCATTCACCGTGAAAGCGATGCTGCACGAAGGCGGCACGGTTCCAGCGACTGTCTTCGGTAAACGCGGTGGAACCGTGGAAGCGGTCTTCGTACCAGTCGCCGCCGACGATCAGGCTGTTGCGCTCGTTCAGCGTCAGGTCGTTCTGCCAGTTGACCGAGTCGCGGTAGGTATTGAACACGCTGAAATCATCGCTTAGGGTGTCGCGCTTGGTGTCGCGGTTTTCGCTGTGGCCCAGCTCCAGGCGCGACTGCCAGCCTTCGCTGAGGGTGGCGTCGACATAGCCGCTGGCACTGCTGACGGTGTAATCGGTGTAGGGTTTCTGGCCGAAGCTTTGCCCGGTGGCGAAGTCGTAGCGCCCGAAGCTGTTGTCGTACTCCGACTTGCCGCGGTTATCCAAAAGGTTGAAGCCCAGTTCCAGCGCATCGCTGAACGAGTGGCTGAGGTTCAGGCTCAGGGACTGATTGCGGTAGGCGTCGTGGTCGCCGTCGCTGGGAAACGACTGATGGCTCGAGTTGATGCCGGCCGTTTCATCCAGGCTGGCGCCCAGGTTGAAGCGCGTCTGTTCATCGCCGCCCGACAGGCCGACGCTGCGCTCCCAGGTCTGGTGGCTGCCAAAGCCCAGCTTCACCCGGGGTTGCAAGCCTTGCTCGGCGTTGCGTCGGGTAAACACCTGGATCACCCCGCCGATCGCATCGCTGCCGTAAATCACCGAACGTGAGCCGCGCAGCACTTCCACGCGCTCAATCTGGTCGACGTTGAGGTATTGCAGACCGCTGTCGCCGGAGGTGGTATTGGCGATGCGCTGGCCGTCCACCAGCACCAGACTCTGCGCCGATTTTGTACCGCGAATGTAGATGCCCGGCAGACTGCCACGTCCACCGGTGGGCGCCACTTGCACCCCGGGCACGCGGCTGAGCAGGTCGGTAACGCTGTCGGGCTGCAGGCGGTCGATATCGGCGCGGGTGAATACGGTGTTGGCGGCGCTGCTGTCATTGCGCGCCTGCACCTGGCGGTTGGCGCTGATGACCACGTCGGAGAGTTTCAAGGCATGATCGCGGGTGTCGGCGAGCAGATCGGCGCAGGGTAGCAGCAGCAGGGCAAGGCTCAGGCGTTTCATGGGCTGTCCATAGCGTTTGAAGGGTGTACACATCAAAATGTGGGAGGGGGCTTGCCCCCGATTGCAGTGTGTCAGTCAGAACATCTGGTACTGATACACCGCTATCGGGGGCAAGCCCCCTCCCACATTTAGTCCCGGTTTCTACAGGGCCAGAAGCGCCAAACGCTGGCGCACCGAGGCCTCGATACCGGCTTCATCCAACCCGCATTCAGCCAGCATCTGCGCCGGCTTGGCGTGTTCGACGTACATATCCGGCAAGCCCAGGTGCAGCACCGACTTGAGGATATTCTCCCGTGCCAGGAATTCACTGACCGCCGCACCGGCACCGCCCATGATGGCGTTTTCTTCGACCGTCACCAGCAGTTCGTGACTACCGGCAATCTCGCGCACCAGGGCTTCATCCAGTGGTTTGACGAAGCGCATGTCGACCACGGTGGCATCGAGTTTCTCCGCGACTTTCAAGGCTTCGGCCAGTTGCACGCCGAACACCAGGAAGGCCGTCTTGCTGCCCTGGCGACGCAGGAGGCCCTTGCCGATTTCAATCGGCTCCAGGTCTTTCTCGATCACCGCATTCGGGCCATTGCCGCGCGGATAGCGCACGGCGGCGGGGCCGTTGTACAGGTGGCCGGTGCTGAGCATCTTGCGCAATTCGTTCTCGTCGCTCGGCGTCATGACCAGCATGCCGGGGATGCAGCGCAGGTAGGACAGGTCGAAACTGCCCGCATGGGTCGGGCCGTCTTCGCCGACGAGGCCGGCGCGGTCGATGGCGAACAGTACGTCGAGGTTCTGCACCGCCACGTCATGCACCAACTGGTCATAACCGCGTTGCAGGAAGGTCGAGTAAATCGCGACCACCGGCTTGGCGCCTTCACACGCCATGCCCGCGGCGAACGTCACCGCGTGCTGCTCGGCAATCGCCACGTCGAAATAGCGCAGCGGGAAACGTTCGCTGAAGGTCACCAGGTCGGAGCCTTCCTTCATCGCCGGGGTAATGCCTACCAGGCGCGGGTCGGCGGCGGCCATGTCGCACAGCCATTCGCCAAACACGCCGGAATATTTCGGCCCGCTGGCCTTTTTCGGCGCGGCGGCGGGGGCGTCCAGGGGCTCGAGCTTGGTGATCGCGTGGTAACCGATCGGGTCGACTTCCGCTGGGGCGAAGCCTTTGCCCTTCTTGGTGACGATATGCAGGAACTGCGGGCCCTTGAGGTCACGCATATTGCGCAGCGTGGCGATCAGGGTGGGCAGGTCGTGGCCGTCGATCGGGCCGATGTAGTTCCAGCCCAACTCTTCGAACAAGGTGCCGGGCACCAGCATGCCCTTGGCATATTCTTCGGTGCGACGGGCAATTTCCCACGCGCCGGGCAGACGCGACAGCACTTTCTTGCTGCCTTCGCGCATGCTGGCGTAGGTGCGGCTGGAGAGGATTTTCGCCAGGTAATTGGACAAACCACCCACATTGCGCGAAATCGACATGTCGTTGTCGTTGAGGATCACCAACATGTTGGCATCCACTTCCGGCGCATGGTTCAGCGCTTCGAAGGCCATGCCCGCGGTCAGCGCGCCATCACCGATCACCGCGATCGCCTTGCGCTCACTGCCTTGCAGGCGGGCGGCAATCGCCATGCCCAGCGCTGCACTGATGGAGGTACTGGAATGGCCGACGCCAAAGGTGTCGTACTCGCTCTCCGAACGCCGTGGAAAGGCGGCGATACCGTCTTTCTGGCGCAGGCTGGCCATGCGCTCGCGACGGCCGGTAAGGATTTTATGCGGATACGCCTGGTGGCCCACGTCCCACACCAGCCGGTCGTCCGGGGTGTCGAATACGTAGTGCAGGGCGATGGTCAGCTCGATCACGCCCAGCCCGGCACCGAAATGCCCACCGGTCTGGCCGACCGTGTAGAGCAATTCCAGGCGCAGTTCATCGGCCAGGGTTTCCAGCTCGGCTTCACCCAGTCGACGCAGGCCGTCCGGCGTGGCAGCGCGGTCGAGCAGGGGCGTGGACGGGCGCTTGCGGGGAATCTCTTGGAACGTCGTGGGCATCAGGCGAATCGTTATAGGTATAGAAGAGGCGGCAGTTTACCTCAAGCATTGCAAACTGCCCACGCAGAGGGGCGAACTTGGCCGATTTGCGGCGCTTATGGCCGCAGCTGTCAGTGGCGACGTTCGACGATATACCGCGCCAGATCACGCAACGGCTCAGCCGCCGCGTCGAAAGGTCGCAGGGCGTCCAGGGCTTGATCGCGCAGCTCCAGGGCGTAGGCCTTGGCGGCCGCAAGCCCGAGCAGCGCAGGATAGGTTGGCTTGTCCCGCGCGATATCGGCGCCCTGGCGTTTGCCGAGGGTGGCGGTGTCGCTTTCCACGTCGAGGATATCGTCCTGCACCTGGAAGGCCAGGCCGACAGCCCGTGAATAGGTTTGCAGCGCCGCCAATTGCGCCGCTTCAGCCCGGCCACTGGCCAGGGCGCCCAGTTGCACGGCAGCTTCGATCAGCGCGCCGGTCTTGTGACGATGCATGTGTTCCAGGGCTTGCTGATCCAGCTTGAGGCTGACCGAACCCATGTCGATCGCCTGCCCGCCGACCATCCCGGCCGGGCCTGCGGCCAGGGCCAGCGCGGTGACCATGCGCAGGCGGGTCTCGGCGTTGACGCTGCTCAGCGCCGGGTCCAGCAATGCGCTGAACGCCAGGCTCTGCAGGCCATCACCGGCCAGGATCGCATAGGCTTCATCAAAGGCTTTATGGGTGGTCGGCTGGCCGCGACGCAGATCGTCGTCGTCCATCGCCGGCAGATCGTCATGTACCAGGGAATAGGCGTGAATCAGTTCTACCGCACAGGCCGCGCCATTGGCCTGCTCGGCTGGCGCACCCAGCGCTTCACACGCGGCATACGCCAGCAACGGGCGCACCCGCTTGCCACCGTTCATCACGCTGTAGCGCATGGCCTCGTAAAGCCGCTTCATTTCCGGGCTCGGCGCAACAAACAAGGGCTCCAGCGCCGCATTTACCCGGGCTTGGCTACTGGCCTGATACGCATCGATCATTCGGGTTGTTCCGCATCGAAAGGTTCTTCGGCCAACTCCCCATCGCGCTCAAGCAACACCTGCACTTTTTGCTCAGCCTGCGCCAACGCGCTCTGGCAGTCACGCGTCAGGCCGATGCCTTGCTCAAACGCCGTCAACGAGTCTTCCAGCGACAACTCGCCGTTCTCCAGACGCTCGACCAGGGTTTGCAGGTCGGCGAGGGATTGTTCGAAATCGAGTGCAACTTTTTTGCGGGCCATGGCGGCAATTCCGGTAGACGGTAAACCGGCGCGACACTAGCAGACATGGGGGATTGGGGCAAATGAGTGGGGGCTGTTGCTCGTAGGTGGGATTGATCTGATAACACGTGCTGCGGCCGCCTCCGGGGAGGCCTATTAGCATTTTTTTATGGTAGGTCAGGTGCCGTGTGGCCAGATTCAGTGGGGTGATCCATGAGGGAGCGCCTGGGTGAGCCGAATAGGGGGGGCTATTCGGCTCATTTGATGAGCCGATTGTGCAGCAGATTTGGCTCATGGCTCCTGGCTCCCTTGGAGCAATTTCTCAGAGTTTAATAGGCAGCAGCGCGGCTGAAGCCGTGTTCACGTGTTTGTTGGGTATGGATGAATGGCGGTTTCGCTCAATTTCACAAAGCCGAGTTTCTTTGTCGTGAGCTCAATAAATTCAATGCTTTGGTCAGAAGAAACATTGTTTATTTATATTTAATTTAATCTTGATAGATGGTTGTTGGTAGAGTGCAAATTTTTTAAGCAATATAGGTTGGCTTTTCGCATAAGCTATATTCTTGCAAAATCAACGTCGCCCTCAAATGAAATACAGGCAATCCAATCAAGCTGTTTTTGAAGTATGTAAGTATGCTGGGGTATTTTTGAAAAAGTTTGCAGTGATTGCATGAGGTCTCTGCATGTAATTGAATAAGCGTTGTCGGTTGCGTCGCCGATGAAAATTACATCGCGTGTAGTGGCTGCTTTTATTTTTTTCTCTAGCATCTCTAACGTAGGTCGTAATGAGGAGGGGCCGACATAGGTGTTTTCCTTAAATAGGCTCCAAGCTATTTGATTTCCGGAGAAAGGAACGGTTGCATTAATTTTTTCAACAATTAAGTCGTGTTCGACTTCTGCTGGGATATCGAATTCGATATTCAGCCGGTTGAGGTCTTTGATTATTTCTTCGTCAAGATAGCTCATTTTTTTGCAAACCTCTTTGTGAGTTGAAGTACAGTTTTTGACGTGCCCTCAAAGGTGTAGTGGGGGCCATTTTTTTTGTGAGTCCATACATTAATGTGAGCGCCATGCCTCTCGTCATATTCAACACGATAACCTGTCCTTGCATCAGTCGTTTGCATGCCGATGGGCTGACCTTTGCGCTCGCCAAATTTTCCTAGTTTTGTTTTTTCCGCCCGAAAGTCATTTTCCAGTAACCACTCAAGTGCTTTGTTCAATGCTTGCTCGTAGGTGGCGGAATGAGTTGAACTCCCTACCTTCGGCGGTTCTTCTCCATATCGAGGAGAGGTTTGGCTTTGCCGTCCCGGGCAATTGTCCCGCGTACACGCCAGCCCCAGCGGATCAATCCACCCCGTAGGATTGAGCGTGTATAGGTACGCATTGATCCCTCCTGGCAACTTCACCGGATCGGGCGTCAGGTAACGACCAATATCCGGATTGTAGTAGCGATGCCGGTTGTAGTGCAGGCCGCTTTCCTGGTCGAAGTACTGGCCTTGAAAACGTAGTGGGTTGTCGATTTTGCCTACGTCGAGGCGGCTGATTTCGCCGTAGGCGCGGTGGTGCGCGGACCAGACGATTTCACCGTCGGGCGTGGTGAGTTCCTGCGGTGTGCCGAGGTGGTCGAGTTGGTAGTGGTAGGGCTTTACGTCTTCCGGCCCGAAGCCTTCCAGCAGTGCCAGCGGGCGGAAGCTGTCGGGTTCGTAGAGGTAGCTGCGATGACGTTCCGCATGGTGTTCGGCGATCAGCTTGTCGCCTTGCCAGAAGAACTCTGTGGTTTTCTCTTCTATGGTTTTGCTGATACGTCGACCAAACGGGTCATAGCGATAGCTTGCGGTTTGGCCGTTGGGCTTGGTGAGGCCGATCAGCCGGTGCTGGCAGTCGTAGCGGTACTCGGTGACGAGTGCATGACCCTTGCCACGCCGTTCTCTTATTAGATTTCCAAAAGCGTCATAGTCGTAATGGTGACCGCCTTGGATCATCAGGCGATTGCCCGCCACGATGTCCGGCCCCGGCCTGTCTTGCATAAGCAAATTGCCGGCGGGGTTGTGGCCGAAACGCTCCTGTACGTCTTGCGAGTGATCGGCGCGGGTCAGGCGGTTTAGTGGGTCGTAGCGGTAACGGTGTTCGCCTTTGCGGGTGTCGATCAGGCGGGCGAGGTTGCCGGCTTTGTCGTAGTCGTATTGGCGTTGGTAAAGGTGGTTTCCTTGCTGGGTGACGGCGTGGGCGTGCAGGCGGTTT
>NZ_CVTU01000089.1:0-52319 GCF_900004965.1 Pseudomonas sp. 44 R 15
CACCAAGGCCGCCGCCGCGCCATCCACCACGGCGCAACTGTTGCCGGCGGTTTGCACCCCGCCGGGATGCACGGCGCGCAAGCGTTTCAAGCTCGCAAGGTCGGTGGGCCGAGGGTGGCTGTCCGCGCTGACGGCACCGGTCCCACGCGCCAGGCTGATGCCTCTGGGCTGGTATCCCTCAAGTTCGAATACCTGGTTATCGACCGTCACCACCTCGTCAACCCAAGCGCCGTCATGCTGCGCCTGCAACGCTCGCTGGTGGCTGGCGCAGGCGTAGCGATCCACTGCCTCGCGGCCCAGGCCATAACGGCGCGCCAGGTTGTCGGCCGTGGCGATCATGTCCAGACCCGGGGCCGGGTCATACAAGGCTTCCCACAGAAAATCCTTGAACTGGACCTCGCCGCCAAGACGAAACCCGCCCCTGTGGGTGTAAGCCGCGATGGGGTTGCGCGACATGGATTCACTGGCCACACACAAGGCCAGTTGCCCGCCGTCGCGCAGTTGCCCGGCAGCCTGGCGCAACAGTTCGAAACCGGTGGCGCAGATGCGCTGCACCCCCAATGCCGGGACCGCTTGCGCCACCCCGCTGTACAAGCCGATATGCCGTGGCAGCAAGTAGGCATCGAAACTGGCCTGGGCCATGGAGCCGGCCAGAACGCTGTCCACTGCCTGCGGTTCAATACCCGCACGGGCCAGTACCTCACGGCCCACCTTGATCCCCAAGTCGATGGGTGAGACCTGAGACAGTGCGCCACCCAGGTCAATCCAGGGGGTGCGCACGGCCTCGAGAATCGCCACATCGGCAAATGCCGAATACTGCCCGTTCAAGGCTTGGGCTCGGCGCGCAGGATCGTGGCCTCTTCGCCGCGATACAACGCCTCGACCTTGGCCGCGCGCCATTGCAGCACGGCGCGCTGGTTGATCGAACCTTTGTCGGTGATTTCCCCACGATCAATGGACGCCGGCTCGTCGAGCAGGGCAATCCATTCCAGGCGACTGGCATTGCCGGTCACCCCGCGATTGAGGCGTTGCAACCAATCGCCGAACCACTGGCGCACCGGCGCGCTGCCGAGCACGTCGGCGTCGCTGGCGTCGGCGTCCAGGCCCGCCAGCCGACGGCATTCGTAGAGCCTGGGGAACACCAGTGCTCCGAGGCACTCGCGATCGGGCGCGGTAATCACCAGGTCCTGCACATAGGGCGAGCCGTCGAGCACCGCGCGATTGCGCAACGGACCAACGCTGACAAACACCCCGGAAGAGAGCTTGAAATCCTCGGCAATTCGCCCATCGAACATTAGGCCCAGTTGCGGCTGCTGAGGGTCGGCGAGCTTGATCGCGTCTCCTGAACAGTAGAACCCTTGTTCATCGAACACCTCGGCGGTTTGCTGGGGGGCTCGCCAGTATCCCGGCATGATATGCGGCCCGCGAAAGCGCCCTTCGAACTTGCCGTCCACCGGCACCAGGCGCACCTCGCAGCCCGGCGCGGGCAAGCCGATATAGCCGGCCATGGACAACGGCCCGGTGGTGAAGGTGCAGGACGGTGCGGCTTCGGTCATGCCTAGCCCGGCCATCATGCGGATGCGTTCACCGCAGTGCTGTTCGGCTACGCGATCGAGGCGATCCCAGATACTTTGGGACAGGCCGGCGGCGGCGAAGAAGAACAGTTTCATCCGCGCAAAAAAACATTCGCGCAACTCGGCGTCCTGTTCCAGGGCGTTGACCAGTTCTTCCCAGCCCTTGGGCACCGTGAGGTAAGCCGTGGGCGAAATCTCCTTGAGGTTGCGCAAGGTCTGGGCAAAACCCTGGACCGTCGGCTTGCCGTCGTCCAGATAAAAGGTGCCGCCGTTGTAGAGCACGATGCCGACGTTGTGGCTGCCGCCAAAGGTGTGATTCCACGGCAGCCAGTCCACCAGCACCGGAGGCTCCTCACCGAACACCGGAAACGTCTGCAACAGCATCTGCTGGTTGGCGCAGAGCATGCGCTGCGTGGTGATCACGGCCTTGGGCAATTTGGTCGAGCCCGAGGTGAAGAGAAACTTGGCGATGCTGTCAGGACCGGTGGCCTGGAACGCCGCATCGGCCTCGGCGCCGCCCGGCGTTTGCAGCAGGCTCGCAAAGCTGGCCTGAGTACGCCCGGGGACGTGGCCGCGCACGCAAATCAACGGAGTTTCGGCCGGCAATACGGCCTCGATCGCACGCTGGTAGGCCGCCGCATCGCTGACGAATACCAGCCCGGGTTGCAGCAGGTCACAGACATGCCGCAGCTTGGCGAAATCCTGGGACAACAACGCGTACGCCGGCGAGACCGGGCAGTAAGGAATACCGGCGTACATGGCGCCGAGGGCGACCTGCAAATGCTCGATGTCGTTGCCCGACAGCAATGCCAGCGGCTTGTCCGCCGACAGCCCGTAATTCAGCAGGCCCTGGGCAATCGCGCGCACACTGTCGAGCATCTCGCGGTAGCTGACACGGCGCCAATCCCCACCGGCCTGGCGGGCCGCGATAAACGTCTGCTCGGGCCGTACCCGAGCCCAATGCACCAGGCGATCGAGCAGGCGCGCCGGCAACTCGGCCAGGGGCTCCAGGGAGCGCATGTGCAACACGCCGTGTTCTTCAGTGACCGCCACCGGCGCGTGGCCGATGGAGACCTCGCGGTATCGCGGTGCGGGTTGGGGTTGCGGTCGGGATTCGGAACTCACAAGGATGTCCTCCAGCAAAGCGGATCACAGCCGCCTTGTTATTGTTAGGTCGCAGCAACTGCTCAGATCGGGTAATGCCGTGGCCCGTTCTGCAAGGTCACCCAACGCAATTGCGTGAAGTGCTCAATGGACGCCTTGCCACCAAAGCTGCCGTACCCACTGGACTTGACCCCGCCAAACGGCATCTGCGCCTCGTCATGCACGGTTGGGCCGTTGATATGGCAAATACCCGACTCGAGCCGCTGGGCCAGTGCCAGCGCGCGCCCGGTGTCGCGACTGAAGATCGCCGCCGACAGGCCGAACTCGGAATCGTTGGCCAGGCGCAACAAGGCTTCATCACCCTCACCACGCAGCAGGACGGCCACCGGGCCAAAGGACTCTTCGCGGTACAAGCGCATGTGTTCGGTGACACCCTCGATCAGGGTCGGCTGCAGGATGCTGCCCTCCAGTTGGCCGCCCACCACCAGCCGCGCGCCCTTGGCCAGGGCATCGTCGATCAGGGCCTTGATGCGTGTGCCGGCGCTGGCATCCACCAGGGAGCCCAGCACCGAATCCGCCGCAGCGGGGTCACCCGCACGCAAGGTCGCGACCTTGGCCGCCAGCTTGGCGGTGAACGCATCGGCGACCCTGGCATCGACGATCAGGCGTTCGGTGGACATGCAAATCTGGCCCTGGTTGAAATAGGCGCCAAAGGCCGCCGCCGCCACAGCGGCGTCAAGATCGGCATCGTCGAGCACCAGCAACGGTGCCTTGCCGCCCAGTTCAAGCAATGCCGGCTTGAGATGACGCGCCGAGAGTTCGCCTACAATCCGCCCGACATGGGTCGAGCCGGTGAAGTTGACCCGCCGCACGGCCGGGTTGGCGATCAGCCGCTCGACAATCGCGGCGGCATCGGCCGGAGCATTGCTGATGACGTTGACCACGCCATCGCCAAGGCCGGCATCCTGCAACACCTGGCCGATCAGGCGGTGCACCGCCGGGCTTAATTCCGAGGCCTTGAGCACCACGGTATTACCGCAGGCCAGCGGCATGGCGATGGCGCGTGTGGCGAGGATGACCGGGGCGTTCCACGGCGCGATGCCCAGCACCACACCGCACGGTTGACGCAAGGCCATGGCGAAACTGCCGGGGACATCGGAGGGGATCACCTCCCCCGTGATCTGGGTGGTCATCGACGCTGCTTCGCGCAGCATATTGGCCGCCAGGCGCACATTGAAGCCATACCAGTTGGCCATGGCGCCGGTCTCGCCGGCGGCGGCGATGAATTCGCTGCTGCGCGCCTGCAATTGCTCGGCAGCGTTGAGCAAGCGGGTGCGGCGCTCGTTGGGCGCCAGCGCCGCCCACGCGGGGAACGCGGCGTGGGCGGCGGCGACCGCGGCGTCGGCATCTTCCAGGGTCGCGGCGGCCACTCGGGAGACCACTTCACCGGTCACCGGGTTGCGACGCTCGAAGGTTCGACCGTCACGGGCGGGGCACGACTGGCCGCCGATCAACAGGGGCACGTCCAGCATGGTGATTCCTCTTTATTGTCTTTATCGGGAATACGTTCAAGCAGGGTACAACGGCGCGGCCAGGCGGCCGCGCCCTTCAGCGTTTATACGCCTGCAGGCCAGGCTTGATGCTCTTGTCGTCGAGGAACTGTTTCATGCCCTGCTCGCGACCGCCTTCGGTGTCGAGCAGGCGCGACTGATCGAGCTTGGCGTAGAGGTAATCCTCGTTCTGCTCCCAGGTCAGCTCGCGGCAGCGCTTGAAGCCATGCTTGGCGGCACGCAGCACCACCGGGTTTTTCTCCAGCAGGTTACGCGCCAGTTCGATGGTCACTTCGCGCAGTTGAGCCAGGGGCACGCTTTCGTTGACCAGGCCCATTTCGGCGGCTTTCTGCCCGCCGAAGGTCTTGCCGGTCATGATGTAGTACAGCGATTGGCGATGGCCCACGGTGTCGGCCATGGCCTTGCTCACCAGGTTGCCTGGCGGGATGCCCCAGTTGATTTCCGAGAGGCCGAAGGTCGCTTCGTCGGCGCAGATCGCCAAGTCGCACGCCACCAACGGGCTGAAGCCACCGCCGAAGCACCAGCCATTGACCATAGCGATGGTCGGCTTGGCGTACATGCGCAGCAGTTTCCACTGCCATTGCGAGGCTTCGCGGCGGATTTTTTCCTGGAGGATTTCCGGGCCGGCATCCACCTCGCGAAAGTATTCCTTGAGGTCCATGCCCGCCGTCCAGGCTTCGCCCGCACCGGTGAGAACCAGCACGCCGGCGGCAGGGTCCTGCTCGAGGGTTTCCAGCACGTCGATCATTTCCCGGTTCAGGGTGGGGCTCATGGCGTTGCGTTTTTCCGGACGATTAAGAATGACCCAGGCGATGCCTTCTTCGATCTCAACCTTGACTGTGGTCCAACGGCCTTCGTAATTGCTCATGGCGGTACGCTCTTGTTCTGGGTGTGAAGATGATTCGAAATTAAACCGCAAATATAGTTATGTCAATTAACTATTAATCTTAATAACCAATATTTTTTCTGCTTAAAACCCACGCGTAGCTGACGCTGTGAAAACCCGGCGTAGCCATAGCGCGCCAACACCGGCAAACTAGATAGTCTTATTAACCTGCACCTTTTGAGGATTGCACTGCCAATGGCCAAGCCTTCCAACATCGCCGCCGCCAGCCAGGCCCTGCCCGACAACGACGAGGTACGGCCGCCGCTGGATTCAGCCCTGGACGATCTGATCGGCTACGCCATGCGCCGCGCCCAGCTCAAGCTGTTCCAGAACCTGATCGGCCGGTTGTCGGACCACGACCTGCGCCCGGCGCAATTCTCGGCCCTGGCGATCATCGAGCAGAACCCCGGGCTGATGCAGGCCGACCTGGCGCGCGCCCTGGCCATTGAGCCGCCCCAGGTGGTGCCGTTGCTGAACAAGCTGGAAAGCCGCGCGCTGGCCGTGCGGGTACGCTGCAAGCCGGACAAACGCTCCTACGGGATCTTCCTCAGCAAGACCGGCGAAACCCTGCTCAAGGAACTCAAGGCAATCGCCGCACAGAGTGACCTCGACGCCACCGCCGCCCTCGACGGCCAGGAGCGTGAAGAGCTGCTGCGCTTGCTGAAGAAGGTCTACCAGGACTGATCGGCCTACCAGAGCGCCACGGTGTAGAGCACCAGAAAACGGGTCTGGTTTTCATCGCGAAAGGCCGCGCCGCTCGGGAAGTCATTGCGGTAGATCGACTTTCGCGCCATGAACCCGACGTTCTTCAGCGGGCCGCTCTGGATCACATACCCCAGTTCCATCTGGAACTCGCGCTCCTTGCGATCCTCGGCGTTGAAAGCGGCCAGTTCGATGTGGTCGCCACGCACGTAGCGCAGCCGCGTCTTCAGCCCAGGCACTCCCGATGCCGCGAAGTCATAGTCGTAGATGGCTTGCCAGGTGCGCTCCTTGGCGTTGAGAAAGTCCGAACTCATGGTCAGTTCGCTCATGCCCATCAACTCCGTTCCCGAGATATAGGGCGTGGCCGTCTCCCCGCTTGAGTGCATGTAGCCAAGGCTGACGCGATGGCCGCCCAGGCGATAGCCAAACAACGCCGAGAGGTTGCGGTTATCCACCCTGCCCGCCTTGGCACTGCCATCCTCACGGCTGAAAAAACTGCGCAGGTCGCTGGTGAGCACGCCATCACCCACCGGCAAGTTATGCAGCAGCGCCAGGGTGTCCTGCTGGTAGAGGTCCGCGATCTGCGAGTGATAGACCCGCAGGCTGAGGTCTTTGTTGACCTGGTAATCACCGCCGACGTAAGCCAGGTGCGAGGTGGTGGCGGTGGCGTTGAAGCGCCGGTTGGGCGAGGCGATCGTCATCGCCTGGTAGTCGGTGGAGTCGCGTTTGTTGATGCGGTCGATATAGCCCGTGTTGAGGGTCAGGCCATTGATGTCCTTGGAGCTCAAGGTGGTGCCGCGAAAGGTTTGCGGCAGCAGCCGCGACGGACTGGCAAAGGCAAACGGCAGGAAGATCGACACATCGCCGGCCTTGACCGTGGTTTGGGCGAACCGCAGCTTGGCGGTTGGGGCCAGGCGCGAGTACTCGTCGGCGGCGCGCTTGTCGCTGGCCGACACCGGCAACAACTCGGTACCGCTGCGGTCCGGCGAAGAGTCGAGCTTGACCCCCATCAACCCGCGTACATCCAGGCCAAAGCCTACCGGGCCAGGGGTGTAACCCGATTCCAGGTTGAGGATGAACGCCTGGGCCCATTCCCGCGCGGCGGTCTTCGCACCGTCGTCCTTGTAGTCACGGTCCAGGTAGTAATTGCGCAAGGTCAGGGTGCCGTGGCTGTCGTCGATAAAGCCTGCAGCCCACAGCGAACCGGGCAACACGCTCAAGGCCAGCAAGGCCAGCAGCCGGCGTGGAGTGGTGTTCGACGCACAGGAGACGGACGCCGCGGCAACGGCGTCCTCTATAGGGAGTTCTGGCATGTTCGATGTCCATTTTTGTTGTTGTTTTTGGGTTGGCACACGCTCGGCCCTGTCAGCCTCGCGAGCCAAGAATGGAAACAGCCGAGGTGACTCGTCAACCGTAACCGACCGATAATCGAACATTAATAAAGCTATCTATTTTTTAGCCACCCATGGATCAATATCTCAATACATTGAATTTTATTGTTTTATTCTTGTTTTTTGAGTGATTTATTCCACCATTCATTTTTTAGTTATATTTGTTATCTTAATCCTCAGCAGCCACTCAAGCTCGCCCCCCCAACAAAAACAACAACAATGAGGTTTGCCATGGACAGTTCATCGCGTCGTTCGACGCTGACTATTGCGTTGTGCTTTATCGTTGCGCTGATCGAAGGGTTCGATCTGCAAGCCGCCGGCACCGCCGCCGCCGGGTTGCGTCAAACCTTCGCCCTGGACCCGAAGATGCTCGGCTGGGTGTTCAGCGTCGGCATCATCGGCTTGCTGCCGGGGGCGTTCTTCGGCGGCTGGGTTGCCGACCGGATCGGGCGCAAGAAAATCCTGGTCAGCGCCGTGCTGCTGTTCGGGCTGTTTTCCCTGAGCACCGCATTTGTCGAGAGCTACTCAAGCTTGTTGCTGGTGCGTTTTCTTACCGGCCTGGGCCTGGGCGCCGCGCTGCCCAACCTGATCGCGCTGTGCGCCGAAGCGGTGAGCGAGCGCAACCGTGGCACGGCCATCAGCGTGATGTACTGCGGGGTGCCGCTGGGGGGTGCATTGGCCGCAGTGGTGGCGATGTTTTCCAGTGAGCACTGGCAGACCACGTTTATCATTGGCGGCCTGGCGCCCTTGCTGGCCGTACCGTTGATGATCCTGCTGCTGCCTGAGTCCAGCGCCTTTCGCCAACAGCGCGACACCCCCCACGGCGCCCGCCCCTCCACCGGCCAGGCACTGTTCGGCGAGGGTCGCGCCCGCACCACACTGGCCTTGTGGCTCAGCTACTTCTTCACCTTGACCGTGATGTACATGCTGCTGAACTGGCTGCCGTCGCTGTTGCTGGAACAGGGTTTCAGCAAACCCCAGGCGGGCATGGTGCAGATGCTCTTCAATATCGGCGGCGCCTTGGGTTCGCTGCTCGGCGGCGTGCTGCTGGACCGCTGCAATGCCGTCAACGTGGTGTTGTCGGTGTATGCCGGGTTGCTGGCGGCATTGGCCGGGGTCGGGTTGTCGGTGGGCATCGTGCCCATGGCCATCGCTGGTTTTGCCGCCGGCTTGTTCGTGATGGCTGCGCAGTTGGTGCTGTACGCCTCTGCACCGCCCTCGTATCCGACCTCGGTGCGTGCCACCGGCGTCGGTGCCGCCGTGGCTGTCGGCCGCCTGGGTTCAGTGGCCGGGCCCCTGGCGGCCGGGCAACTGCTTGCCGCCGGCGCCGGCACCGCCGGGGTACTGCTGGCGACGTCCCCCGGGGTGGTGATTGCCGCACTGACCATCATCAGCGTGATGGTGCGTACGGCGCCCACTAGAACTTATGCAGCCAATTGAGCACCAGTTTGTTGCCCTCAGTGCGGTTCTCAGCCTGCTGTTCAAAGTAGGCGTTTACCGATAGCACATCTTCCTTGCTGAACGCATAGACCAGGCCTGGGCCAATGGCCCAGACCTTCTCCCGGCGCCCGCTCACGGCGCGTCCATCGACCCGGGTGTCGGTGATTTGCTTCAACCAATAGCCGTTGACCCCCACGCTCAGTTGCTGGTTCAAGGCATATTGCAGCGTCAGATTGGCATGCAATGCCTGGCCGGCCTGGGTATCGGAAACATCCCCGAAGCCTGCCTGCGGATCATCATTCTTGCCATTCCACAGGTACATGAAACGCCCGCTCGCCGACCATTTCGGGCTGAACCAGTACGTCGCCGCGTAATACGGGTTGAATGACCAGAAGTTGCTGCCGGGGTTGATCGAACGATTGCGGTCATAGGCGCCCACCGGGATCGACACATCAGCCTCCACACGCTGGGTCAGCAGCGGGCTGCCATCGGCGCGGCTCAGGGTCGGCAGTTGCAGGAAGGCACCGACCGTCAGATCACCAAAGCCGGCACGGGAACTCAGCGCCGCATTGTTCAACCCATCGTCGACATTCACGTGGGCCAGGGAGGTGTTGATCAGGGTGAATCCGGGCATCGCGCCATTGGCCAGGGGCTGGCCGACGTAGATGATCTGCGTGGTGGGCGCCACCACTTCCACATCCTGCCTGGGCAACGCCAGCTTGTTGCCGTGGGCATCGTTGAAACGGCTCGCTCGGGAGTACGTCAGGTATTCCTCCAGGTACCAGCCGGGCCCAGCCGGGGCCGGTGAGCCGTCGTAGAAACTGGTGGTACCCAGGTTGAGTCCGGGCAGGTCATAAGCATGTGCAATCGGTGACAGTGCGACAAACGTGGTGGCCGCAACCGTCCGCAAGATAGGCTTGAGCATCTTGTATGTCCTGTATTTTTGTTGTTGTTCAAGACTCCCGGCACGGAGGGGCCGCACCGGGATTTATCGCTGTGGCAGGCCCTACACGTAGGTGGCGGCCAACCCGCCATCCACCGGCAGGTTGACCCCGTTGACCCAGCGCGAAGCGTCCGAGCAGAGGAAGGCAATCACCGCCGCCACCTCATCGGCCAGGGCTGGGCGGGTCATGCGCCGGCTGTCCTCGGCCACCCGCTGCGGCCCGAGCATGCTGACGAAATCGCCGAGAATCGGGGTAAACACCGGCCCCGGCGCCACGCAGTTGATACGCACCGAGTGATCGCGAAACCAGCCCTGGGATTGCTGGAAGCTCCACACGATCAGCGCTTCCTTGAAGTACTGATAACAGCTGGCCTGCTCCACCGGATTGGCCGCCAGCCACTGCTGCCCCGCCTCGAAGCTGGACGTCGCGGCCAGCGCCTTGTGCAGCTCCAGCCGTTGCGGCCATTGCGCGCCAAGCACCGAGGCGACATTGACGATGCTGCCGCCCGCCGGCATGCGTGGCAGCAGCGCTTGAGTCAGGTGCCGCAGCCCCAGATAATTGACCGTGGCCACCGCTTGCGTGGGCGCCGTACCGGGCACCCCGGCAATGTTGCACAGCCCGTCGACCCGCGCGGGCAGGCGCGCCACCAGGGCATCAATGCTGGCCGGGTCGCCCAGGTCAGCCTGGAAGAAGCCATCCAGGGTCAGTTGCGGTTCATGGCGATCCACACCGATCACCGTCGCGCCCTGGAAACGCGCGAGCCGTGCCAGTTCGGCGCCAATACCGGAAGCGACGCCGGTGACAATCAGGGTTTTGTTGTGCAGGTTCATGTTCAAGCCCTCTTATTTTTGTATAGGCATGGGTGTATCAAAGCGATGAGCCAGGGCCCGGAACGGCCACGGCTCAGAATGGATAGACAGGCGGCGTATTTTTTACCGTGACCCACTGCCACTGGCTGTACTCGTCCCAGTCGGCCGGCCCGCCGACGCTGCCGCCGTTGCCGGAGGCACCGCGCCCGCCGAACGGGTTGATGCATTCGTCGGCCACGGTCTGGTCGTTGATGTGCAGCAGGCCGCAGTCCAGCCGCTCACCGATGGCCATGGCGCGCCCGACCGACGGCGAGATGATGGCGGCCGAAAGGCCGTACTCCGTGCGGTTGGCCAGTTCGATCGCTTCCTCGTCGGTGGAGAAACTGACCACCGTGGCCACCGGGCCGAACAGCTCTTCCTCAAAGGCGCGCATGCCCGGACGTACGCCACTGAGCACGGTGGGCTGGTAGAACAACCGGTCATAGTCGCCGCCCGCCTCCAGCCGTGCGCCGGCCTGTACACTGTCACTGACGATTTCATGCACGCGCTGCAGTTGCCGTTGGTTGATCAACGGGCCGAGCGCCGCTTCACCCTGGGCGGCATTGCCCACAGTGAGCGCCCGCGCCTTGTCCACCAGCTTGCGGGTGAGGCTTTCGGCGATGGATTGATGCACGAGAATCAGCCCGGTCGCCATGCAGATTTGCCCCTGATGCAGCCAGGCGCCCCAGGCTGCATTGCTCGCGGCCAGGTCGAGGTCGGCGTCTTCGAGAATGATCAGCGGGTTTTTCCCGCCCAGCTCCAGTGCAACCTTTTTCAGGTGTCGACCGGCCACTTCAGCGACTTTGCGCCCCGCCGCCGTGGACCCGGTGAACGCAATCATCCGCACGTTCGGATCGCGGCACAGCGCTTCCCCCGCCGGCGCCGCGCCGGGCAACACCTGCAGCAGGCCCTTGGGCAAGCCCGCCTCTTCGAACAGCCGGGCAATGAGAAAACCCCCGCTGACCGGAGTCTGTGGGTCGGGTTTGAGCACCACGGCATTGCCCGCCGCCAGCGCCGGAGCCACTGAACGCAGTGACAGCACCAGCGGGAAGTTGAACGGTGAAATCACCCCGACCACACCGTGGGGCTGGCGCCGTGCATAGGACAGTCGGCCGGCAGCACTGGGCAGCACCACCCCGTGAGGTTGGGACAACAGCCCCGCCGCCTGATGCAGCAGCACAATCGCTTCACGCACTTCGTGCTCGCCCTTGTACAACGCGCCGCCGGTTTCCCGGGCGACGTACAGCGCCAGCTCGGCGAAGGACCGCTGGGCCAGGTCCGCCGCTCTGCGAAATACCTCGGCGCGCTCCCGTGGGCCCAACGCAGCCCAGGCAGGCTGCGCCAGAGCCGCACTGCGGCAGGCGATGGCAATGTCGGCCGCGTTGGCCATGGCGCAGCGCATCAGGGGTTCGCCGGTGGCGGGTTCAATCACGTCAATCACAGATCCCGAAACGGGAATCCAGTCGCCGTTGAACAGGCATTCGGACGCGATGGCCCGCTGTAGAAAGGGGGTGGTCTCAGACACTGGCATTGGCAACTCCGGTTCTTGTAATTGTCATCGTCTGCACAGGGTGCAAACGCCGCATCAGGTCTTGAGCAAAGGCTGTGCCGCTTGCACGCAACGGCGCGTACATAAACCGGCGAGGGCTCTGGGTCGAGGCCTGCCACGCAGCGCTCACACGCATGGGGCGTTCACCGGCAAAAAACCCGGGCTCTGCCACTTGTTCAATTGATAAGGTTATGTTTTATAACTATCTGAGCAGTTGCTCATATCGATCACTCGCTTTGCAGGGGCATAACAATGACTAATCCCCACAGCGCGCTGCCCGACGACCGGGTGGCCACCGCGCCCTACCCTCCGCGCGGCGACAGTCGCCAACTCAGTGACAGCAGCTCGCCCACCACCGCGGAACTGGCCGACTGCCTGTTCTTTTCCCCCGAAGACGGGCGCATCTGGCTCAACGATCAACGTATGTTGTTGCTGCACAGTTCGTCGTTCGGCGCCTTGCGCGCCGAGGTCATCGAGCGCCTGGGACTGGACCAGGCCCGGGGCCTGTTCACCCGCGCCGGTTATGCCTCCGGTGCACGGGATGCGCGCTTGATCCGCGAGCGCTGGCCACAGGCCGATGCCGCCGCGGTGTTTCGCGCCGGGACTCACCTGCACACCCTGGAAGGCATGACCAAGGTCGAACCGCTGCACTTCAAGTTCGATGCCGATTCGGGGTTCTATGAAGGGGAATTTCTCTGGCACCACTCGTGCGAAGCCGATGAACATGTAGGGGCCTACGGCATCGGCCAGGACCCGGTGTGCTGGACCGAAACCGGCTATGCCATCGGCTTCGTCAGTGGTCTCTTCGGGCAAATGGTGATTTTCCGCGAAGTGGAATGCCGTGGCATGGGCCATCACCGTTGCCGCGTGATTGGCAAGACCGCCGAGCAATGGGGTGATGTCGAGCAGGACCTACGCTACCTGAATGTGTCCCAGGCCGTCACTGGCCCTGCTACCCCCACGCTCGCAGGCCCCGTCGCCAGCAGTGGCGGAACCCGCCAGCCGCAACCGTTGGTGGGCGCCAGTGCCGCGTTCAACGCGGCGATGCAAGCGCTGCAACGGGTCGCGCTGACCCCGGCAACGGTGTTGATCAGCGGTGAGTCCGGCGTGGGCAAGGAGATGTTTGCGCGCCAGTTGCACCAGCTCAGTCGTCGCCATGACAGCCCGTTTGTGGCACTCAATTGCGCCGCCATCCCGGATAACCTGGTGGAGGCCGAACTCTTCGGTGTCGAACGCGGCGCCTACACCGGCGCGACGCACTCACGCCCCGGGCGGTTCGAACGGGCCCAGGGTGGCACCCTGTTCCTGGATGAAATCACCAGCCTCAGCCTGCCCGGGCAGAGCAAGTTGCTGCGAGCCTTGCAGGAACGGGAAATCGAACGGGTCGGCGGGGTGCGCGGGATCAAGGTGGATGTGCGCGTGGTGGCCGCCACCAATATCGACCTGCGTAAAGCGGTGGCAGACGGAAGCTTTCGCGAAGACCTGTTCTACCGGCTGAATGTATACCCCATCGCCCTGCCCCCGCTGCGTGAACGCCGGGACGACATCCCGCTGCTGATCAATGCGTTCCTGACGCGCTTCTGCCAGGACTACGCCCGGACCCCGGCAGGCCTGACCATGCGCGCCCTGAAGACGTTGCTGCGCTACGACTTCGCGGGCAATGTGCGCGAGCTGCAAAACCTCATCGAACGCGGCCTGATTGCAAGCGATGAAGGCCAGGCCATTGACCTGGTGCATCTGTTTCGCAACGAACCGATGCCCGCCGAGCCCTATGGCCTCGACGACCAGGGCGGCCTGTCAAATACCGCGCAGGCGCCGCGCGCGACGCTGCTGGGTACCCTCGACCCGTTGGACCAGGGGGTTTCCATCGAAGGCCTTGAATCGCGCCTGATCACTGAAGCGTTGCAACAAAGCGCCGGCAACCTGGCTGCGGCCGCCAGACTCGTGGGGCTCAGCCGTGCTCAATTTGCCTACCGTATGAAGAAGCACCAGCGGCAAACCCCTTGAATGGCAATTAGTGCTTTAAAAGCTTTACCCAATTAAGTATTTTGCAGGGGGTATGGGGCCGACACGCGCCCCTCTTTTTATTCGTGACAAGGATCTCCTGTGAGTGGACTGCGTGAACGTCAGAAAGCCGAGCGCCGGCAAGCTATCAGTAAAGCCGCGGTCGAACTGTTTGAGCGCCAGGGTTTCCAGAACACCACCATCGAACAGATCGCCAGCCAGGCCGGAGTGTCGCCGCCGACGGTGTTCAAGTACTTCGGCAACAAGCAGGAAATCATCCTGGAAATTCTGCACCACGCCGATCGACGCGCGATCATCGACACCCGCAGCCGGATCCACGAAATCGACGACCCGGTCGAAGCGCTCTGCCACCTGGAACGTCTTCTTACCGGCTATGCACTGGAAGTCATGCACCCCAGCCTGTGGCGTGAACTGCTGCCGCTGATCCTGTTCGGCGGCAGCAATGGACTGCCCGAAGGCTATCGGGCCATGAACGATGCACTGAGGGCCGAGATCAGCGAATTGCTGCGGGAATTGCAACAGGCCGGCAAGCTGCGCCCGCAACTCGATGTGGAATTGGCCGCGTTCCTGTTGAACGATTATTCGCACCTGCAACTGTTCCGGCTGGTGAACCAGGAACACCCGGATATCGACGCACACTCGATGCAGGTCAGGCGTATCACCGAGTTGCTGTTCTACGGCATGCAGGCCTGAGAGCTTCCAGGGTCGGGCCTCAGTAAAAGCGATAGCAACGAATCACCACCTGGTCGGCGCACGGGTAATGCACCAAGCCGATAAAACTTGAACGGGTGAGCCAGTCCAGCCGCCCCTTGGGCACCTGGAACACCGGCGTACAGGTGCAGCGGTACTCCGTCTCAGGAATCGGCCATTGGCCGTCGCGCTCCAGTTGGCGTCCGTACTCAGTCATGCTCAGCACACCCCGGTTACGGATGTTGATCACCTCGCCTTCGTCGGTCCTTACGCTGTAGCGGGCATCCAGTTGACCGATGCCATCGGGGCGCAAAAGAAAGCAATCTTCTCCACCCGCCAGGACCTGGCCGCTGATGCCGACCCCATCGAAATCCCCGCCCACAATCGGGTAATTGCAGCGCAGGCCTTCAACGCTGTCGCCCAGCATCACGCCCGGCCCTATCGCGACGCGAAGGGTCAGCACCCGCTGCAAGTTGGGGGCAATGTCCATCCGTTCAGTCATGGCAAGCTCCAAGCCCGGCGCGCACGCACCGGGCCACACTGATCAGCGGTTGCTCTTGATGGCGGTCCAGGTGCGGGTGCGGATGCGCTCCGCGGCAGCCGGGATCGGCTCCAGGGCGAACAGGGTCTTGCGCGCTTCGTCCGGCACATACATGTTCGGGTCGTTGCGGATGCTGGCGTCCACCAGCGCAGTGGCGTCCTTGTTCGGGTTGGGGTAGCCGATCTTGTTGCTGATGCGCGCAATCACGTCCGGGCGCAGGATGTAATTGATGAACGCATGGGCCTCCGCCAGATCGGGGGCCTTGGCCGGGATCGTCATCACGTCCGACCACATCGGCGCGCCTTCCTTGGGCAGTGCCATTTCGACCTTGACGCCCTTGCCAGCGGCATCTGCCAGTCGTGTGGCCAGTGCGACACCGCCGGACCAGCCCACGCCCACACAGATATCACCGTTGGCCAGGTCCATGCCGTAGCGCGACGAGTTGAAGTAACTGACGTAAGGGCGAATCTTCATCATCAGGGCCTGGGCTTGTACATAGTCCTCGCGCTTCTGGCTATTGGGGTCGAGGCCCTTGTAGTGCAAGGCAATCGGCAGGATCTCGTTGGCGGCGTCGAGAAAACCCACGCCACAACTGGCGAGCTTGGCGAGGTTTTCTTCCTTGAAGATGATGTCCCAGCTGTTCATCTGCACGTCAGGGCCGAGAGCTTTGCGCACCTTGTCGACGTTGTAGCCGATCAGCGTGGTGCCCCACAGGTAAGGCACGGCGTAGCGATTGCCGGAGTCACCTGCGGTTTCCAGGGTTTGCATGAATTGCGGGTCCAGGTGCTGCCAGTTTGGCAACTGCTTGCGATCCAGCGGCTGCACGGCACCGGCCGTGATCAAGCGTCCCAGGTTGGCGGAACCGGGAAACACCACGTCATATCCGGAGTTGCCCGTCAACAGCTTGGACTCCATGGTTTCGACGCTGTCGAACACATCGTAAATCGGGCGAATGCCGGTTTCCTCCTGAAAACTCTTGAGCACTTCGGGTGGCAGGTATTCGATCCAGTTGTAGATCCGTACGGTGCGTTCTTCAGCCAGGCAAACTCCACTGATGAGCAACGAGGCGACAGCGCCCAGCACGGTGTTACGCAAAAATCTGTTCATGATCAAAACACTCCAGCGCGGCCGCGATGGCTCGCAGCACTTAATAGCGGTAGGTGAAATACAGTTCCAGCGCACTGAACATCTGGTCGTTGCCGAACACCTGTTTGGCGGCGGCCAGTGGCTTGACCCAGTTGTAGGACAGCGACGTATAGAACGACGGCGTGGGTGTCCAGTCGAGGAAAACCACACTTTCGTCAGCAAAGCGCCGCTCGCTGACCGGTGCGCCCAGGTAGTTTTTCTCGTCCAGCCAGAACTGGTAGTGAATCGCGCCCAGGGTCAGGGTTTCGTTGAGGTGGGTCTTGAGGGAGAACTGCTGGACGTTTTCGTTGCTGTTGAACAGCAGGTAGTTGCCGACCACGTCCCCGACCAGCCAGGTGCTCCAGTCGACGAAACCTTTGCTCAGTGGGTCCCAGGCTTTTTGCCGGTTGTCGGTGAGGTTGTCGTCACCGGAAAAGCTCGCGTAGCGGTAGCCGAGAATCGGCGTCAGCGGCACGGTGCTGAAGGCATAGTCGGCCTGGGCGTACCACGCGTTGGCAGCGTAGTCGACGCCCTCGCCGCTGCCACGCTCCAGCGCGTACTCGGCATTCAGCGTCAGCGCCTGTACGCCGGGTACCTTGGCGTTGAGCGCCCGCAGGTTGTACACCTGCATCCCGTCCCGGCGGCGCGGGAGCGTGCTGCCTCGGGGGCCAAGGGCATTGACCTTCATGGCCATGGCGCCGAGCGTCACCTGGTCATCGAGGTTGTAATCGAGGTTGACGCCGGTCATGCGGAAGTCGCCCAAGTCATCATCGGTGCGCAAGGTGAAGGCCTGGGACTTCAGTGCGCCATGGTCCCAGGCGAGGATCGCCGAATCCTTGAACGCGGTTCGCGGGCCGAGCCAGTAGGCGCCATCCTTGAACTGGTCGAGGTTGCCATCCATGACGATGAACCCCGTACCGATCATATAATTCTGGCGGCCGGCGGTGAGCTTCCACTCGCCGGCGCGAAAACCGCCGTAGAGTTCTTCGGCTGCGGCCTTGCCATCGGAGCTGCGGGTCAAGCCACCCGCGTCGCCGTCGCCGAAGGTGCTCGCCGCCACCAGGGAGCCGCCCGCGAGCAGGCTGAAATCCGGTTGCAACGCATACTCCAGTTTGACCCCCGGTTTTACGTAGACCTCTTGCCAGTTGATCCGGGCGCCGCCGTTTTTACCGTTGCGCGCATCGACCTGGCCGCTGCCGAAGTTGACACCACGGGTAAACAACGTCGCCCCGCCTGCGGTCAGATTGACTTCGCCCTTGAGATCGCCGTCCTCAAAGGTGTAGCCCGCCAACGCAACGTGGGTAGTCAAAGGTAAGCCGACCGCCAACAGCGCTCGAGAGAAACGCTTGGTGAATACCATAAGAAGCTCCTGTGGAATTATTGTTGTTACAGGGCAGTCAATGGCGACGCAGGGCGCCGCCAGCACCTGGGCAAGCCAGGTGAATAGAACGCAAGACTCTTATTTTTTAGGCGTGGGTCAGTGACTCAGGTGGGCGGCGATCGCGCGCAGCATGCGCACGCTGTCCGTATCGAACGGGCTGACCGCATCGGTGAGCGACGATTGCTTGACGATCACTACGCCGGACGGCTTGTCGATGAACAGGTACTGGCCGTGAATGCCCCCGGCCATCAGGGCCTGGCTGTGGTCGTTGAACACGTACCACTGGCTTCGATAGGACGCCCCCGGGGTCCAGCTGGAGAACTCGGCATTTTGCGCGTAGATCGCCGGATCCGCACCGGCGGCGATACGGGCCACGGTCTCGGGCGACAGCAGCTCAGCACCGTCGTGGCGACCGTTGTTGGCCAGCAGGCGACCGAAGCGCGCCATGTCTCTCAAAGTGGCGCTGAACCCCGCCCCGGCTACGTTACGGCCCCACGGATCGGCCATGAAATAGCCGTCGCGCTCGCACCCCAGGCGCCCCCAGACCTCCTCCAGCATCTGACTGCAGGCCTTGCCCGAGGCACGTTCCATGACCCACGCCAAGGCTTCGGTGGTGGCCGTCACATAGTGGAAAAAGCCGCCGTGGCTGCCGCGTTTCTTGAGGGATGGCAAGTACTGGTACAACGATTCGAACTGCGCGTACTGCGCCGGTGCGGGTTGAAAGCCGCAGGCATAGCCGTACTGCGAGCTTTCTGAATTGGGGTCGTCATACACTTCGCTGTAGTCGATGCCCACCGCCATATCGAACAATTGGCGCACCGTCGCATCGCCAAATGCGCTGCCCGCCAGTTCAGGCACGTAGTAAGCGGCCGGCCGCTCGGGGTTGAGCGCGCCGCGCGTCACCAACTGTTCACCCAAGGTACCGATCAACGACTTGGTCACCGAGAACATGATGTGCCGGTCACAGGCGCGCTGACCGTTGAAGTAGCGCTCGTACAACACCCTGTCACCCTGCATCACCAAAAAGGCGTCCGTCTGGCTGGCGACGAGGTGCTCGATCACACGGATGCCCAGCCCACTCTCACTGTCGAAACACAGCTGATCCAGCGCGCGCGGGGCCTCCTGGAGCTGACCGGCAGGCCCTGGCCCCGCCGACACATCAATGCTGGGGCGCAGTCGAGACAGATGACGGAACCCCCATTGATTGAAGGGCGCGCGCATCCAGTTGTTCCACGTTACCCGGTGTTCCGGCGCGGCGGGAAAACCCTGCATCAGCAGCGGCGCCACGCGAGTGGCCAATGAGGATTCATTGGCCAAGACGTAAGAAGTCGCGAGGGAGAATTGAGCTTTATGACTCATCGGGATAACCCTGAAGATAACTCTGCATGAAGCAGATGCAGAGAAATAATTACCCCATACAATATTTTAGTCAATAAAACTTTTTATCATGAAAATAGATTTGCTTGCACGTAGCGCGCGAGTCCACCCTGCCCATTCTCCAGCAACAGACCTGAGGTTCGCTTCGAGCAAAAACAAACGGCGGGCTTTCAATCACGATGGCAACGAATCAGGCGTCCTGCAAAATCAGGTCGGCGCCCTTCTCCGCCACCATCAGCACTGCGGCGTGGGTATTGCCGCTCGTCACATTGGGAAAAATCGACGCATCAACAATGCGCAGACCGTCGAGACCATGGACTTTAAGCCGTTTATCGACCACTGACGTCTGTACATCCGCCCCCATCGCGCACGAGCCGCACAGGTGATAGATCGAACCGCTGTTTTCGCGAAAGTACTGCAGCATCTGTTCATCACTTTCGACCATCGGCCCCGGGAGGACTTCGGCAACCGTGATGCTTTTCAAGGCCGGCGCCTGCATGATTTTGCGCATCAGCCGACTGCCCTGGATTACTTCGTCGATGTCCTTTTGTGTGCTCAAGTAATTGGGATCGATCAGCGCCGCATCTCGGGGGTTATTCGACCGGATCTCGATATGCCCACGACTCGTCGGACGGCAGGGGTTGAAACACAACAGGAAGCCGGAGTACGGCTCTGGCTTGAGGCTGGCCTTGTTGTTTTTCGGGATCTGGTACGACAGCGGATTGAAGTACAGCTGAAGGTTCGGGTTGGCCTGCGCCTCGTTGCCACGGAAGAAACCACCGGCCTGGTTGACGCTCATCGCCAAGGCACCCTTGCGGGTCAGCAGGTATTTGAGGCCGAGCTTGAACTGCCCGAACAGCGAGCTGAGCTGGTCATTAAGCGTCGCAATGTTGGCCTTGTAGTAGTAGCTGACGCACAAGTGATCCTGAAGGTTCTGCCCCACCGCCGGCAGGTGTTTGACCAGCGGGATCTGGTGCCTGGCCAGCAACGCCTGATCGGCGACACCGGACAGTTGCAGAATCTTCGGTGTGTCAACGGCACCGGCGCAGAGGATCACCTCTTTGCGCGCCTGGAAGGTGCGGACCACGCCGTGTTGGGTCACGCAAATACCGCTGGCCCGCTCGTTCTCGAACACTACCCGATCCACCAGTGCGTAATGCTCGACCGTCAGATTCGGGCGGCTGAGTGCGGGATGCAGATGCGCAAAACTACTGGAACTGCGCTGGCCGTCCTTGGTGTTGACATCGTAGATGCCCGAGCCTTCGAAGTTCGGCCCGTTGAAGTCGTCACTCTGCGGGTAACCGAGTTCATCGCAACCCTTGAGGAACACATCGCAGATTGGATGGGTCTCTCCCTTCATCGGAGTGATGCTGATCGGGCCGCTGCCGCCGTGGTATTCGCTTTCGCCCAACGGGTGGTTTTCCAGTTTGCGAAAATACGGCAACACGTCCTTGAAACCCCAGCCATCGTTGCCGTTGGCGGCCCAGTCATCGAAGTCATGGGCCTGACCACGAACGTAGACCATTGCATTGATCGAGCCGGAACCGCCCTGGACCTTGCCGCGCGGGGCATAAATTTCACGGTTGTTGAGCTGCTTTTGCGGCTGGCTGTAGTACATCCAGTTGAAGGTTGGGTTGTAATACATCTTGGCGAAGCCAACCGGGATCTTGAACCACAGCGAACTGTCCTTGCCGCCCGCTTCCAGCAGCAGCACCGTGTATTGGCCGCAGGCCGATAGCCGGTTGGCGAGGATGCAGCCGGCCGCGCCTGCGCCAGCGATGATGTAGTCGTATGTCATGCACGGTTACCGCGTAAGTCGTTATTTAAAAAACACCCATTCCCGCAACTGAACGACGGGAAATCCCGTCAGCCTCTGGCCGGCGATGTGTCTTTGACGTCTGCCGGGGCCGGCGCCATTTGCAGGTGCAAACGCTCACCGGTATAGGGCGAATGCCTGCGCACCACGTCCATGTTCAGCTCCACCCCAAGGCCCGGCTCGGTGGACGGGATGATGTAGCCGTCCTCCCATTGCAGCGGCTTGGTCAGTACCTCGGCGTGGAAACCGCCCCAGGTCATGATGCTTTCCTGGATCAGAAAATTCGGGGTGCAGGTTGCCAACTGGAAACTCGCCGCCGCGCCAATCGGCCCGTTATAAAGGTGCGGTGCGATCTGCGCGTAATAGGCCTCGGCCATGCTCGCGATCTTCTTGGCTTCCAGGAGCCCGCCGCAGCGGGCGACGTTCATTTGCAGAATCGACGCGCCGCCAGCCTGCAACAGCTTGAAAAATTCGTACTTGGTGGTCAGCCGCTCGCCCGTAGCAATCGGAATGGTGGTCTTGGCCGCGACTTGCGCCATCGCCTCCTCCTGGCCCGGTGGCACCGGTTCTTCAAACCACAACGGGTCGTACTTCTCCAGGCGCTTGGCCAGGCGAATCGCCGAGGACGGGACCATTTGCCCGTGGGTGCCGAACAGCAGGTCGCACTTGTCGCCCACCGCTTCGCGGATCTTGCGGCAGAAGGTTTCGCAGCGCTCCAGCACTTGCAGCGAAATCTGGTGCCCGGAGTACGCGGTGTACGGCCCCGCCGGGTCGAACTTCACGGCGGTGAAGCCTTTATTCATGTTCTCGACGGCGCATTCGGCAGCCAGGTCCGGGTCGTCGTAGTCGTACTCACCCTGGCTGTTGACCGGGTACAGGTAGGTGTAGGAACGCAGGCGCTCATTGACCTTGCCGCCAAGCAATTCATAGACCGGCTTGTTCGCCGCTTTGCCGATAATGTCCCAGCAGGCCATTTCCAGGCCGCTGACCACGCCCATCATGGTCAGGTCGGGACGCTGGGTGAAACCGCTCGAATAGGCCTGACGGAAAAAACGCTCGATGTGATGCGGGTCGTGGTTGAGCAAGTAGCGTTCAAACACGTCTTCGATGATCGGCAGCATGGCTTTGGGGCCGAAGGTCGCAGCGTAGATTTCGCCGACACCTTCAATGCCGCAATCGGTCTTGAGCTTGACGAACAGCCAGTACATGCCGCCGATGTGCGGTGGCGGTACGGCAACAATATGGGTTTCAAGGGCGACGATTTTCATCTCAGGCACCTGTTTTATTCGAAGATTGACGATTGATACGCGCGCGCAAGGTCAGGGCCGCGAGGGTCCCGACCAGGCCGACGGAGGCGATGTAGCCGAAATACAGCTTGTAACCAAGGGCGCCGGGGAAGTGCTCGGTGAGGTAGCCGTTGATTAATGGAATGAAGGCGTCCGGCAGGTAACCGACCACCGAGACAATGCCGATGGCCAGACCGGTGATACGCAGCGGAATGTTGCAGGTGTCGAGGATCGCCCAATACAAACCGCGAATCGCATACGTCATCAGGCCGATGAAGATCACCGTACCGACCAGCAGGCCCATGCTGTTGAGCGCCGGGAACACGATCAGGCCGACCATCGCCAACGTCGCGAGGAACAGCGCCACGATCAGCACCGAAATGTTCGAGAACTTGTCACCGAGCCAGCCGCCACCGATACCGCCAATCGGGCGCATCCACAGCTTGATGGTGGTGATGGTGCCGGCCATGACGGCGGTCATGCCGCCGCCCTGCAAATAATCGGAGAAGCTGTAGGTCGCCCAGAAGATGTGGTAACCGCAGAACACGATGGCCGTCACCAACCACAGCTCGGGGATTTTCACCAGTGTGGTCAGGTCGCTGAGCAGGTTGTATTTGCCCTTTTCCACTGGCGCGGTGTCCTCCATCGACTTCGGGTCCTTGATCAGCACCAGCACACAACCGATGGCGATACAGGTGCAGGCGTACAGGTAGACCACGTGCTTGAAACCTTCAGCGGCGGACTCGCCACGGGTTTCAGTGGCGAAGGCGAACAGCCCCAGGGCGACCGTTGCGAGCAACGCCTCGACCAGGCCGCGACCGCCGTCGAGGATGCCGAAGAACCGGCCCTGTTCAGTGTGATGAGCAATCATCTTCACCCGCTTGAGCACAGAGGCCCAGAACGTCAGGCCGGTGGTCAGGCCCCAGCAACCGAAGATGATCATCAAACCGGTCATCGAGGGTGCCGTGGAGTACCAAAGCCCCAAGGCTCCGGTGGCCACCAGCGAAAAGAAAATCAAAAACCGTGGCGCGATCCGGTCGGCCAGCCAACCGCTCGGCAAATAGCTGAGCAGGAAAATCGTCCCGAGCATCGAGTACAGATAACCCAGCTCGCTGTGGTTAATCTGGAACACCTCGAGCATGGTGGTCTGGTAAACCTGGCGCAGGTAGAGGATCGGATAGATCGCCCCGGCGGCCAGCACCAACAGCATTAGCTGGATGTAGCGACTTCCCGTGTCACTGCGGCTTTTTGCACCCGCGCTCGAACCCTGAACAGCGGCAACAGTGGTTGCAGACTTGGACATCTGTGAGACCTCGGGCAGCCCGGTGGTCCGGGCGCCCCAATAATTGTTTTTATAGGTGTGGCGTGAGGCGTAGTGCGGGTGGTTCAGTACTTCATCACCACAAGTCGGGTCTGGGTGAATTCGAGCATGCCGTGCTTGCCGTCATCACCGCCCAGGCCCGAACGTTTCCATCCGGCGTGGAAGCCCTGGTAGGGGTCGGCCGGGGTCCGGTTGATGTACAACTCGCCGGCCTCGATGGTGTTGGCGACTTTCAGGGTGGTGCGATAGTTCTCGGTGTACAGCACCGACGACAGGCCGAACTGGTGATCGTTGGCCATGGCCAGCGCTTCGTCGATGTCGCGGTACTTGAGCACTGGCAGCACCGGGCCGAAGATTTCTTCCTGGATGATTTCCATGTCCTGGCGACAATTGCTCAACAGCGTCGGCGGGTAGAAATGGCCGTTGCCCTCAGGCAAAAAACCGCCTGTTTCCAGTACAGCACCGTCGGCGACGGCGCGCTCGACCATGGCGTGGATGTTTTGCTGCGAGCTTGCGTTGACCAATGGACCCATCAGGCTGGCGTCGGTGGCGCGGTCGCCAAACTTCACGGCGCTGATTTTGGCTTTGAGCAACGCGAGAAATTGTTCGTAGACACTTTCCTGCACATAAACCCGCTCCACCGCCGTGCATACCTGACCGCAGTGAGTGGTCTTGGACGCGACGATAGCGCTGGCGGCGGCTTCAAGGTCAGCGTCGGCCTCAATGATTGCCGGGGTTTTACCGCCCAGTTCCAGGGACGGTTTGGCGATGTTGGTCTTGCAATAATCAAGCACCATGCGTCCGGCGTTGACACTGCCGGTCAGGGTGATCAAGCCGACGGCGTTGTGGGTGCAGACCGTTGCGGCGGTGGCATGGTCCATGGTCAGTATGTTGACCACCCCAGCGGGCAGACCGGATTGCTGCACCGCCTTGGCGATTTCAAACGCCGAGGTCGGGGTGTTGTTACTCGGGCGCACCACCACGGTATTACCGGCAATCAGTGCCGGGGCGATTTTGCGCAGCAACGTGTAGACCGGGTAGTTGAACGGAATCAGGCAGGCGACCACACCAATCGGCTCGCGATGCAGGAAGAGGTTTTCGTTCGGGGTGTCGCTGGGGATGATCTCGCCTTCGATCCGCCGTGCCCACTCGGCGTGGTATCGGGTGACTTGCGCGGCGTAACGGGCTTCGTTGCTGGCGTCGCTGACACTTTTGCCGGACTCGGCGGCCAGTGCAGCACCGATGCTCTCGGCGCAGGCCTCCAGGGCGTCGGCGAATGAACGCAGATGCTCGGCGCGTTCAATGCTGGTGAGTTTGCCCCAGCGCTTCTGGGCGGCGGCGGCAGCCTCGACAGCTGCCGTGGCTTCAGCACGGGTGGCGGCCGAAACCTGACCGACCAACGCTTCAGTCGCCGGGTTGTAGACTGCAATCAGCGCATCGCTGGCAGGCTCAATGAAGTGACCGTTTACAAAGTTTCGCTCAAGTCGCATGTGCATCGCCCATCGTTGTTTTTATCCAGTTCCCGCAGTCTTGGCATCCTGAGGGGGTTGAACAAACGATTTATCGAGCGGCGTAACATTCAAAAAATGCATGTTCCCCGAGAAGGAATCAAATGTCCCCTGAAGGTTGGGTGGGTCAACTGGCGGCGGTGGAGGGTTCGAGCTGCCTTTGCGCCAACCAGATTTCTTCCTGCAACCACTGGGCGAACACCTGCAGTTGCGGCATCAAGGTTTGCTCCGGCCGGGTCACCAACCAGTAGGATTGATGCCCTTCCACATGCACGTTCAGTACCTGGGTCAACTGCCCGCTGGCCAGCTCCGGGGCAACCATGTGCCAGTCGGCAATGGTGATACCCAGGCCGTCGGTGGCCGCACGAATCGCCAGGTCCAGCAGGTCGAATTCATAACCGCCCTGGGTATCCACGCCGCTGATTTTCGCCGCGTCGAGCCAGTGTTTCCAGGTCAGATAACGCTGATCTTCCCTGGCCAACACGTGCAGCAAGGTCAGGCGATTAAGGTCGATTTCGCCCTCGCTCGCTTCCCGCGCATACAACGACGACGCGCACACCGCAATGTGCCGTTCCTGAAGCAGCAGCGAGCTGTCCAGCCCATCCCATTCGCCATCGCCAAAGCGGATCGCGCAGTCCAGGGTGCTGGTTTCCGCCAGGCTGTCCTGCAAGCGCGTGGTAATGCTCAGCTCCAATTCGGGGTGTTTTTCCCGCAGCCGTCCCAGGCGCGGCATCAACCAGCGGCTGGTGAAGGTTGGCGGCGCGTTGATGTGCAGGCGATTAGCGTGGGACTTCTGCTGGATGCTGCGCACTGTCAGCTCGATTTTGTCGAAGGATTGATGCAGTGCCCGCAGCAGAACCCGGCCGGCGCTGGTCAGTTCAAGGTGGTGGTGCCGGCGTTCCAGCAGATTCTCACCGAGCTGTTCTTCGAGCTGGCGCACCTGGCGGCTGACGGCACTTTGAGTGACATTGAGCAGCTCCGCCGCCCGGGTAAAACTGCCGGTACTGCCGGCCACTTCGAAGGCTTTGAGCGCATTGAGTGCGGGCATTTTGCGTTTCATGAACAGGACTCGCGCTGGGGCTGACGAGCCCCAAGCATCCCACGGCTTGCGGGAAATTTCCCGAGTAACATGCATTTTTGTGTTGTGGTGGGCGACTCCCTGCTCCCTCGCCACAGGTAATCGGCACGATTCAATGACGTCGCTTTCAGCCCTGCCGCTGTCGCCGACGTATAAATAGCATGAGTATTTCGCAGCACACTCATGACTATTAAGCACTGGCTGTTTTATTTATAGAGACGCTAGTCTTATTTGAATTAAATGCCCGACCCAGTCAACGCACTTACCTAGGGCAGTCCTCGCACTTACGCCCCATTCCATAGCAATTAATGACCGAGCCAACTCCATGCCAATCAACCCACACTCACCCACAAGAAGTATTGTTTTATTGGCGCTTATCTTTACGGCGTGTAACGCCACCACCCACGGCTTCAGTATTTTCCTCTATTCGGCCTTATTACCCCAGATCCGCCAGGTGTTCGAGCTGAGCTACAGCCAGGCCGCGTTTATCGCGGCGCTGCTGCAACTGTTCTACATGGGCGCGTCGATTGTCAGCGGTATCGCCGCGGCGTGGATCAGCCCACGCAACATGGTAAAACTGACGATGGCCTTGAGCCCGGCACTGCTGGCCTTGGCGGTCGCCACCCCGTGGGTGCTGCCGTATGCGCTGTGCCTGGCGTTGGTCTCGGCCTGCGCCGTGGCGAACTGGAACGCCATCGCCGCACTGGTCGGCGAAGTGATCCCCGCCTCCCACCGCAGCCGCGTGCTGGGCCTGGCGTCGTCAGGTGCGGCGTTTGCGATCTGCCTTAACGGGGTGCTGATCGCCTTGTTGCAGGGCATCTCGCTGCGGCACTTCTGGCTGGTTTGCGCCGGGCTGACACTGATGGTCACCCTACTGACCTTTTGGGTCCTGGCACCGCTGGCGACAGCCCAGCGCATCAAGCAAAGCAGCGCGCCGTCGCTGCGCCGGATACTCAGGCAATGGTTGAAGCTGTGTGTGGAATACCCGGTGGCGCTGCACATACTGCTGCTCAGTGCCTTTATTGGCGGGATCAGCGGCCCGTTCCTGAATTTCCTCTCGGCGTTTGCCAGTGAACGATTGGGCGCCAACGCACAGATCACCGGCTCGTTGTGGACACTGATCGGGATTGGCGGGGTTGTCGGCGGATTGTTGTTGGGTTCGCTGGCGGATCGCTGGGGGGCATTGAGAGTAATGGCGTTGAGTATCGGCGCCTTCGGCCTGGCGATGCTCGCACTACTCTGGCAACCAAGCTTGAATCTGACCTGGCTGGCGGCCGGGCTGTTCGCGCTGTTCTATTTCCCGGTCTGGGGCTTGATGGCCGCCTACCTCAGCGCACGCTTGAGCCCCGTACAAAGCCTGCAAGTGGTGAGCCTGAGCATGGTCGGTTATGGCTTGGGCAGCGCCACCGCCAATTGGCTGTGCGGCTGGCTGCTGCAAGCCACCGGACAGTTTGGCCTGGTGCATGGCTGGATCGTCTGCTGGGTCACTGCCAGCCTGTTATTGCTGGGGCTGATGGCCCGCCGTCAACGCTGTGAACCGGCGCTCGGCCAGCCACTTTGAACGGCCTAACCGGCGCGCCACAATGTCCACCAAAGCCTCCACCGCCAGCGCCTGGCACTGTGCAGAACGCCAGAACATCAACCGCGCAGGCTCAATCGGCGGAAAGCCCTGAGCCTCGTCCAGCACCTGCCAACCCGACGGCACCAGGCGTCGCGCCGTGACACCGACCGACTGGCCCTGTTCGATGGCAATCCCAATCCCACGCGGGCTCTGGCTGGTGTAAACCACATGCCACGCCCGTCCGGCCTCGGCCAGCGCCCGCACGGCGTTGGCTCTAAAGGCGCAGCCCTCGGCATACACCGCCAGCGGCACAGAAGCATCCGCACCGGCGCACCACCCCTCAGCCGCCACCCACACCAACGGTTCGTCGCAGAGGTATTCACCCGCGTGCAGATTGGCGTGTTGCACGCCGAGCACCAGGTCCAGCTCACCGCGCTGCAAACGGCTGACCAGCGCGGTCGACATCTCGCAACAGACGTCCGGCCGCACCTGGGGGAACTGCGCCTGAAAGTCGCGCAACACCCCGGCCAGGCAAAACTGGGCGTAGTCCTCGGGCATGCCGACGTGAATGCACGCCTGCTCATCCGGCAGTTGCACGGCGTTGATCGCATCAGCGTGCAGCTTGAGGATTTGCCGCGCATAGATCAGAAATGTCTCGCCACAGGGTGTCAGGCTCACCGAGCGACTGGTGCGCTGGACCAACGGCGTGCCGACAATCTCTTCCAGGCGCTGCAAATTCTGGCTGATGGTCGACTGGGTTTTGTGCAAACGCTCGGCCGCCGCAGAAAATCCCTGGCACTCGATTATCGCGACAAACACTTTCAGTAAGCTTCCATCCAGTTCGCCTGACATAACTATCGCCCCTGCCGATGGATTCGATCACAACTTGTAATTTCCACTTCGCACCTCTTTAAGCAACTATCGATTCAACGCCAAACACTGTTAATTGATAGTTCCAGGAGACTTGCATGAGCCTTCAACTTGCCGACGCCGAAGTGGGCGATATCAGCGACATTATTAATACCGAGTTGTACCCCATACATGATTCGGGCCATGTCCGGTTGCAGGCGCTGATCGAGCACGCCCGTGCCGAACTCGCCAAGGACGGTTGCTGCCTGCTGAAGAATTTCCTGCGGCCCGAGGCGCTGGAACGGGCCCGTACTGAAGGTCAGGCACTGTCGGGCAAGACCTTTTACTCGGTGCGCAAGGTCAACGCCTATTTCACTGAAGACGACCCTACCCTGCCCCAGGATGACCCGCGCCGCACATTCATGGAGCGCACCAGCGGTTTTGTCACCCGGGACATGATTGCCCCGGACGCGATCATTCATCGCCTGTATGTCTCGCCGATGATGAAACGCTTTATCGGTGCCTGCCTCGACGAACCGGAGATTTTCGAATACGCCGACCCGTTCGCCGGGCTGGTGATCAACGTGATGCCCGAAGGCACCGAGCAGCCCTGGCACTTCGACACCAACGAATTCATCGTCAGCATGATGACCCAGAAGCCAGAGGCTGGCGGTCTGTTCGAGTACGCACCGATGATCCGCTCGCGCACCCAGGAAAACCTTGGCGCCGTCGGCAACGTGGTGCGCGGCGACGACCGCAGCCGCGTACAGGAACTGCAACTCAACCCCGGCGACTTGCAGATCTTCAAGGGGCGCTTTTCGGTGCACCGGGTCACCCGCGTCGAGGGCGCCACTGAACGCAATACCGCGATCTTCGCCTACTCCGAAAAACCCGGAATCATCGGCCGCGCCCAGCGCACCAAGCAGCTTTACGGACGCCTGTCCGAAGCCCATCTGCAAGCCGAACGCAACCTGGTGCGCAGCGACCAGTTGCTCGACTGACTCACCCAAAAACTCCTAGAAAAAACTAACCGTATTTGCCCTGCGAGGAACACCTATGAGTCTGTCCGGCCCTAACCGCAACCCCGCCGACTGCGAACCGACGTACGCCGAGATCCAGCAGATCCAGCTCGACCGTTTGCAACGGGTGCGCAACGAACTGAAAAAACGCGACTACGCCGCGTGCGTGCTGTTCGACCCGACCCACATGCGCTACGCCACCGGTTCGCGCAACATGCAGGTGTACTCGGCGCGCAACCCGGCACGTTATGCCTTCATCCCGGCAGAAGGCCCGGTGGTGGTGTTCGAATTCGGCGGCTGCCTGCACCTGGCCGAACAGCTCAACACTGTCGATGAAGTGCGCCCGGCCAAAGCCATTTCCTATTACTTCTGCGACAGCTTCCTGAATAACGTCACTGCGCAATGGGCCGCCGAAATCGGTGAACTGGTACGCAAGCACGGCGGCGGCAACAAACGCGTCGCCATCGAAAGCGCCACTTCAGCCGCTGCGTTCGAACTGCAAAAACTCGGCTACCAGATCTTCGACGCCCAGGAACCGCTGGAGCGCGCGCGCTGCATCAAAGTGCCGAACGAGCTGAAGATGATCCGCGCCAGCCTGCGTGCCACCGAGGCTGGCGTGCGCTTGATGGAAAGCAAACTGGTGCCGGGCATCAGCGAAAACGAACTGTGGTCGCACTTGCACCAACACGTGATCGCCACCGACGGCGACTACGTCGAAACCCGCCTGCTGTCTTCCGGGCCGCGCACCAATCCATGGTTCCAGGAATGCAGCACCCGGCCCATCGAAGCCGGTGACCTGGTGGCGCTGGACACAGACGTGGTCGGGCGTTTCGGCTACTACGCGGACTTTTCGCGGACCTTCCTGTGCGGCGAGCAAGCCGCCACCGCCAAGCAACAAGAGCTCTACAAACTGGCTTACGAACAAGTGCAGACCAACGTGGAGATGCTCAAGGCCGGCCGCAGCTTCAAGGAATACGCCGAGCTGGCCTGGAGAATCCCGGATAACTACAAGGCCAACCGCTATTTCGCCCTGGCCCACGGCGTTGGCATGACCGGTGAATACCCGTACGTGGTGCACCGCGAAGATATTGATGCACTGGGTTACGACGGGGTGTTCGAAGCCGGCATGACCATCTGCGTGGAAAGCTACATCGGTCACGATGCGGGCGGCGAAGGGGTCAAGCTCGAAGAGCAGATCTACATCCACGAAAACGGCATCGAATTGCTCTCGGACTACCCGTTCGATCCGCGCCTGATGCCGCGCTGAGTTGCCTCGGACGGCGCCGTAACCTCCTTCGACATCGTCCGGTTTTCCCCTTGTTCCCACCCGGAACAAGGGGCGTTTGCGGCCACCGCGCAGTGTTTCGTACCCGCGCGCTCCTCCGTCCGGCCTGTCTAGCTCAAGCGGCAGCCTTCCTTACGGTCAGTAACATGCATTTATCGAACGTTTCAGCGTTGAATTTATCGTTTGTCGATCGTTGCCCAGATGACAAAACTGCGGACATCTCTAATAAAAACAACATAAGAGCAGCCCTATGTCATACCCAGCCTCCGTCCTTCTGATCTCGTTGCGCCTTGCTCTACTGCCGGCTTCACGCCTGTCACGCCTGCGCCTTTGCGCTGCCGGCCACTGACAGTCTCGGTTCATCGAACCGACTGCGTCTGCCGCTCGCCCCACTTGCGGCCAGTCGAAAAACGCACTTTTGCACGTTATCGGAGAGGCATATGAAAGACTTAATAACACTGGACGGCACTCTGCCGCATCCAGCGGTGAACGACCTGTGCACCCAAGTCAAACGTGGCGAAATCAATCGTCGCCAATTCCTGCGCACCGCCGCGCTGCTGGGCGTCACCGCCGCCAGCGCCAGCACTTTCCTCGGTTCCGCGCTGCTCGGTAATTCGGCCCATGCCGCTGACGCAGTAACGCCGCGCCAGGGCGGCAGCCTTCGGTTTGCCTGCGCCATCCAGGAAATCCAGGACCCGATGCTGATCACCTGGATCGAAGCCTCGAACCTGCTGCGCAACAGCCTCGAATTCCTGACCTGGGTCGATGCCGACAACATCACTCACCCGTACCTGGCCGAGAGCTGGAGCCCGTCCGAGGACTTGAAAACCTGGACCTTCAACCTGCGCCAGGACGTGAAGTGGAGCAACGGCGACACCTTTAACGTCGAGGACGTGCAGCACAATATCGAACGCTGGATTGCCGCCGATTCCAAGTCGGTCAACCGCACCGCGTTCCAGGACATTACAGCGTTCGAAAAAGTCAGTGACTTCCAGTTCCGCCTGGTGCTCAAGCGACCGATGCTGGCGATCCCGGAAATGCTCAACGCCTTCACCTGCGCCATCGTCCACCGCAGCTTCAAGGCCGGTGACGACTGGGCGAAAAACCCACTGGGCACAGGGCCGTTCAAACTGGTGTCGTTCGCGGTCAACAAACAGGCGACCTTTGCCAAGCGTGCCGATTACTGGCGCAAACCGGCCAACCTCGACGAATTGCGCTACGTCGACATGGGCACCGACATTTCCACCCATCTCGCGGCGCTGCAGGCTGGGCAAGTGGACGTGTTGTACCGGGTGACGGTGGCCGAACTGGACCTGGCGAAACGTTTGCCGGGCGCGCAATTGCTCACTTGCAAGTCGGCGCAAACCATCGTCATGCGCATGGCCTGCGATCAGAAGCCGTTCGACGACCTGCGCATTCGCAAAGCCGTGGTGCTCTGTGCCGACAACGCGCAGATGCTGAAAATCGCCTATCGCGGCATGGGTACATTGGGCGAAGATCATCACGTCGCGCCGTCGCACCCGGAATACTTCCCGCTGCCCAAACGTGCGCGGGACGTGGCGGCGGCGAAGAAACTGCTCGCCGAAGCCGGCCACCCGAACGGCATCGACATCGACCTGATCGTCGGCAACACCCAGGGCCGCTACGAACAGGACTGCGCGCAGATCCTCCAGCAGAACTGCGCCGAGGCCGGCATCCGCATCAACCTCAAAGTGATCCCCGCCACGCAATACTGGCCGATCTGGGACAAGGCCGCGTTCAGCCTCACCTACTGGGCACACCGCCCGCTTGGGGTGATGTCGCTGGAACTGGCCTACCGCAGCGGCGCGGCCTGGAATGAAAGCCACTACAGCGATCCGGCGTTCGACGCAGCGCTGGACAACGCCATGGGCGTCATCGACCCGAAACAGCGGGCCGCAGCGATGCAAAGCGTCGAGCAGATCCTGCAAGAGGCCTGCGTCATGGTCCAGCCGTTCTGGGGCGACAAGTTCACTGCCGCGAGCAAGAAGGTCCAGGGCTTTGAGGTTCACCCCTCGGACTTCTACCCAATGGATCAAGTCTGGTTGAGCGCCTGATTCAGGCGCCCCGAACGCGTCCGCCCACTCAGTTGCGGCGGGCCGCCATCCCTTGATTAGCCGGAGCGTGCAGCATGGCTGAATTTCTATTGCGCAAGTTATTGGCGCTGGCGGCAACCTTGCTGTCGGTGTCGGTGATCGTGTTCCTGGCCCTGGAACTGAACATTGAGGACGTTGCAATCAACGTCCTCGGCCCCTACTCTGCCGCCGACCAACGCGCCGCATGGCTGGTGGAACACGGTTACAACCAACCTTTCGTCTGGCGCTACCTGGTGTGGCTAAAGGATTTTCTCAGCGGCGACTGGGGCACTTCGGTGCACTTTCGTGAGCCGGTGATCGACCTGCTGCTGCCGAACCTCGCACAAACCTTGACCCTTGCGGGTCTGGCGTTGGCGGTGATGGTGCCGGTGGCGTTGACCCTGGGCATTCTGGCCGGGATTCGCCAGGGCTCGGCGGTGGATCGGCTGGTGTCATTCCTGGCGATCGTCACCACCTCGATTCCAGACTTCGCCAGTGCGGTGTTTGTCTCGGCGATTTTCGTGTTCTGGCTTAACTGGCTGCCGGGCGTGAGCAGCATGAGCGACGGCTTCAACCCAGTGGAACTGGCGCTGCCACTGATGGTGCTGTGCCTGTTCGGCATCGGTTATCTGGCGCGGATCACGCGGGCCTCGATGGTCGAAGTGATGCAGGCACCCTACATCCGCACCGCCCGCCTCAAAGGCGCGTCGACCTCGCGTATCGTGTTGCGCCATGCCCTGCGCAACGTGCTGATCGCCCCCATCACCGTGATCATGCTGTACATCCCGTGGCTGCTGTCGAACGTGATCGTGGTCGAGGTGTTCTTCGCCTACAAAGGCTTCGGCTCGCTGCTCTACACCGCGTCGCTTAACCATGACGTCTACCTGATCGAAGCCTGCGCAATGATCAGCGGCATCGTAGTCGGCGCGACCAAAATCTTCTCTGACCTGGCCTATACCTGGCTCAACCCGCGCATAACGTTGCGCAGTCTTGGCGGAGGTGGTCAATGAACTTCCTCAGTTCGTTCAAACATCCTTTGGCGCTACTCGGTTTGCTGCTGGTCGGCGGCTGGGTGCTGATGGCGCTGTTCGCGCCGTGGTTGGCGCCCCATGATCCGCTGGAAAGCTTCACCCCGCTGCTGACGCCGATGACGCCGGATGGCGACGGGATGCACTTTCTGCTCGGTACCGACATGATCGGCCGGGACATTCTCTCTCGGCTGATCTGGGGCACGCGCACCGTGTTGTTCTGGTCGATTCTGGCAACGCTGACCGCATTTGCCGTCGGCATCGCCATGGGCCTGTGCGCCGGCTACTTCAATGGCTGGGTCGATGCGCTGCTGTCCTATGTCGCCGACACTGTGTTGTCGTTCCCGGTGCTGGTGCTGTACATCGTGATCATCATCGCCCTCGGCGCGTCGGCGCTGAACATTCTGATTGCGGTGACCTTCACCAGCGCTCCGGCGATCTTCCGGATCATGCGCGCACTGACCATCGACATACGCTCGCGGGATTACGTGCTCAGCGCCATCACCCAGGGCGAAGGAGCGCTGCGGATCATGCTGGTGGAAATCCTGCCCAATTGCGGCGGCCCGTTGATCGTCGATTTCTGCCTGCGCATCGGCTACACCGCGATCATGATCGGCGCCCTTGGCTTCCTCGGCCTCGGCTTGCCGCCGCCGACCCCTGACTGGGGCGGCATGATCAACGAAGGCCGCAGCATGGCCATCGCCTTCCCCCATTTGGTGATCTTCCCGTGCATTGCCATCTCCACCCTGATGCTGGGCCTGAGCCTGTTGGCGGACGGTCTGGACGAGCACGCCCAGAAAGGCGCAAGGAGCTGAGCATGAGTCATCAACAAGTATTGAGCGTGGAAAACCTCTCCATCGAACTGCCCGCCGGCGCCGATCGTAGCCACGCCGTCAAGGGCATCAACCTGGACGTACGCAAAGGCGAAATTCTCTGTGTGATCGGCGAGTCGGGCTCCGGCAAATCGGTACTCTCGGCCGCGATCATGGGCGATTACGCCAAAGGCCTGCGACACAGTGAAGGCGTGATTGATTTCCTCGGCGACGATATCTGCCGCATGGATGAAAACGCCCTGCGCACGCTGCGCGGCAACCGCATTGCGATGATTTTCCAGGAGCCGATGGCGGCGCTGAACCCGGCGATTCGCATTGGTCAGCAGGTCGAAGAAATCTTCGATATTCATGCGCCGCAGATGCCCGCCACGGAGCGCCGCGAACGCATGCTCGCCCTCCTCGACTCGACTCAATTGCCCGACCCGCCACGGATTGCCAACAGCTTCCCGCATCAACTCTCGGGCGGCCAATGCCAGCGGGTGGTGATAGCCATGGCGCTGGCGATGAACCCGGATTTGCTGATTGCCGACGAACCGACGACGGCGCTGGATGTGACCACACAGGCCCAAGTGCTGAAACTGGTCCGCGACCTGCGCGGTCGTGGTCAACACGGCATCCTGTTCATCACCCACGACTTCGGCGTGGTGGCGGAAATCGCTGACCGCATCGCGGTGATGGAGGGCGGCGTGCTGGTGGAAATCGGTGAACGCGATCAAGTGCTCAACTCGCCAAGACACCCGTACACCCGCAAGTTGATCGCCGCTGTGCCGGCCCTGCACCCAGAGCTGCACGCGCCGTGCGCCGACGGTGAGCTGGCGCTGCGCATCGAGCACCTGACCAAGACCTATAACGTCGGTGGCCGGTTGATTCCGGCGCTCAAGGATGTCTCGCTGCAACTGCCACGGGGCAAGACGCTGGCGATTGTCGGCGAGTCAGGCTCGGGCAAAAGCACCCTGGTGAAAGCGGCGATTCGGCTGGTGGAAAGCGACAGCGGCCACGTCTGGGTGGGTGACACGGATTTTCTCGCGTTGCGCGGTTCCGCGCTGGCGGCCAATCGGCGAAGGATCCAGATGATTTTCCAGGACCCGTACGGCTCGCTCAATCCACGCCATCGGGTCGGCGACATCATCGCCCGCGCGGCGCAATTGCGCGGTTTGTCGGCCAGGGATGCGTGGACCGAGGCCGGTGATTTGCTGGAACAGGTCGGGCTCAAGCGTGACGCCCTCAAGCGCAAACCCCGGCAGTTCTCCGGCGGTCAGCGCCAGCGCATCGGCATCGCGCGTGCCCTGGCGATGCGCCCGGAAGTGTTGATCGCCGATGAAAGCGTCTCGGCGCTGGATGTCTCGGTGCAAAAGCAGGTGCTGGAGCTGCTCGCCGAGCTGCAACAGCGCCTCAACCTGAGCATCTTGTTCATCACCCACGACCTGCGCGTGGCGGCGCAGATCAGTGACTACATCGCGGTGATGCGCCAGGGCGAAGTGGTGGAATATGGAACGGCCGAACAGGTGTTGCTGCGTCCGCAAAACACCTACACACAGACCTTGCTCGCCGCGGCCCCCGGCGCTTCGGCGATCCCCGTGGTGCCTGTCACAGAACCTGCGCTGAGGCTGATACGACCGCATACCCACTGAGTCAATAACCCTTTTACCAAGTCGCAGCGTTCGCTGCGGCGTGGGCTGCTGTTGCCAACCATAACTAAAAAATCAGGAGTATCACTGTGCGCACTACCACCCAGATTGCGGTCCGTTCCATCGTCCTCATTCCGCTGCTCGGCGCCTTCGCGGCCCCGGCCATGGCAGTACAGGTCACCGACAACCTCGACCTCGGCGGCGCCATCCGGGCGCGCTGGGATTACGATCCGGACCGTGACATCCAGAAGTTCGGACTGGACACGGTGTTCCTCAGCGCCAAGTACAACTCTGACAGCTGGATCGGCGAGGCCCAATACCGCTTCTACGGTCGCTCCTATCCCTACCAGTACACCAAGAATTACGGCGATATCCAGTTCGCCAAGTTCGCCTGGGTCGGCTACAAGTTCAATCCCGACCAACAAGTGCAGGTAGGCCTGAATACCGTGCCGTTCGGGTTGCAGCCTTACTTCGGCAGCACCTTTTACGAAACCCTGGGCAACGTCATCGGCCTGGAAGATGTGCAACAAGTCGGCGCCAAGTACATCCAGCAAAGTGGCGACTGGAACATCCAGGCCGGCTACTACCTGCGCCCGGCGTGGCAAGGCAAGGGCACGAGCAAAGGGGTGACGTATTCCAGCGTGGTGTCCGGGGCCGACAGCTACGTAGGCGACGGCAGCGACAACCAGGAGCGCAATACCGTGGTGCTGCGCGTGGCCAAAGCCCTGGACCTGGGCGGGTGGAAATCCGAAATCGGCCTCTCCGGCCTGACCTCGACCCTGGAAAACAAGGACACCGATAACGATGGCCGCCGCAACGCGGTGGCCGTGCACTACCTCGGCAAGAACGGCCCATGGGGCGTGCAATTGCAAGCGGCGCGGCAACAGATGTCGCCGCGCAACCGTGGCAGCGATGAAGTGGTTACGCTCGGCGGATACGACGGCACCTACAACGTCGCCAGTCGCGGCAACTTGTACGTCGCCGACCTGAGCTACGACGTCGCCGGCAAATACCTGTTCGACCAGATAAGCGGTGTGAAGCTGTACGCCAACTACAGCGCCTTCGACAAGTCCGCCGACGCGTTCAAGACGTCGCAACGATTGATTCTGGGGACCTCGTTTTCCTTCAGCAAACTGTGGATCGCGACGGAATGGTTGTACGGAAAAAATGATCCGTACATTGGTGGCAGCAGCTACACCCAGAGTCTGGCGGCTGGTGGGAGTAACCAATGGGAGAATCAGCTGTACATGAACATTGGGTATTACTTCTGATCCATGATTTTTGGCGTTCTTGAGCACGCCTTCGCGCGCAAACCTCGTTCCTGCAAGGAACACGCAATCCCTTGTAGGAGCGAGCTTGCTCGCGAAGAACCCACAGGCGCCACATTTATCCAGGAAGCACACGTTATCGTTGACGTTTTTCGCGAGCAAGCTCGCTCCTACACGGCATTAAGGCTTGCCCGCGAAGACTTTTGCCCAAACACCACTTGCAGCCAACCCTCAGACAGGAGTCAGATACGCCATACACAATACTCACCAAAAACAATAAACCTGCCCGCGCACTACCGCGTCGAAGGCAGGTATGGAGTCACCCTTTCATGCGTCAACTGCCCTCGCTCAACATGCTGCGCGTCTTTGAAGAAGTTGCTCGGCACCGCAGTTTCAGTAAGGCGGCTTTGGGGTTGAACGTTACCCAAGGCGCGGTCAGCCGTCAGATCAAGCAGCTTGAAGACTATCTCGGTGTGACGCTATTCATCCGCACGCCCCAAGGCCTGTCGTTGACCGAGACCGGCCGGGCCCTCTCCCCGCAACTGAGCGACGCCTTCGACCACATCGAGCGCGCCCTGCAAGCGGTGCGCGTGCCCAACCTGCGCCAACGCCTGCGCATCGTTGCGCCACCGACTTGGGCCACGCGCTGGTTGTCGTCGCACTTGCGCGCATTCTGCCAACGCTACCCGGACATCAGCCTCAGCGTGACCCAACAGAACGGTAACGACAGCCTCGCGGAAATCGACTGCCACATCCGCTTCGGCCTCGGAGCGGCCAACCATTGCAGCAGTCAGTTGCTGGTGATGGAACGGCATATGGCAGTGGCCAGCCCGGAGTTGTTCGTCAACGGCCAGCCGCCGGATCTGCGCCAGTTTCCACTGCTGCACATCCTGCATGATGGCAAACGCTTGAAGGTGTGGGAGAACTGGTTGGCGGCGATGGGCCGCGAGGATGTCGATGCTACGCAAGGACTGGAGTTCAGCACGCTGGACCAGGTGATCCACACGGCACTGGCCGGCGGTGGGCTGGCGGTGATTGACCGACAGATGATTGAAAAGGAACTGGCCAATGGCAGCCTGTTGCCGATCACTGCTGTGGAAGTGCTTGGGCCCTATGGGTATTGGCTGGATGTGGCGAATGATAAACAGGGGTTGTCGAAAGTGCGGCTGTTTACGGACTGGTTGGGGTTGGTCAGCAATCCATGAAACACCGACGTCCCCTGTGGGATCGGGCTTGCCCGCTCCCACATTGGGCTGGTGGTAGGTTTTAGATGGGCGCGACGACTTTCACCGCAACGGGCGCCCCGCTCTCCACCGGACTCTGCGCCTTGCACGCCTGGCTCAGCGTCAGGGATTTGGTCTCCGGCGCCCAAGCCCAGGAAATGATCGCCCCCAACGCCAGAATAGCCGCCAATATGCCCATGGTCGGACTCAAGCCGATACCGGCCACGCTCACCGGTAACAGGAACGTGCTGACCGCCGAGCCCAAACGACTCACCGCCGTAGCAAGGCCAATACCGCTGGCCCGCACTTCGGTCGGAAAGCTCTCGGCCGGGAACACGCCCACCAGATTGCTCACCGCCGACAACACCAGCGTGAACACGCCGAACACCAGCACCATCAGGAACGCCGCACTGCCCGGCAATACCGCCAGCAGGAACAAGGCTACCGCGAGGAGGATGAACGAGTTGATCAGGAAGCCTCGGCGCGAGAACTTCACCGTGCACCAGATGCCGATCAATGCGCCGAGGATCAGCAGCATGTTGAGCATCAACTCGGTGCCAAAGCCCTCCGCCAAGCCCATCTTCTGCAGGATCGACGGCAGGAAGGTGTAGATAGCGAAGTACGGCATGACGATGCAGACGAAGAACAGGCAGTTGAAAGCAGTGCGTTTACGGTATTCACGACTGAACAGCACCGCGTAGCCGGAACGGGTTTCGGTGGAGCGGGTTTCATCGAGTTCGACATTATCACCCAGGTGTTTTTTGACAATCGCCCGTGCTTCGGCGATCCGCCCCTGATTGACCAGCCAGCGCGGTGACTCGGGTGTGCCGATTCGCGCGATCAGGATGAGCGCCGCCGGAATTGCCGATGAAGCCAGCATCCAGCGCCAGGCGTCATCCCCCAGGCTGAGCATCGCGGTGCCGACGAAGGTCGCGGCGACGTAGCCGAACGTCCAGATAACGCTGAATGAACCGAGCAACACGCCCCGGTGTTTTTTCGGCGAAAACTCCGCGAGCATCGCATGGCCGACGCTGAAGTCGCCGCCCAGGCCAATGCCGATTATTACCCTGCAGAGGAATAGCTGCATCGCCGTTTCGGCGTAGAACTGCATGACCGAAGCAATGGTGATCAGGACAAAACTGACCAGGAAGATTTTCTGCCGACCGACCTTGTCGGAAATCCAGCCGAAGAACAGGCTGCCAAGAAACAGGCCAATCAGTGCCGAAGCGCCGATCAGGCCTTGCCAGAAGGCATCGAGCTGCATCTGCGGGCTGAGCAACGTGAAAGCAATACCGATCAGGCCGAGGATGTAGCCGTCGGTGAAGTGCGCGCCGAACGTGAGACCGGCAATTTTGATATGAAAGCGCCCGATGGGCAGGTCATCGATCTTTATCGATTGAGCGGACATGTTCGTCTCCAATTGTTGTTATTGACGGAGAAATGAAATCGACAGCGCTTGAACCTGTGGGAGTGAGTTCGCTCGCCCCCACAAGGATTACGGTTGGGGGTCAGAGGCCGCCCATCAACAGGTATTTGATTTCCAGATAGTCTTCCAGACCGTACCTGGAGCCTTCGCGACCCAGCCCCGACTCCTTGATGCCGCCGAACGGCGCGACTTCCGTGGAGATGATGCCTTCGTTGATCCCGACCATGCCGGCCTCCAAACCTTCGGCCATGCGCCAGACGCGGCCAATGTCGCGGCTGTAGAAGTACGCCGACAATCCGTAGGGTGTGTCATTCGCCCGTTGCAATACTTCGGCTTCGTCCTTGAAGCGGAAGCACGCCGCTACCGGGCCGAAGGTTTCATCCTGAGCGATCAGCATGTCGCTGTTGGCGTCGCAGAGGATGGTCGGCTCGTAGAAGGTGCCGCCCAGCGCATGACGACGACCGCCGCACAACAACGTGGCGCCCTTCTTCAAGGCGTCACTCACGTGCAACTCAACCTTGGCCAACGCCGCCGCGTTGATCAGTGGACCTTGCTCGGTTTCACCGTCCAGTGCACTGCCGACGCGCATCGCGGCGACCGCTTCGGCGAGTTTGCCGGTGAACGCTTCGTACACGCCGTCCTGGATAAAGAAGCGGTTCACGCAGACGCAGGTCTGCCCGGTGTTGCGGAATTTCGAGGCCATCGCGCCTTTGACGGCAGCATCCAGATCGGCGTCGTCGAACACAATGAACGGCGCGTTGCCGCCCAATTCCAGCGAGACTTTTTTCAGCGTATCCGCCGCTTGGCGCATCAGCAGCTTGCCGGTGCGGGTCGAGCCGGTGAACGACAGTTTGCGCACGATGCCGCTCGCTTGCAGCGCGCCGCCAATCGCCACTGCATCACCCGAGATGACGTTGAACACGCCGGCCGGAATCCCCGCCTGCTCGGCCAACACCGCCAAGGCGAAAGCTGACAAAGGCGTCTCTTCCGATGGTTTGAGAATCATTGTGCAACCCGCCGCGAGCGCCGGACCGACCTTGCGCGTGACCATCGCCAGCGGGAAGTTCCAAGGGGTGATCGCCGCAACCACGCCGATGGCCTCCTTGACCACAATGATTCGCGCATCAGCCTTATGGCTCGGGATTACGTCGCCGTAAGCGCGCTTGGCTTCTTCGGCGAACCATTCCAGAAAACTTGCAGCGTAGACCACTTCACCCATGGCTTCAGCGAGCGGTTTGCCCTGTTCGCGGCTGAGCAACGTGGCCAGGTCTTTCTGGTTGCTCAACATCAGTTCGCCCCAGCGCTTGAGGCGCTGGCTGCGTTCTTTGGCGGTCAATTTTCGCCAGGCCGGCAAGGCACGGTTGGCTGCGGCGATGGCGAGGTTGGTTTCCTCGGCGCCGGCCTTTTGCACGTCAGTGATCACTTCGCCATTGGCCGGGTTCAACACCGGATAGGTCGCACCACCGCTCGACCATTGGCCGTCGATAAAATTGCCGTTACGGATCAGCGTGCTCATGCCACAGCCTCGGTCAGAGTAAAGCGTTCCAGAGCCGGGCGAGCCGAGCGCAGGATGCGTTTGCCGGCGGTGTAATCGTTGATCACGTCGCACGGGGTGTAGTTGCGTTCCAACTCATGCAGTTCTTCGGCGTCGAGCCTGGTTTCCAGGGCTGCCAAGGCACTGTCGAACTGCGCGGTGGTGTCGGCGCCGACCAGCATGCAATCGACGCCCGGATGATTGGCAACCCAGGCTTGAGCGATCTGCGCGTTCGAGACACCACGGGCCCGCGCCACGCGCTGCACCGAATGAGCGATCTCGAACGAGGCTTCATCGCTGTACATCTGCTGGGTGAAAAAGTCGGTCTGGTTGCGGGTCGATTGCACATCGCCGGTCAACAAGCCGCGAGCCAGCGGGCTGAACACCGAGACGCCGAGGCCTTGGTCGCGGCAGAACGGAATCATCTCGCGCTCTTCTTCGCGGTAGGCGCAGTTCAATTGCAGCTGCATGTTGATCGGCTTGACCCAACCATTGCGCTCACAGGCCATGAGGATTTTTGCCAGTTGTCCGGTGAGCATGGTCGAGACACCGATATAGCGGGCTTTGCCGGAGCGCACGATGTCATTCATGGCGCTCATGGTTTCTTCGACCGGGGTATTCAGGTCGAAGTAATGCAGCATGAACACATCGACGTAATCCATGTTCAGGCGCTTCAGCGAGGCGTCGATGCTGTCCATGATGTGCTTGCGCGAATGGCCGCTGGCATTGATACCGTTGCGGGTGCCGTAGCCCACCTTGGTGGTGATCACCAGGTCTTCGCGGCGAGCCAGGCGCTTGACGATGCGCCCCACCACTTCCTCGCCGACACCGGCGGAATAGAAGTCTGCCAGGTCAATGAAGTTCACCCCGTTGTCGAGGGCATGGGCGACGATCGGCTCACTTTGCTTTTCATCGAAGATCCACGGTTTCCAGTCCGGGGTGCCCATGTTCATGGTGCCCAGGCACAGGCGGGAGACTTGCAGGCCGGAGTTGCCCAAACGGATGTATTGCATGGCGCAGACCTCAGGCTTTTGGGGTGTAGAAAGGGTTGCTGATGTGAGCGACCACATCCGCCAGTTGCGCGGTTTCCGGTTTACCGGTCAGGGCGGCGCGGATCGCGGTGCGGCAGGCGTTGTAGTTGTTCAGGTACACCGCATCGAGGTCATCGCAGGCCGGGTTGACCCAGTTGGCCGTGACAATCGCCCACTCGTCTTCGGCTTCCGGCGGCAAGGTGCCGTCCAGCAGCGCTTCCAACACAGCCTTGGCGATCCCGGCCTGGGACGCGCCCCAGGTGGCGTTGCCATGCAAGTCGCTGCTGATCGCAGCTTTGTTGACGTAAAGCGTCATCGGCTTGACCGGGATGTTCGGCTGGGCGATCACCATGAACGGGCAATGCCCCTGGCTCGGCGACGCCAGGCTGTTGGCAAACGCCTGCCCCGCCGGACCGTTACGCGGGCCGATCAGAATGTTGATGTGTGCGGCGTTCACGCCTGGTCCTTCAAAACCTTCACCGATGTACAGGTCGAGTTCTTTCATGAGTCATTACTCTTTTTGGATTTATTTTGGGTGATCAGAAGCGCACGCAGGTCTTGAAGATCGCGTGGTAAACATCGGGGTAAGAAGAGCGCAACACGAGGCTGGCGAGGACGCGGCAGAGGGGCTTAGTCATGATTGCAAACGCTCTTTTTGTTATTGATGAGCTGTGTTTGCGATTTTTTAACATCGGGGGTCGAAGGGGCTGTAACCATTAAAAGTCATGGGGATATGAGTTCTCCTCATACCCAGCAAAGTCCCGCGCGGAACTGGAAGACGAGCTGTTCGCCAACCAGCGTTCTGGTGGGGCAGATCGCCTGCCCGATGAGTTGCGACACCTTCACCTCAGGTGATGGCAGCAGACAGGTGTGTTCGCCGGACAATGGCGTCACGTCCACACACCTGTCTGTTTTCCGGCTGGCGTATTTGCCTCTTGCTCCAACAACCAGAACGCTAGAGCTGAAACTTGCTCACTTCAAGTTGCAGGCTGGTGGCAAGGCTTTTTAATCCGCCGCTGGTTTTAAGCAACTCCTGGACGGACATATTATTTTGCTCAGCCATCTGCGCTGAGCGCTCGACATTACGCGCAACATCCTGGCTTGCAGCCGTTTGTTCACGCAAGGCAAACGAGATTTGATCGACCACTTTCAGGACTTTGTCCGAGCTGTCGCGGATCTCGACAATGGCGTGACCGGCAGTACCCGCCATTTCCACGCCATGATCCACTTCCTGAACGCCGCTGCGCATGCTTTCAACGGTGTCGCGTACGCCAAGCTGAATTTTCTCGATCATGCTCGCGATTTCCTTGGTCGACTTGCCAGTGTTCTGCGCCAGCAGCCGCACCTCATCGGCTACCACCGCGAACCCACGACCTTGCTCACCCGCGCGGGCCGCCTCAATCGCGGCGTTGAGTGCCAGTAGATTGGTCTGATCAGCGATGCCCTGGATGACACTGACGATCGAGGAAATTTGCTCCGAGTGTTGACCCAACCCCGCGACCTGCGTGGAGGAAAGCTGCACCGTCTTGGCAATCCCCATCATGCTGGACAGGGTATTTTCAATGACCTGTGCACCGTCGTTCGACTGCTGGCCTGAACGGGTCGCCAACTTGTGGGCTTCATCCGCGTTTTCGGAGACGTGATGAATACTGACCGTCAGTTCTTCGACGGTGGCCGCCATCATCGACGCCGACGTTGATTGTTCTTGAATGGCGCCGGAAAGCTGCTCGGATGCACCGGATATTTGCTGCACAGCCACGACCAGTTGACTGGCGGCCTGACTGATCTGTTGAATCATTTCACGCAGGCGGTTCTGCATACGGTCAAAGGCTTTGGGCAACTCGTCATGGCTGCTTGTGTCGATCACGGTGTCGAGTCTGCCGTTGGCAATCGCCGTGGCGGCGTCAATCGCCAGTTGCAGGCGCGCGGTGGTGCTTCGGCCCAAAGACGTGGCCAGAATCACGGACAGAATCGCCGCTGCAACGCCGCCGCAAAACAGGACCAGCAACGCAAAATGCTTGGCGTCGGTCATTTGCTGAGTTCTGGTATCCAGGAGTTTGTTCTCGGCGTCAGCAATCTGCGATAACACAGCGCGCATGCTGTCCATCTTGGTCTTGTCAGCGCCCGATGCAATGCGCTGGTCCAGCTCTTCGTCAGGTGCATTGCGCTGGGTCAAATCTCGGCGCTGGGCAATGATCGGGTGGACATCTTCGTCGATCCAACGCTTCTGGGTGTCGCCCAATGCAGCGAGGCGTTGCTGTTGCTGCGCATTATCGGCCGTCAGGTTTTTCAGTAGGGCCAACACTTCGCCAAAGCGTTTTTCTCCCGCTATCGTCGGTTCCAGAAAAGCATCTTTTGACGATATGACAAAACCGCGCATGCCGGTTTCAATATTGATCAATTGTTCAAGCGCTACCTGAATGCCACTGAGAACCTCATAGCTGTGAACGTTACTCCTGGTCGCCTCTTCAACCTGCCCAAAGCCCCGGTAAGCGCTTATTACCAACAGTCCAATCAACAACACAATAATGAAGAAGCTGACATAGAGCTTTTGCGAAATGCTGAGTTTGTTGAGCATTGTGTAAGTCCCGAGATGGGCCTTTCCCTGGCCGTATAGAGGCGTGTAAATGCACACTACGAAGGCAAACCCGCAGAACACCTGGTTTACTCAAACCTCAAAGACTGTATCGGCGCGCTTTTTCTTTCTTTAGCACGTGTTGTACGAAAACGTACGTCGAAAGATCCCATCACCAAAGAGCAGAGAACTCGACCTCGGAAAAGTCACCGCTTGCTGAGCAGAAATACTCAACACTCCTTGATTTCGTTCCAACGTTGGGCAACCTGCTCGGCACTGGCGGCTTTGACGCGGGCCAGATCGACGGGGCCGCACATACGCGTTTTGGCCACCGGCGATACCGTGTTGACCAGGATGCCCACGGGTGCACCTTCCATGCTCAACGCATTGAGGGTTTGCACCGCGTGCATGACAATCGAACCATCGCCCCCTGCGCCCAGCTTATCGGCCCCGACATCACTGATCACGACGTTGGCGCCCAAGGTGGCTAACCGGCGCGCATAACTAAAGCCGAGCCCCCGACCGGCGCCCGTTACAATCGCAGTTCTTCCGGTAAAGTTCATTGGCTATTTCCTCTGGAGTGCCCTTCACCCTAACAATGTCTGTCGGACCTGTTTAATACTAACGGCAGCCAAAGTCGATGCCTGATTAATATCAAGTTAATGTCGAGTCCATGTAAGCCTGCTGATCAGTTCAATGAAGGAACAGAGGAAATGATCGAAACCCGCCTGCTGCGCCAGTTCATCGCCGTGGCTGAAGAGCTGCATTTCCACAAGAAGGCGTGACGTGACTTATCGTTGCAAAACGCTCTAAAGTGCGGCAATCCGGCAGGCAGACAACCCCCGAGCGAAGGCCTGCCGACGAATCCCCCCGGGTTCGCTGACGATGTCGCGGCAACAAAACAGATAAGAGAACCTGGCGAATGAACAATGGCCACCACGAAAGGCAGGCAGCGACTGCGAAGGACGCGGTGCCGCATATTCTGCTGATCGACGACGCCCCTGAAGATATCCGTGCCACGCTCATTCTGCTCAAGACCCAGTCCTGGCGCGTCTCGGTTGCCAGCGATGCCCATCAGGGCTATCAACGGGCACTTGCCCTGCGTCCGGACCTGATCGTGCTGGATGTTCACATGCCACACATGGACGGCTTCAGCCTGTGCAGGCTGTTACGCGAAGCGCCGGCCACCCGGCATACGCCGATCCTGTTCCTGTCATCGGCAAATACCTCACTGGAACGCCTCGAAGGGCTGGCTGTGGGCGCGGTGGACTACATCCCCAAATCCTACGCTCCCGAGGAAGTGCTGGCGCGCATCCGGATTCATCTGCAATTGACCTGGCGAGCGCCGCCACCCGTTCAGGCCAGCCTGGCCGAGCCAGCACCGCAAGGCGATGAAATCGTGTTGAGGGCGGCCATGCGAGTGATTGAACATCAACTGGACGACATACCCTCCCTGCCCTGCCTGGCACAAAAAGTCGGCACCCATGAAAAACGCCTCTCGGCGATTTTCCGTGAGCACCTGGGGCTGACCGTGTTCGCCTACATTCGCGATGCAAGGCTGCGTCGGGGCCAGGCACTGCTCTGCGAAAGCGCCATGAGCGTGCAGGACGTCGCCGAACTGGTGGGCTTTCGCAATGCGTGCAACTTCACCACCGCATTCCGCCAGCGCATCGGCATGACGCCCAGCCAGTTCCGCCAGCACTCCCTGGGCAACGAGCAGACCTGATGCGATTTCTACAGTGCCTGTTGCTGACAATGGCATTGCTGTTCGCGGGCCTGCTGCGCGCCGCCCCCGTGGATATGTGCCGGGCCGAGCACCTGGACCTGATGCCCACGCTGCATGTGTTCGAGGATACCCAGGCCCGCTTGGGCGTGGACGATGTTGCTCGACTGCCCGAAGCGCGTTTCGCCACCCCACGCCCAGGCTGGCCGACCCAAGGCTATAGCCGCTCGGCGTTCTGGTTGCGCGTGCAGCTCACCAACGCGAGCGACGTGACATGTTCGCGCCTGCTGGTGGTCGGGGCGCCGCGCCTGGAGGACATTCGCGTCTACCAGCGCGCCGATGGACACTGGAGCGATGCACGTGCCGGCAGCGCCCATCCCTTGGCCGATTGGCCGCAGCCCCCCACGCGTCAGCCCGCGTTCCCGATCTCGCTGGCCGCCGGGGAACACGTCACGGTGCTCATCCGCGTGACCAGCCATTTCCAACTGCTGCTGGAGCCGCAACTGTGGTCGGAACCGGCGCTGCTGCGCAGTCAGCAACAGACCTACCTGAGCGACGGACTCACCCTTGGCATCGTCCTGCTGGTCGTGCCGTTCGGCCTGATCGTCGGCTGGATCCTGCGCTCCCGGTTGCTGACCGTGAATGCGGGCGCGGTGCTCAGCTACATCCTGCTGACCGGCATCCTCAACGGCTACCTGGTCTACTGGCCCGCTGCGCTGGGCTGGACGCGCGAGTGGCTGACCTGCGCCAGCGTAATCTCGTTCATCCTGTTTGTGGCCTACATGCGCGTGCTGCTGCAGGTATCGCGCCTGCCCAAAGCCATTGGCTGGAGCTATGGGTTGCCCCTGTCGGGCTGCATTCTGGGCCGACTCTGGTGGCTGAATGTCGATCCGGTCCAGGGCGCACAACTGGTCCAATGGTCGCTGATCAGCTTTTATGTCGTGCTGCTCGCCACGTTATGCATGGCCTGGCGCCGACGCCTGGGTTACAGCTGGATGGCCTGGCTGGTGCCGGGGCTCTTGCTGGGCCAATTGCTGATGCGGATGTTCTTCCCGCAGGAACAGTTGCCCTGGCAGTCGCCGGCCAGCAAATACAGCTTATCGTCCACGTTGGCGGGCGTGGCGTTGCTGGTGTGCACCCTGATCATGGAAGTCGTGCGCAGCCGCGACCGTGAAAGGCACGCGCTGTCCAGCCTTGAACAACAACGCCAGGCCGAGCACGAACGCCTGGAAACCACGGTGGCGCTGCGCACCGCGCAGTTGCGCGAATCCCTGGCGGCGCGCAGCGCCTTGATGGCACGGATCAGTCACGACCTGCGCTCGCCGCTGGTACGCATCATCGACTATGCGCGCCTGCTGCACGCCGGGCCGAATCGCGATTATCCAGCCACGATCGAACGCAATGCGCGCCAGCAACTGGAACTGATCGATGAGATGCTCGAATTTTCCCGTGGCGAGCTGGAGCACATGGAACTGACCCTCGCGCCGGGTTACCTGTACGGCTTCCTCAAGGAGATCATTGATGAGGCCGGCTTTCTCGCCGCGCGCCAGGGCAACACCTTCGAAGCGCGGCTGGCCGATGACCTGCCGCCACTGGTCGAGGCTGACTTCACACGTCTTCGGCAAATCCTCATGAACCTGCTGGCGAACGCGGCAAAGTTCACACGCAACGGCCAGATCCGTTTTGAAGTCAGCGCTGACCCGGGCGCGACGGCTGAGAGCGTGGCGCTGCGCTTCAGCGTGATCGACACCGGTATCGGCATCGACCCACATGAGTTCGAACACCTGCTGCAACCGTTCCGCCGCGGCCGCAATGCACAGCGCTATGACGGCAGCGGGCTGGGCTTGTCGATTGTCACGCAGTTGCTCGCGCGCATGGACAGCCGGCTCGAACCACAGGCCAGTGAACGGGGCGGCAGCCACTTCAGTTTTAGTCTGCGACTCAACTGCGCCGGGGAACAGGATCTGGAACTGGGCATCGTCGACAATAACGCCGCGCCGCTCGACGGCCGGGGCAAACATATTCTGCTGGTGGATGACGCCTTGCAGAACAGCGAATGGCTGTACGACCTGCTGGCCGGCTATGGGTTTGACGTGAGCCTGGCGGCGGACGGCGAAGCCGCCCTGGCTTGCCTGGCTGCACAAACGGTCGATCTGCTGATCAGCGACCAGATGATGCCCGGCATGGACGGCTGGGAGCTGCTGCGGCAGGTGCGCAATCACTGCGGGCCTCTGCCCGTGATGCTGTATTCGGCGGTCCCGCCACGCAGGCCGCAGGATTATCCGGATGCCCTGGCGTTCGACGCGGTACTGCTCAAGCCCGCCGACAGCCGAGAATTGCTGGCCTGGGTCAAGGCGCTGGCCTGCCCGGACACGGTGCGTCGCGAGATGGCCAGGGAGGTTTAGCATGCCGGATCCGGGTTATCGGCTGCTCTGGCTCGGCTGTGTTGTGGCACTGCCCTGGGCGCCGGCACATGCCGCACCAGAAGCACCCGGCCTGCTCACGCTGGATGAATCAACCGTCACCGCCAGGCGCCGCGAGGAAGCGGTGCAAGACGTACCGATGCCAATCAGCGTGCTCTATGGTGATCAACTGGACGAGGCCGGCCTGCATCGGCTTCAGGACATCCAGCAGCGAGTACCTGGCCTGGTGGTGTCCGGTCATGACGCCCGCTTCGCCGGGTTAGGACTGCGCGGCTTGGGCGCCACCCCCTACAACGATGGCCTGGAAGGCAGCGTCGGCACCTACGTCGATGGTGTTTACCAGGCGCGCCAGGGCATGGCCTTCACCGAGTTGATGGACATCGAGCGCATCGAAGTCCTGCGCGGGCCGCAAGGCACCTTGTTCGGCAAGAACACCAGCGCCGGCGCGCTGAGCATCATTACCCGCCCACCCACCTTTGAACCTGAAGCCAGCCTTGAAGCCAGCCAGGGCGAGCACGGTTTGCGCGAATACCGCGGCGTGGTTTCCGGGCCGCTGCAGGATGACGTACTGGCCGGGCGACTCAACGTGTTCAACCGTTCGGCTGATGGCTCAGTGCGCAACCTGCAGGATGGCACGCGCCTCGGCGACACCGACAGCCAGGGCCTGCGCGGGCAATTGCTGTGGACGCCGAACCCGGAGTTCAGCGCGCGCCTGATCGCCGACCATACCGAGCAAAAGGAGGCCGGCAATGTGCTGTTGGCCAACCACTACAGCGCCCAGACGCGCCAGCGCGCCAGGTTCCTTGGCTATGCGCTGGCAGAACCCTCCCCTTACCAACGCGAGACACGCGTCGACGCACCGGGCCGTCCGCAGACCGTGCAGAACGGTGTCTCATTGGAATTGAACCGGGACCTGGACGCGGTCACGCGTTTTACCAGCATCACCGCCTACCGCGACTGGGATTACCGCGCGACCCGCGACGGCGACAGCACGGCGCTGTCGGTGGCCGAGTCCGAAACCGCGCTGGGTCACCGGCAGTTCAGCCAGGAATGGCGTGTGTCCGGCACGGCCGGCCCGTCCATCGATTATGTCGCCGGGCTGTATTTCCTGCGTCAGCGGCTCGACCGCAGGATCGACGTCGAATTCGGCAAGGACGCCGCGCCATGGTTCGTCGGCGACCAACTGGCGTCGCTGAAAAAAAACTATGGCATCACCTTCACCGCGCCAGACCAGGTCCCGGCCATGCTGCTGGAAGGCGCCCGGCAACGCTCCGATGGCGAACAGAAAGGCGACAGCCGCGCCGTTTTCGGTCAGGTGTCCTGGCGTCCGATAGATCGGCTGGAACTCACCGGCGGCCTGCGCTACAGCCAGGAACGCAAGGACGGCTGGATCTTGCGCGACGTCAGCCACCTCGCTCCGCTGAATGGATTGCCTCCGGCTTTCCAGGCGGGCGGGCAATTGCTGCATGGCATCGCACTCGGCGGTGGTTATTACCGCGAAGACTCGATTGAAGAACACAGCCTCTCCAGCCTGCTCAGCGCCAGCTACCGCTTCAACGATGCGGTGATGGGCTATGTCAGTGGGTCGCGGGGCTACAAGGCCGGCGGGATCAACTTCGACGTGGTCGGCCCGTTCGCCGCCCCCACGTTCGAGCCGGAGCGCGCCACCTCGCTGGAACTGGGCGTGAAGACGCGCTTCTGGGAAGAGCGCGCGATGCTCGACCTTGCCGTCTACCAGACCGACGTCGACAACTACCAGGCGCTCACCTACAGCCCGCCGACCTCGCCGTTCGCGCCACCGCTGCGCGACAACCTGATCAACGTCGGCAAAGTCCGCCTGCGCGGCATCGAACTGGATTCCTCCTGGCAACTCGCCACCCCACTCACCGCCCGCCTGGGCCTGGCCTGGAGCGATGCGCGCTACCGCAGCTTCCCCAACGCCCCCTGTCCCCCGGCCTCGGGCCAGTGGAACTGCGACCTCAGCGGCGATCGTCTCTACAACGCGCCGCAATGGAGCTTCAGCGCCGGCCTCGACCACGTCCACTCGCTTGCGTATGGACTGCAAGCCTACAGCGCTATCGACTACAGCTTCAGGACCGGCTACTACGGCACCCTCGAGGGCGGCGAAGGCAGCTATCAACCCGGCTACGGCCTGACCAACCTGCGCCTTGGGTTGCGCAGCCAGGACCGTGCCTGGGAAGTGGAAGGCTGGGTGCGCAACGTCTTAGACCGCCAGTACATCAGCGCCGTGTACTCATTGCTCGGCGCCGGTGACTACGGCGTCATGACCGGCAGCGAACGCACGCTTGGCACCACCGTCAGGCTGCGCTACTGACCATAGGCATCTACACAACGCTGCAGCGCCAAACGTAACCACGATGCGAAGCGAGGCGCTCTTGATCTTGCTCTCCGGCGCCCCGTCAAACCATGCTGGCTGAACGCAGGAGCGGATATGCCCCCGCCATCCTGGTCGGCCCAGAGGCCGCCATCGGGGGCAAGCCCCCTCCCACATTTGCACCGGGATCGACACAAGATACCGGTCGGCTCTAAGGCCGCGGCGCTTTTGCTTTTGATCTTAGGCGCCCCGTTAAACCACGCTGGCCGAACGCAGGCTTGAATCCGTGGGCAACCCGGCAGGACGCCGGGTTAGCCGCACTGGGCCA
>NZ_CVTU01000089.1:52369-71013 GCF_900004965.1 Pseudomonas sp. 44 R 15
AGGTGCCGAGTGGTGGGGCAAGAGCCCTTTGGTTACTTTGGGGCTTTTCCAAAGTGACCCGCCGTCAGGGCGGAACCCTAAGTGGCCGTGACCGAAGAAACGGATATGTACCCGGTCCAATCCAACATCCTGGTCGGCTCTGAGGCCATCATCGGGGGCAAGCCCCCTCCCACAGTTGGATTTGTGGGATATCAGTAAGATAGTCGTAGGCGGCCAGGCCCAACGGGGGAGCAAGCTCGGCGTCTCGCCAAAGCTGTGTAGAGACCTACGTCCCGATAGCCGAAACACACCGCATCGGACAAAACGCCAAACGGTTCCCCCCGGCCTTTTTCGACAGATACATCGCCTGATCCGCCTTGCTGATCAGCCCATCAATCTGCGCCCCATGCTCCGGATAAAACGCCACGCCGATACTCGCGGCAATCTCCACCGTCTGCGTGCCAATCAAAATCGGCGCGTTGGCCGCCTGCAACATTCGCTGGAGCAAAGGCTCGCTGTCTTGCGCAGCCTGCAACCCCACCAGCCCGGCCACAAACTCATCGCCACCGAGCCGCGCCAAGGTATCGCCTTCACGCAACGTCGCGTTGATCCGCGCCGCGACAATCTGCAACACCCGATCGCCCCAATCATGGCCGTAACTGTCGTTAAGCGCCTTGAACCCATCTAGGTCAATGAACGCAATCGCCACCTTGTGCTGGTCACTCTTCGCCTTGCCCAACGCCTGGCGCATCCGCTCGGCCAACAGCAACCGATTGGGCAACTGGGTGAGCGCGTCATACCGGGCATCACGTTCCAGCAACTGCAGGCGCTGCTTCATCTGCGTCATGTCGCTGAACAGTGCCACATAGTGCTGGACGTTCCCGTGACGGTCATGCACCGCGCTGACGCTGATCCGCGAAGTCATCTGCCGTCCATCCCTGTGGCTGCTCTGGATCTCACCGGACCAATGCCCGTGGAAGTCCAGCGCGTTCTTCATCGGCGCATAAAACGTCGCCAACCGACGCACCATGGGATGGGTATTCAACGCTCGCCCCAGCACTTCGTCCCGCCCGTAGCCGGTGAGCCGGCTGAAGGCCTCGTTCACGGCGATGACCCGGCCGAACGGGTCGACCAGGATGATGCCGTCGCGGGCGTGGCTGAACACGGTGACGGCCAACTCCGGGCACAGGGTACTGAGGCGACGATCAAGGGCGGCCACGTCACGGGTGGCCGGAGAGGATCGGGAGTCGAAGCCTCGCATGGCCAGGTGAGTGACCAGGAAAGACAGCGACTTATGCAGTCGGGTCAGTGCCTGCGTGGCGAGCCTGGAGTTGAGGCAGTGACGACGGATGAGGGTGCGCAGGTTCATGGCGGGACGCGGTGCTCGTTGCTGCGGTGGAGTTGAGTGCAGGGATTATCAAGACGCAGGCCTGCCGGGGTCTTTGCTCGACCGGACGCAAGCTTTGCGGGAGGGGATGGATGGAAAAATTTTCTTGCGCTTAATGTGATCAACCCTGCGACCTAACGTCGCAGCAGACAGCCCTTGGAAAATCATGCGCAAGCCGTAGAATCCCGCGCTCGTTTGCAGGCGACCGCCTGTTTCGCCGTTCGATTTTCCAGAGGTCTTTATGTCTGCGCGTTTGCTGGCCATGGCGCTGGCGCCCTTGCTGGGGCTGTTCATTGTTGCGCTGGGCAACGGCTTTCTTTCATCCCTGACGACCCTTCGACTCGACGCGGCTGGCGCATCGGCCACGATGATCGGGATCGTGTCATCGGCCTACTTCATCGGCCTGACGCTGGGCGCCGTCTTCAATGACCGGCTGATTCTGCGCATCGGGCATATCCGCGCCTACGGCAGCTTTGCCTCGCTGATCGCGGTGACCATCCTGCTGCAGGGCTTGTTCTATGACACCTGGGGTTGGTTTGTGCTGCGCCTGGTCAACGGCTGGGCCACGGTCGGGGTGTTTCTGGTGATCGAAAGCTGGCTGCTGCTGGCCGGCGACGCCAAGATTCGCGGGCGCTTGCTCGCGCTGTACATGATCGTGCTGTATGGCGCGGGCGTGCTGGGCCAGGCGGCGCTGGGCAGAATCGCCGGCCTGAGCGAGAGCGCACCGTTCATGGTAGCCGGCATGCTCGCGTCGTTGTCGGTATTGCCGATTGTGATCCTGCCCCGGGTATCGCCCCTGCTGGATCAGGTTGAACCGCTCAAGCCACGGCAACTGCTGGGCGTGACGCCGACCGGGCTGGTCGGGTGTTTCGGCTCGGGGGTCAGCATCGCGGCGATCTACACCTTGCTGCCGCTGTACCTGCAACGCGCCGGCCTGAACGTTGGCGACGTCGGCAGCATGATGGCCTGGACGATCCTCGGCGCCATGCTGTTGCAATACCCGGTCGGACGCTGGTCCGACCACAAGGATCGCTTGCAGGTGCTGACCATTTTGGCAGTGGCTTGCACCCTGTTGTCCCTGCTGATCGTACTGCTGCCCTTGTCGTCGATGCTGCTTGCGCTGTTGCTGTTCCTGCTCGGCGGCGCGGTGTTCGCGCTGTACCCGGTCGCCGTCAGCCATGCCGCCGACCGCGCGCCTGCCGACGCGTTGGTGCCGATGATCCAGGGCCTGTTGCTGATCAACTCGCTGGGCTCGGCCATCAGTCCGATGATGATCTCGCCGGTGATGAATTCGTTCGGCGCCAACGGCCTGTTCTGGGTATTTGCGCTGGTGAACCTGTGCATGGTCACCTTCTTCCTGTGGCGACGCGGCAAACGCCCCGTCCCGGCCAACCCCGCGCCGTTTGCGGCAGCGGCAACGTTCTCGCCGACGGGCGCTGAACTGCGGGTCACCGAGGACTTGCGCCAGGCGGTGCAGGAGCACCCACCCATGGTCGATGCCTTGAGCGGTGAGCCCACCCAGTCTCAGCCGTAAAGGTCCCCCGATTGTCCCGGCCTGCGTGGCCGGGACACTACCGGTGAGTTTAGATACGTCAGCAACAACAGTGTTTTGTCATCACGCACATTGATAGCTTCCTAACAAAACCTGCACACTAGGGGGCTGTCTTCGGCGCTTATATCATTCCGAATGATAGTCACCTTTGCTTCATTCGATTCGTGACATACCGCCTCCCCGCGCATGATCCGCCCATCTCAAATACATTGGCGGATGCACCTCATGGAACAGTCACTCAAACATTTGCGCTTGCCCCTGGCGATATTGGCCGTGGTGGTTATGAGCGCGTGCGGCAAGACCCCGGACCAAGCGGCCGCCATGCCTGCCGCCAAGGTCAGCGTGGCCAAGGTGCTGGAACAGCCGGTCAACGAGTGGGATGAATTCACCGGGCGCCTGGAAGCCCCGGAAACCGTACAGATTCGCCCACGGGTTTCTGGCCAGATTGACCAAGTCGCTTTCACCGAAGGCGCTTTGGTCAAGAAAGGCGACCTGCTGTTCCAGATCGACCCGCGCCCGTTCCAGGCCGAAGTACGCCGCCTTGAAGCTCAGCTCGCGCAGACCAAGGCCGCCGCCACCCGCAGTGAAAACGAAGCACAACGCGGCGAACGCCTGCGCCAGAGCAATGCGATCTCCGCCGAGCTGGCCGACTCGCGCGCCACCGCCGCCCAGGAAGCCCGCGCCGCCATGGCCGGGATCCAGGCGCAGTTGGACCTGGCCAAGTTGAACCTGAGCTTTACCCGCGTCACCTCGCCCATCAGCGGCCGCGTCAGCCGTGCCGAAATCACCGCCGGCAACCTGGTCACCGCTGACACCACCGCGCTGACCAGTGTGGTCTCCACCGACAAGGTTTACGCCTACTTCGATGCCGATGAGCGTGTGTTCCTCAAGTACACCGAGCTGGCCCGCCAAGGCCGTCGCGGCGCGACCACGCCGGTGTACCTGGGCCTGTCGAATGAAACCGGCAACCCGCACCTGGGCCAGATGAACTTCGTCGACAACCAGGTCAACCCGGCCACCGGCACCATCCGCGGACGTGCAGTGTTCGACAACAGCAAGGGCGAATACACCCCTGGCCTGTATGCACGCCTGAAGCTGGTGGGCAGCGGCACCTACTCCGCCGTGCTGATCAACGACGAAGCCGTGGGCACCGACCTGGGCAAGAAGTTCGTACTGGTGATGGAAGGCGACAAGCCGGCCTATCGCGCCGTGGAACTGGGCCCGAAGATCGAAGGCTTGCGCATCGTGCGCAGCGGCTTGAACAAGGACGACACCATTATCGTCAAGGGCCTGCAGCGCGTGCGCCCGGGCTCGCCGGTGGCGCCGGAAACCATTCCGATGGCCAGCCAGGAAACCCTCGCCGCCCTGGCCCAACAACGACAAGCGCTTGAAGCCAGCAACCTGGAGCAGGTGGCGCCGGAAAAAACCGCGCCCAAGCTTGCCAGCAGCGCGACTCCACGCGGTTAAGGGATACGACTCAAGATGAATTTTTCCAAGTTCTTCATATCGCGGCCGATCTTCGCAGCAGTGCTGTCGCTGTTGATCCTGATCGCCGGCGCCATCTCGCTGTTCCAGCTGCCGATCAGTGAATACCCGGAAGTGGTGCCGCCGACCGTGGTGGTACGCGCCAACTTCCCGGGTGCGAACCCCAAAGTCATCGGCGAAACCGTGGCGGCGCCGCTGGAGCAAGCCATTACCGGCGTCGAGAACATGCTGTACATGTCCTCGCAGTCGACCGCCGACGGCAAGCTGACCCTGACCATCACCTTCGCCCTGGGCACTGACCTGGACAACGCGCAGGTGCAGGTGCAAAACCGGGTGACGCGTACCCAGCCAAAACTGCCCGAGGAAGTGACACGCATCGGTATCACCGTGGACAAGGCCTCTCCCGACCTGACCATGGTGGTGCACTTGACCTCCCCGGATCAGCGTTACGACATGCTGTACCTGTCCAACTACGCGATCCTCAATATCAAGGATGAGCTGGCCCGCCTGGGCGGCGTCGGCGACGTGCAGTTGTTCGGCATGGGCGACTATTCCCTGCGCGTGTGGCTGGACCCGAACAAGACCGCTTCGCGCAACCTGACCGCGACCGATGTGGTCACGGCGATTCGCGAGCAGAACCGTCAAGTGGCCGCCGGTGCCCTGGGCGCGCAGCCTGCGCCGAGTGCCACCAGCTTCCAGTTGTCGGTCAATACCCAAGGCCGCCTGGTCACCGAGGAAGAGTTCGAGAACATTGTGATTCGCGCCGGCGCCAACGGTGAAATCACGCGGCTCAAGGACATCGCCCGGGTCGAGTTGGGCTCCAGCCAATACGCGCTGCGCTCGTTGATCGATAACCAGCCGGCCGTGGCGATTCCGATTTTCCAGCGACCCGGTTCCAACGCCATCGACATCTCCAATGATGTACGCGCGAAAATGGCCGAGCTGAAAAAGAGCTTTCCGGCGGGGATGGATTACCGCATCGCCTATGACCCGACGATCTTCGTGCGCGGCTCCATCGAAGCGGTGGTGCATACCCTGTTCGAAGCACTGATCCTGGTCGTGCTGGTGGTGATCCTGTTCCTGCAGACCTGGCGCGCCTCGATCATTCCGCTGGTGGCGGTCCCGGTCTCCCTGATCGGTACGTTTGCGGTGATGCACCTGTTCGGCTTCTCGCTCAACGCGCTGTCCCTGTTCGGCCTGGTACTGGCCATCGGGATCGTGGTGGACGATGCCATCGTGGTGGTGGAGAACGTCGAGCGTAATATCGAGCTGGGCCTGGAGCCGTTCCCGGCCACTGAAAAGGCCATGAGCGAAGTGACCGGCCCGATCATCGCCACGGCGCTGGTGCTGTGCGCGGTGTTCATCCCGGCCGCCTTTATCAGCGGCTTGACCGGACAGTTCTACAAACAGTTCGCCTTGACCATTGCCATCTCGACAGTGATCTCGGCGTTCAACTCGCTGACGCTGTCGCCTGCCCTGGCCGCTGTGTTGCTGCGGGCCCACGATGCACCGAAGGATCGTTTCTCCAGGTTCCTCGACAAGATTTTCGGCGGCTGGTTGTTCCGTCCGTTCAACCGCTTCTTCGAAAAAGCCAGCCATGGCTACGTGGGGACCGTCCGCCGAGTGATTCGCGGCAGCGGCATTGCCCTGTTCGTGTACGCCGGCCTGATGGTGCTGACGTTCTTCGGCTTTGCCCACACTCCGACCGGTTTCGTCCCGGCCCAGGACAAGCAATACCTGGTGGCCTTCGCCCAACTGCCCGACGCCGCAAGCCTTGATCGCACCGAAAGCGTGATGAAGCGCATGTCGGAGATCGCCCTGAAACAACCTGGCGTGGAAGCCGCGATTGCCTTCCCCGGGCTGTCGATCAACGGTTTCACCAACAGCCCCAACAGCGGCATCGTGTTCGTGACCTTGAAACCCTTCGACGAGCGTAAGGACGCGAGCATGTCCGCCGGTGCGATTGCCGGTGCACTGAACGGTCAATACGCCAATATCGAAGAAGCCTACATGGCGATCTTCCCGCCGCCGCCGGTACAAGGCCTGGGCACCATCGGCGGGTTCCGCCTGCAGATCGAAGACCGTGGCAACCTCGGCTATGACGAGCTGTACAAAGAAGTGCAGAACGTCATCGCCAAGAGCCACAACGTGCCCGAGCTGTTCGGCCTGTTCACCAGCTACACGGTGAACGTGCCGCAAGTCGACGCGGCCATCGACCGTGAAAAGGCCAAGACCCATGGCGTGGCGATCAGCGACATCTTCGACACGCTGCAGGTCTACCTGGGCTCGTTGTATGCCAACGACTTCAACCGCTTCGGACGCACCTATCAGGTCAACGTGCAGGCCGAGCAGCAGTTCCGCCAGGACGCCGACCAGATCGGCCAGTTGAAAGTGCGCAACAACAAGGGCGAGATGATCCCGCTGGCGACCTTTATCAAGGTCAGCGACACCTCGGGCCCCGACCGCGTGATGCACTACAACGGCTTTATCACCGCAGAAATCAACGGCAACGCCGCACCGGGCTACAGCTCCGGCCAGGCCCAGATAGCCATTGAAAAGCTGTTGAAAGATGAACTGCCCAACGGCATGACCTATGAGTGGACCGACCTGACCTATCAGCAAATCCTCTCGGGCAATACCGCGCTGTTCGTGTTCCCGCTCTGCGTACTGCTGGCGTTCCTGGTACTGGCCGCCCAATACGAAAGCTGGAGCCTGCCGCTGGCGGTGATCCTGATCGTACCGATGACGCTGCTGTCGGCCATCACCGGGGTGATTCTCTCGGGCAGCGACAACAACATCTTCACCCAGATCGGCCTGATCGTACTGGTGGGCCTGGCCTGCAAGAACGCGATCCTGATCGTCGAGTTTGCCAAGGATAAACAGCAGGAAGGCCTCGACCCGCTGGCTGCGGTACTGGAAGCCTGCCGCCTGCGTCTGCGGCCGATCCTGATGACTTCCTTCGCCTTCATCATGGGGGTGGTGCCGCTGGTGCTGTCCAGCGGTGCTGGTGCCGAGATGCGCCATGCCATGGGTGTGGCGGTGTTCTCCGGGATGATCGGGGTGACCTTCTTCGGTCTGTTGCTGACGCCCGTGTTCTACGTACTGATCCGGCGTTATGTGGAGCGCCAGGAAGCGCGCAAAGCGGCCAAGGCCTTGAAGCTGGAGACACAGCAATGAGTGTGAAAATATTCCTGCCGAGCCTGCTGGTACTGGCGCTCGCCGCCTGTGCCGTAGGCCCGGACTACAAGACCCAACAGCTGGAGGCGGCCAATATCACGGCCGCCGCCGACAGCAAAAGCTACGACCACGCCAAATACGAAGGCATCTGGTGGCAGCAGTTCGAAGACCCGACGCTTAACCAGCTGGTGACCCAGTCGTTGAGCGGCAACCGTGATTTACGCGTAGCGTTTGCCCGCCTGCGGGCGGCACGTGCGATTCGCGATGACGCGGCCAACGACATCATGCCGGTGGTCACCTCCCGCGCCAGCAGTGAAGTGGGCAAAGGCCAGATTCCGGGCCAGACCACCAAGCGTGTCAACAGCGAGCGCTATGACCTGGGCCTGGACATGGCCTGGGAAGTCGACCTGTTCGGGCGCATCCGCCGCAACCTGGAAGCCAGCGACGCCGACCAACAAGTGGCCGAAGCCGACCTGTACCAACTGCAAGTCAGCAGGATTGCCGAACTGGTGGACGCCTACGGCCAACTGCGCGGTGCGCAACTGCGAGAACGCATCGCCCTGGACAACCTGAAGAACCAGCAGGACTCGCGCTCCATCACCGTGAGCCTGCGCGACGCCGGTGTGGGTGATCAGCTTGACGTGGAACGTGCCGATGCGCGTCTGGCGGCGGTGGAAGCCAGCGTGCCGCAACTGCAGGCCGAGCAAGTGCGCGAGCGTAACCGCATCGCCACCCTCCTCGGCCAGCGCCCGGACAAACTGAGCGTGGACCTGAGCCCCAAAGACCTGCCGGCGATTGCCAAGGCATTACCGATCGGCGATCCGGGGCAACTGCTGCAACGACGCCCGGACATTCTCAGTGCCGAACGCAAACTGGCCGCCGCCACCGCGCGGATCGGCGTGGCCAAGGCCGACCTGTTTCCACGGGTCAGCCTCAGCGGCTTCCTCGGCTTCACCGCCGGGCGCGGCTCGCAGATCGGTTCGGCCGCCGCGAATGCCTGGTCCCTGGGCCCGAGCATCACCTGGGCCGCATTCGACCTGGGCAGCGTGCGCGCCCGCTTGCGCGGTGCGAATGCCGAAGCCGAAGGCGCCCTGGCAACCTATGAGCAGCAAGTGCTGCTGGCCCTGGAAGAATCCGAAAACGCTTTCAGCGACTACGGCAAGCGCCAGCAACGCCTGGTCTCGCTGATCCGCCAAAGCGAATCCAGCCGCGCCGCCGCCGACCTCGCCGCGATCCGCTACCGCGAAGGCACCGTGGACTTCCTGGTGTTGCTCGACGCCCAACGCGAACGCCTGGCCGCCGAAGACGCCCAGGCCCAGGCCGAAGTGGACCTGTATCGCGGCATAGTGGCGATCTACAAGGCGTTGGGTGGCGGCTGGCAGCCGGACACGGTGGTCGCCGGCAACAAGTGATGTAAAGAGCTCCTTTGGTTGGTCGCATCCAGCCAATTTTTAGCCCTGCGACCCATTCGGTCGCGGGGCTTTTTTTTGCACGGTTATCAGTGAGTCAAACGGTTTCCGCCTGTTGGTAATCCTTATCCGTCAGACACTTCCCAAATTTCCAAATGACTTAAATATCACTCAAAAGACGTCGATAACGGGACGTACCCTTCATCCTATAAGGAGACGAACATGGACATGAGAGTGACAATACCTAATGTACTTTCCAAACAGACGGATGCGGTCGTCATCAAGAACCCGGAAAAGGTCACGAATGCGTTCACCATTACGGAGGAGTCAAACGCCGTTGACGAACTGCGAATGTGGCAGCAAGACGAACTGGCGGATTTGAAAGCGTTTTTGAAGAAGTATGATATGACGTCTATCAGCACCGATGAGCTTAAGCAGGTGGGGCGGCGGTTGTTCGATAGCAAGATAATCGATGAAAACGCTTTTGGTATGTTCACATTGGGAGACGGTGCATTTGACGTCGACGGGCGTCAAACAAATACCCATGTAAAGTTCAACGCGATCGCCTTGTTTGATGAGAAGCTGGATGACTACCTGAATTTTGTTAAGAGCAACCCTGATGTTGGTCGCTCGCAGGGCATCCCTGAGTATATACAAGGCATGGTGGACGCTAACCGCGCACTTAATGCGCTGGCGTATTTCGTGAACTCTTCAAAGAGTGATCTCTCGGTCGAGGAGCGTGCCTGAATTGGAGTCAGCAGACACCCGCCGTAGTGTGCCAGAGATCCTGGCACACTACGATTTGCCAGGGATCAGCGGCCGTATCTGACAGTGCCAGCGTAGGACTTTGGCACCTCATCAGGATTATGAAGCCTAACTCGATAAGTACCAAGGGCTCCCAGCCAAGATGCACTTGCTGATAAGGGATTACCCGCTACTACTTTCCATGAATTCCCTATTTGTTGATCAATGTAGATTTGAGGCGCCCTTCCGGCACCGCCGGCAGAGACCATCGCATCTATATTTGCATTGGAACAGCCATTAGCTCCCGTTATCTGGAAGGGTCCATTAGCGACTCCATGCTCTCCAGGCTCTATTGTTCCGCTAAAACTCTCCGAGATATTCAAGCACAGTGCCGACGCCTGAACCGAGGCCAGCATCAACGCGGCAAAGGGTAACGCAACGAAACGATTCATAAGTTCACCATCAAGTTATTGATTGGAGACGTAACATATGAAGGTCATCACACCACGCTTTAATGGGTATCCAGCAAAACCCTCACAGTTAACAACGCGACCCGTACGGCCTGAATCGTCCGACTTCATCCATCTACCGAGTAGGATCACGGTTAAAACTGTGCACGATTTTTTATTCCGGATATGCCAGCCGCTTCCTAAAAACAATAAGGAAGGCTCTGTCATACCCAAGTGAAAGAAACTGTAAGTTGCTTCCTAGTCCCGCACCGGCGCTACATTCCAGGCGTTATCTCATTCAGAATCAAACTCCGATAATGCCCCGGATTCGAGCCCGACCATTTACGGAATGCCTTATAGAAAGAACTGGCATCGGCAAACCCAAGTCGCTCGGCAATCTCGGCAAAGCTGATCTGCGGCTCCGCCAGCCATACAACTGCCAGCTCCTTGCGCACGCTGTCCTTGAGGCCCTGATAAGTCTGCCCTTCTTCCGCCAGGCGGCGGCGCAAGGTGGAGGCGGAGATGCACAAGGTGGCTGCCAGGCCCTCCGTTTCCGGCCAGGTGTCGGGAGGCATCTGCCGAAGGTCATGCTTGATGCGCGTGGCGAGGCTTTCGGGATCGCGGTATTTGACCAGGATGTTAGCCGGTGCATGGGCGAGAAAACGTTGGAGCTCCTGCGGGCTGCGCTTGATCGGCAGGTCCAGGCAGTCGGCGGAAAAGATCATACGGGTGCGTGGGCGATCAAAGCGCAGGTTGTCGGAAAACATCACCTGGTAATCATCACAAAAATCCGGACGGCCGCAGCGCAGTTCGATGGCCAGGATCGGAATGCGCCGCCCGGCCAGCCAGCAGGCAACGCCGTGCACGATCATCCAATAGGTGAAATAGGTGAACGCGCGCTTGGGCTCAGGCTCGGGCTCAAGCAGAACGATCTCCGCCAGGCTCTGTTGACGCACCAACTGGGCAGGCATGCGCTCGAGCATCAGCGACAGAAAACCCAACCCGGTTTCCAGGCCGGCCATCAGGCTCGGTTGTGCCATGGCGGCGCGACACAGAAACGCCAGGCTGCCACTTTTGAGCTTGCGCGGGTCCATGCCAAAAAACTCGTCATCCCTGCGCCGTGCCAGCAAACGCCACAGGCGCGCATAGGCCGTGGCCGGGACACGGGCATCGGGCTGCTCAAGCAACGCAGGATCAATCCCGACTTTGCTCAATGCCTCGACAGTGGCCGCACCAGGCGCACAGCTTTGCAGCAAGGCTTCACGCACAAGGTGGATGGAGATGGTGTCTTTTTCCGACATGGGATGTTGAGTTGTCCGACTGCAAACCAGGTGGCCTGCATCATAAGGGCGGTTGCGCTTCGCCACCACCGTTCAGCCGAGGTTCAGCAAAGGTCAATATTTCTTGTTTAGCAATGAGTATCATTATGTTACAACTTAGCTTCCTATCTAGTTACGCCGTGGTACCCGATGCTCGTTCCTTTTTTAATCATGCTGCGCGAAGGCATTGAGGCGGCGTTGATCGTTGGCATCATCGCCAGTTACCTGCAACAGACCGGGCGCGGCCAGTGGATGCCCGCCGTGTGGATCGGTGTATTTCTCGCCGCTGCCCTGTCGTTGCTGGTGGGCGGTGGGCTGGAACTGGTCAGCGCCGAATTCCCGCAGAAACAGCAGGAATTGTTCGAAGGCATCGTCGGACTGGTCGCGGTGGGCATCCTCAGTTCCATGGTGTTCTGGATGCGCAAGGTGGCGCGCTCCATCAAGCATTCGCTGCATGAGTCCCTTGACCATGCCTTGGCCGGCTCCCGGCATCAAGTGTTTGCACTGATCGCCATGGTGTTTTTCGCGGTGGCCCGCGAAGGCCTGGAAACGGTGTTCTTTCTGCTCGCCGTGTTCCAGCAGAGCGAAGGCCCCGGCGCGCCGATGGGCGCCCTGCTCGGCCTGATCCTCGCGATTGTCGTAGGCTTTTTGATCTATTCCGGCAGCATGCGCCTGAACCTCGGCGCGTTTTTCCGCTGGACCGGGCTGTTCATTCTCGTGGTGGCGGCCGGCATCCTCGCCAACTCGGTGCAGGCCCTGCATGAAGCGGGCGTGTGGAATCACCTGCAAACCGTGCTGTTCGATTTCAGCGCCGCGCTGCCAATGGACAGCCCGCTCGGCTCAGTGCTCGCCGGTATGTTCGGCTATCAGGAAGCACCGACCGTCAGCACGCTCGGCGCTTATCTGATCTACCTGGTGGTGGCGCTGGTGATGTTCTTCCTGCCCGCGCCGTCCGCCAAGCCTGTCACGCCCACTTCTTCCGTCTCCAGCCAGTAAGGACCGTCCCTTGTCCAGCCCAACTCCTCAACCGGCCCCGCCGTCCCGCGCGCTGCGCTGGGCCCTGGCCGGCTCGGTGGTCGTGATGATCGCCGCCGGCGGCCTGTTCTATTACGCCTCGCAGCTGGCCGCCGGCAAGCGCCAGGCCAACCACAATGAAATCGCGGTGACCATCCACGGCCACGCCTGCGAGCCCAACGCTCTGACGGTGCCGGCCGGGCGCGCGAGCTTTCGCATCATCAACCGCTCCGATCGCGCAGTGGAATGGGAAATCCTCGACGGCGTGCTGGTCGTCGAAGAGCGGGAGAATATTGCCCCAGGCTTGAGCCAGGTGATCAACGCCAACCTGCTGCCCGGCGACTACGCCATTACCTGCGGCCTGCTGAGTAACCCGCGCGGCACCTTGCATGTGACGCCCACGGCTGAATCCGACGCCCAGGCCAGGGCCAAGCCGTCGATGGTGGCGTTTATCGGGCCGCTGTCGGAGTTCCGCGTGTACCTGAGCGGCCAAGGCAGTGCACTGGTCAAGGCTGTGACGGCGTTGCAGCAGGCGATTGCTGCGGGCGACCTCGCCCAGGCCCAGGCCTTGTACGTACCGGCCCGCGAGGCCTACCAACGCCTGGCGCCGGCCTCGCAACGTTTGGCCGAGTTGGACAACGCGATCAACGCCCGCGCCGACTACTTCGAAAAACGCGAGCAGGACCCGGCCTTCAGCGGCTTCCACCGCCTGGAATACAGCCTGTTCCAGCAGCGCAGCCTTGATGGCCTGGCGCCCGTTGCGCAGCGTTTGGTCGACGACGTCACCACGCTCAAGCAACAGCTGCTCGCGCAATCGCTGCCGCCGGAGCAACTGGTGAGCATTGTGGTGCGCAACCTCAACAGCCTGGCCGATGTCCGTGCCGCCAGCGGTGAAGAAGAACGCTACAGCCATATCGACCTCAACGGTTTCGCGGCCAACCTGCAGGTGGCGCACAAAGTGGTCGACCTGATGCGCCCACTGTTGACCCAGTCGGCGGCCGACCTGCTGCCGACCATCGACAGCGCACTGGCGCAATTGGATGCCGAACTGGCCGGTTTCAAAGTCGGCAGCCGCTACAGCACGTACGACAGCGTCACGGCCGATCAGCGCAAGCAGATCGCCGACAAGGCCAAGGCACTGGCCGCCGCACTCGATGGAATCGACCCCGCCCTCGGCCTTTCCGGCCTGCAGTGAGACGAACGCACACATGAGTGATCCCCAACAATTCAACCTTCAGCGTCGCCGTGTCCTGCTCGGCATGGCGGCCACCGGCGCGGCCATTGCCGGCAGCACCCTGACCTGCCCGGCCATGGCTGCGGCCGCCGAACAAGTCACCACCGCGCCGCGCAGCGACAAGACCCAGGACCACCACGCGTTCTTCGGCCGGCACCAGAGCGGGATCGTCACCCCGCGCCCGGCCTGCGGCATGGTGGTGGCCTTCGACGTGCTGGCCGGCGACCGCGAAGACCTGGAGCGTCTATTTCGCACCTTGAACGAGCGCATCGCGTTCCTGATGAGCGGCGGCACCGTGCCGCAGGTCGACCCGAAACTGCCGCCCACCGACTCCGGCATCCTCGGCCCGGTGGTCACCCCGGATAACCTGACCATCACGGTGTCCGTCGGCGAGTCGTTGTTCGATGAACGCTTCGGCCTCGCTGCCGCGAAACCCAAGCGCCTGATTCGCATGGTCGGCTTTCCCAACGATGCGCTGGAACCGGCACAGTGTCACGGCGACCTCAGCCTGCAGTTCAGCTCCAATACACCGGACACCAATATCCACGCCCTGCGCGACATCGTGAAGAACCTGCCGGACCTGTTGCTGGTGCGCTGGAAACAGGAAGGCAGCGTACCGCCCCAGGCGCCGGCCAAACCCGGCGAGCCTGCGCAAAGTGCGCGCAACTTCCTGGGCTTTCGTGACGGCTCGGCCAACCCCGACTCAAACGACGCCAAGGCCATGGACCGCATCGTCTGGGTCCAGCCCGGCAGCGACGAACCGGCCTGGGCCGCCCATGGCAGCTACCAGGCGGTGCGCATCATCCGCAACTTCGTCGAGCGCTGGGACCGTACCCCTCTGCAGGAACAGGAAAGCATCATTGGCCGCGTCAAACCCACCGGCGCGCCGATGGGAGGCGACAAAGAGTCCCAGGTGCCCGATTACAGCAAGGACCCGGAAGGCAAGTTGACCAAGCTCGATGCGCACATCCGCCTGGCCAACCCGCGCACGCCCCAGACCCAGGCCAACCTGATCCTGCGCCGGCCGTTCAACTACTCCAACGGTGTGAATAAAAACGGTCAGCTGGACATGGGGCTGTTGTTCATCTGCTACCAGGCTGACCTGGAGCAAGGCTTTATCAGCGTGCAAACCCGACTCAACGGCGAGCCCCTGGAGGAATACCTCAAGCCGGTCGGCGGCGGCTATTTCTTTACCTTGCCGGGCGTCACGGGCGCTGAGGACTTCATCGGGCGCTCGCTGCTCGCGGCAACGCCCCTTCAAACTGCTGCCAACACCTAAAACAAACTCAGAGCGGATACCGTCCCATGAAAAAGTCGACCCTCGCGTTGTCGTTGCTGATCACCCTTTCGCCACTGGCCGCGTTCGCTGCCACGGCACCACTGGACCTGGTAGGGCCGGTGTCCGACTACAAGATCTACGTCACCGAAGAGATCGGTGAACTGGTCACCCAGACCCAGGCCTTCACCGCCGCCGTGAAAAAAGGCGACCTGGCCACCGCGAAAAAACTCTACGCGCCGACGCGGGTGCACTATGAGTCCATCGAACCGATTGCCGAGCTGTTCAGCGACCTCGACGCCTCCATCGACTCACGGGTCGACGACCACGAAAAAGGCGTGAAGGCTGAAGACTTCACCGGCTTTCACCGCATCGAATACAGCCTGTTTTCCGAGAACACCACCCAGGGCCTCGACGCCCTCACCGACAAGCTCAACAGCGACGTGCTGGACCTCAAGACCCGCGTGGACGGCCTGACTTTCCCACCGGAAAAAGTCGTCGGCGGTGCCGCAGCGCTGCTTGAAGAAGTGGCCGCCACCAAGATTTCCGGCGAAGAAGACCGCTACAGCCACACCGACCTGTATGACTTCCAGGGCAATATCGACGGCGCGAAGAAGATCGTTGACCTGTTCCGTGGCCAGATCGAAAAGCAAGACAAGGCATTCCTGGCCAAGGTCGACAAGAACTTTGCCACCGTGGACAAGATCCTCGCCAAGTACAAGACCCCGGACGGCGGGTTTCAGACCTACGACAAGGTCAAGGATAACGACCGCAAGGCCCTGGTGGGTCCGGTCAATACCCTGGCCGAAGACCTGTCGATGCTGCGCGGCAAGTTGGGCCTGAACTAATCGGGCCTGAGCCAGGCCGCCTGCGCAAAAAAAACACCCAGGCCCCGTGGGGAGCCTGGGTGTTTTTTTATGGGCCGGGTGAGTTTACAGAATCCGGTACAGCAACCGCTCGATACGCACCCTGCTCACCCGCCGCAGGAACTTGCCCACCGCCGCCGGATAATCCACCAGCGTCTGCAATTGCTGGTAACCGGCAATGCGCGTGGCGTGCTGGAAAATATGCGCCAGCTCCTGCGCTCGCGGCGCCAACCATTCGCCCTTGGGATCGTCGATCAGCAAGGCGTTTTCCAGGTCGAGTCGGAAAGCCCTGGGGTTGAGGTTGTTGCCGGTCAGCAAGGTATAACGCTCGTCGACCCACATGCCCTTGAGGTGATAGCTGTGGTCACCGTCACGCCACAGGTGCAGGTTCAACTGGCCGCTGTCGATCATCGGCTGGTGGCGCTTGGCAAAGCGACGCAGGCTGATCTCATACAGATAAGGCAAGGCTGCGATCACCTTGAAAGGTTCGCTGGGCGGAATGTAGAAGTCGTTGGCGGTCTTGTCGCCGACGATGATGTCGATCTTCACGCCGCGCGCCAGTGCCCGGTTGATCTCTCGGGTCACCGGCAGCGGCAGGTTGAAATACGGCGTGCAGATCGTCAGTTGCTGCTGGGCACTGGCGATCAGTTCCAGGATCACCCGGCTGAGCGGGTTGTTCTTGCCCACACCGAGCAGCGGGCTGACCTGCAAGTGCCCGTTGGGCAACTGCCCGGCACTGGTGTCGTACGTCGCATGCTTGAGGCGGCTGCGCAGGTCACCGATGTCGTTGCGCAGGCTGCGGGTGGTGGGCGGGTTGGGCAGGTCGAGGCGATGCACCGCCTTGGACGCCACCAGGCCATGCTCCACCAGGTGCTGCATGGAATCGGCCAGCGGCTGGCTGTGGATCAGGTGATAACGGTCGAAGCGGTACTTGTCGAACTTGTGCAGGTACACATTGTTCAGGCTGGCGCCGCTGTACAACACCGTGTCGTCGATCACAAAGCCCTTGAGGTGCAATACGCCGAACAATTCGCGGGTTTGCACCGGCACGCCGTATACCGGCACTTCAGTGGTATGGCTCTGGGTCATGGCCTGGTACCAGGCGCTGTTGCCCGGCTGCTTGCCGGCGCCAATCAGCCCACGCTGGGCGCGCAGCCAGTCGACCATCACCACGATGTCCAGCTCCGGCCGTGCGGCCTTGGCGGCGTGCAGTGCGTCGTAGATCTCCTGCCCCGCTTCATCCTGCTGCAAGTACAACGCAACGATGTAGATGCGCCGGGTGGCCTGCGGGATTTTCTCCAGCAGACAACGCCGATAGGCATCGGCGCCGGACAGCACCTCGATGGCCTCGGTGGACACTGGGAAACCGCGCAGTTTGGGCAACAGGGAGCGTTTGAAGAACGACGGCATAAGGCTCGCAAAGGGTCGAATCCGAAGAGGCCCAAAGCTTACACCATGAGGATGCTCAGGTCTCGTCAGCGCTAACCGAAAAAGCTCCTTGACCAAGAAGAACGATCGTTCTACTGTTTAAGTCATGAACGACATGACCTCTAATGAAACACGCGACATCATTCTCGACGTTACCGAGAAGCTGATTTATCGCCATGGCATCGCGGCCACCGGCATGGACTTGCTGGTGAAAACGGCCGGCGTCTCGAGAAAAAGCATCTACCGCTATTTCGCCAACAAGGATGAACTGGTGATTGCCGCCTTGCAGCGCCGCGACGAACGCTGGATGCACTGGCTGCGCACGCACGTGGAGCGCAGCAACGACAGTGGCGAGCGCCTGCTGGCGCTGTTCAGCGCATTGAAAAGCTGGTTCGGCTCGGCGGATTTCCGCGGCTGTGCCTTTATCAATACCAGTGGCGAGACCGGCAACGCGCAAGACCCGGTACGCCTGTTGGCCAAGGCCCACAAACGCAAACTGTTCGAGTACGCACTCGAGTTATGTCACGCACACGGCACCCCCGCCCCGGAGCGGCAGGCCGCACAACTGCTGATCCTGATCGATGGCGCCATTACCGTTGCCCTGATAATGGGTGATTCAACGGCTGCCGATAATGCGCAGGATATGGCGCGAAGATTATTGGCACTTTGAACCACATGCCTGGCAACTTTCGATCCACTGTATTGCTTTCAGGAGTTGCTCTATGTCCACTGACGCAGAAGTACGCCCGCCACTGCCGCCCTTCACCCGCGAATCGGCCATCGAAAAAGTGCGCCTGGCCGAAGACGGCTGGAATTCCCGCGACCCGCATCGGGTTTCACTGGCGTATACGCTGGACACCCAATGGCGCAACCGCGCCGAGTTTGTCCACAACCGCGAACAAGCCAAGGGTTTTCTCACGCGCAAATGGGCCAGGGAACTGGATTATCGACTGATCAAGGAGTTATGGGCGTTTACCGACAATCGCATTGCCGTGCGCTATGCCTACGAATGGCACGATGACTCCGGCAATTGGTTTCGTTCATACGGTAACGAGAATTGGGAATTCGATGAGAACGGCCTGATGGCCAACCGGTTTGCGTGCATCAACGACCTGCCGATCAAGGCAAGCGAACGCAAGTTCAACTGGCCGTTGGGGCGGCGTCCGGATGATCATCCGGGGCTGTCGGAATTGGGCCTGTAACCTGTGGGAGGGGGCTTGCCCCCGATGAGCATAGGTATCTACACAACTCCGTAGCACCCACCGTAACCACGATGCGAAGCGAGCCGCTCTTGATCTTGATCTGCTTTTGATCTCAGGCGCCCC
>NZ_CVTU01000089.1:71063-90773 GCF_900004965.1 Pseudomonas sp. 44 R 15
ACACCGAGCATTAGCGAGGTGCCGAGTGGTGGGGCAAGAGCGTTTTGCTTACTTTTGCGCTTTTCAAAAGTGAGCCGCTGTAAAAGCGGAACCCTAAGCAGCCATTACCGCAGAAACGGATATGTACTCGATCTGATCCAACATCCTGGTCGGCCCAGAGGCCGCCATCGGGGGCAAGCCCCCTCCCACATTCGTCAGCTATATCTGCCTAGTCCTGATCCAGCCCGACGCGGTACAGCACGCCATCATCTTCATCCGTCAGCACATACAGAAAACCATCCGGCCCTTGCCGCACGTCACGAATGCGCGCTTTCAAATCACCGAGCAAACGCTCCTCATGCACAACCTTGTCACCCTCGAACTGCAACCGAATCAGCTCCTGGCTGGCCAATGCGCCGATAAATACGTTGTGCTGCCAGGCCTTGAACCGATCGGCGTCGTAGAACGCCATGCCACTGATCCCCGGTGACTTCTCCCACACATGGTGCGGCGCTACGGTGCCTTCGGCGGTCTTGCCCTTGGCCTCGGGAATCGGCGCGAGCGAATAGTTGATGCCATGCGTCGCCAGCGGCCAACCGTAGTTCTTGCCGCGCTCGATGATGTTGATTTCATCCCCGCCACGTGGCCCGTGTTCGTTTTCCCAGATCGTCCCGCTCCACGGGTTCAGCGCCAGGCCCTGCGGGTTGCGCTGGCCGTAGGACCAGATTTCGGGGCGTACCCCGGGCTGGCCGACAAACGGGTTGTCGTCGGGCACGCGGCCGTCCGGGTAGATGCGCACGACCTTGCCTTGCAGCTTGTCCAGGTCCTGGGCAGTGGGCCGGTCGTTGTTTTCGCCCAGGGTCACGAACAGGTAGCCGTCACGGTCAAACGCCAGGCGCGAACCAAAGTGATTGCCGGTGGACAGCTTGGGCTCCTGGCGCAGAATCACCGTAAAGTCTTTCAAGCCACTCAAGTCATCGGCCAGGCGCCCTCGCCCAACGGCAGTCCCGGCCTTGCCATCCTTGCCGCCACCTTCGGCGTACGACAGGTAGACCAGGCGGTCTTGCTTGAAGTCGGGCGACAGCACCACGTCAAGCAAACCGCCCTGCCCCTTGGCCCACACCTGCGGCACGCCCGTCAACGGCGCGGAAAGCTTGCCGTCCTGGCTGACAAAACGCAGCTGGCCGGGAAGCTCGGTCACCAGGAAGCCTTGCCTGTCCGGCAGGAAAGCCACCGCCCAGGGATGATGCAGGCCCTTGGCGACCGGCGTCGCCGTGATGCTGCCTTGCTCACTGGAAAACTGTCGGCCCTCGGCGGCTTGAGCCACTGCCAATGGCAGCAGCGTGGTTGCGCACAGGGCGGCTAGCAGGGTTTTGCGTAGAAACATAAGACGAGTCCTTACCGGCGATTGCCGTTGGCATCATAGGTGGGCGCTTGGGTTTCGGTGGTCGGGCGACTGGGCGCGGTGTCGCGCTTGGGATAGCGATTGCCGATCCCGCCGTTTTCCACCGTAGGCCGAGGGTTGCTCGGGGCGGTCTGGATACCGCGAACGGCCGGCGCATTGGGCTGGGTGCCCTGCATGCTGTTGGGGTTGGCCCGATGAATGGGGCTGTTGTTGGAATCGTATTGGCCCGGCAGGGTTTGCGCCTGGACCACGGGGGCCAGGACCACCCCCAATGCCAGCACGGCCAGAAAACGCCTACAACTGTTCATGACGATGCCTCTCTATGTCGAGTAGTGCTATGTCGAGTAGTGCTCGTGCTTTCGATAACACGCTACCCCAGGGGTTCGGCTGGCGACATTAAATTGTTTCTCATCAGGTGTAACAGGATCTGTCCGAGCATCCAGCCGCCGAAACTTTTGCCTGGGCCCATGAGTCACCAGAACACAGGCTTATTCTTTGAAGGAGAGGTATCTATGCCCCGGGCAATCTGGAAAGGCGCCATCAGCTTCGGTCTGGTTCACATCCCGGTCTCGCTGGTGTCGGCGACATCCTCCCAAGGCGTTGATTTCGACTGGCTGGATAAACGCAGCATGGACCCGGTGGGCTACAAGCGCATCAACAAGGCGACCGGAAAAGAGATCAACAAGGAGAATATCGTCAAGGGCGTGGCGTATGAAAAGGGTCGCTACGTGGTGCTCAGCGAAGAGGAAATCCGCTCGGCCCACCCGAAGTCGACCCAGACCATCGAAATCATCGCCTTTGTCGCCAGCGACCAGATTCCCCTGCAGAACATCGACACGCCCTACTTCCTGGCCCCGGACAAGCGCGGCGGCAAGGTCTATGCGCTGCTGCGCGAGACCTTGAAAAAAACCGGCAAAGTCGCCCTGGCCAATGTGGTGTTGCACACCAAGCAACACCTGGCTGCACTGATGCCGCTGGAGTCGGCGCTGGTGCTGGTGATGCTGCGCTGGCCCGCCGAAGTGCGCAGCCTGGATGAACTGGAATTGGGCAGCGACGTGATCAAGCCGACCCTGGCCAAGGGTGAGTTGGACATGGCCAAGCGTCTGGTGCAAGACATGAGCGCAGACTGGCAGCCCGAGGAGTACCGCGACAGCTTCCAGGAAAAGATCATGGCGCTGGTGGAGAAGAAGGCCAAGGCCGGCAAGATCGAAGACGTCGAATCGACCGAAGGCAGCGAAGAGCGCAAATCCGCCGATGTGATCGACCTGACCGAACTGCTCAAGCGCAGCCTGGCGGGCAAACCTGCGGCGAAAAAACCAGCAGCGAAAAAGTCCAACAAAAAGGCCTCTTGAGCCTGCCATTGGCTGGAGAACGACATGGCAAAGCCCCTGGGCGAGTACAACCGCAAACGCGACTTCGAGATTACCGCCGAGCCGGCCGGCGAGTCACCGGCCGGCAAGCGCAACGCGTCGGCCCTGAGCTTTGTGATTCAGAAGCATGCTGCGCGCAACCTGCACTACGACTTTCGCCTGGAACTGGACGGTGTGCTGTTGAGCTGGGCCGTGCCCAAGGGACCGAGCCTGGACCCGAGCCAGAAACGCCTGGCGGTGCACGTCGAGGACCATCCCCTGAGTTATGGCGGCTTTGAAGGCAGCATTCCCGCCGGGCAATATGGCGCAGGCGATGTCATCGTGTGGGACCGCGGCATCTGGCAACCCCATGACGATCCGCACAAGGCCTATGCCGCCGGCAAACTGAAATTCGGCCTGGTCGGCGAAAAACTCACGGGCGATTGGACCTTGGTGCGCACCCGGCTCAAAGGCAGCGGTGATAAGGAACAATGGCTGCTGATCAAGGAAAAGGACCAACAGGCGCGTCCCTCGGCTGAGTACGATATCGTCGCGGCCCAACCCGCCAGCGTGCTCAGCGATGCGGTGGTCGGTAAACCCAAGGCCAAGACCAATACGCCAGCGAAACCCAAAGCGGCGCCCAAGGCGAGCACGCGCAAGGCGGCAACCGCCGTGCCCGAGGCATTCTCCCCGCAACTGGCAACCCTGGTCGATCGGGCCCCCGAAGGTGACTGGCACTACGAGATCAAATTCGACGGTTACCGCATCCTGACGCGCATCCTCAAAGGTGAGGTACGCCTGTTCACCCGCAACGGCCACGACTGGACCGAGCGCCTGCCGCGCCAGGCCAAAGCCTTGCAAGCGCTCAAACTCAAGGACAGTTGGCTGGATGGCGAAGTGGTCAGTCTCAACGACGACGGCTTGCCGGATTTCCAGGCCTTGCAGAATGCCTTCGACATCGGTCGCAGCCTCGACATCGTTTACTACCTGTTCGATGCGCCGTTTCTTGACGGCCGCGATCAGCGCGAGGAACCGCTCGAAAGCCGTCGCGCGGCACTTGAATCCGCCCTGTCCGCCAGCAAGAGCAAGCTGCTGCGTTTCTCCGAAGCCTTTGCCGCCGACCACCGCGACATTTTCAAAAGCGCCTGCGACCTGGCCCTTGAGGGTGTGATCGGCAAGCGCGCCGGCAGCCCTTATGTGTCCAGCCGCAGTGCCGACTGGATCAAGCTCAAATGCCGGTTGCGCCAGGAGTTCGTGATTGTCGGCTATACCCGCCCCCAAGGCTCGCGCACCGGGTTTGGTGCGCTGCTGCTGGCGGTCAACGACGACGCCGGGCTGGTGTATGCCGGGCGTGTGGGCACCGGTTTCGACCAGGCGTCGCTTAAAGCCATCTACGCCCAACTCACCCCGCTGGAGCGCACGGACTCGCCGCTGCAAAAACCGTTGACCAGCGCCCAGGCGCGCGGCGTGCACTGGGTTGAGCCGCGCCTGGTCGGTGAAGTGCAATTTGCGCAATGGACCCGGGAAGGCCTGGTGCGCCAGGCTGCATTTGTGGGCATGCGCACCGACAAGCCCGCTGAGCAGATCATTCATGAACAGCCGCGTACGGCCACATCGGTGACGGCGCCAAAGGCGAAAAAGCCCGAGAAGTCGGTGAAAACCGTAAAAGCCATGAAAATCACCCACCCTGATCGTGTCATCGACACGCAGAGCGGCACGCAAAAGCAGGCACTGGCGCAGTTCTACGCCGATATCAGCGCATCCATCCTGCCCTTCCTGCGCAACCGGCCCGTCTCGCTGCTCAGGGCGCCGGAGGGCATCGAAGGCGAACAGTTCTTCCAGAAGCATTCCGAGCGCATGACCATCCCGCACATCAAGCAGTTGGACCAGGCACTGGACCCCGGCCATGCCCGCCTGATGGAAATAGACAGCGCCGATGCCCTGATCGGCGCGGTGCAAATGGGCACGGTTGAGCTGCACACCTGGGGCGCGACCACAGACAAGATCGAAACCCCCGACCTGTTCGTCCTTGACCTCGACCCGGACCCCGCGCTGCCCTGGAAGTCCATGCTGGAAGCGGCGCAGTTGACGCTGTCGGTACTGGATGAAATAGGTTTGCAGGCCTTCGTCAAAACCAGCGGTGGCAAAGGCTTTCACCTGATCGTACCGCTGGCGCGACGGGATAACTGGGACACCGTCAAAGCATTCGCCAAAGCCATCGCCCAATTCATGACCCGGCAACTGCCGGAGCGCTTTACCGCCACCAGCGGCCCGAAGAACCGCGTGGGCAAAATCTTCATCGATTACCTGCGCAACGCCCGCGGCGCCAGCACGGTGGCGGCTTACTCCGTGCGGGCACGTCCGGGCCTGCCGGTGTCGGTGCCCGTCAGTCGGGATGAACTCAATGACTTGCGCGGCGCCCAGCAATGGACAGTGGCCAATCTGCACGAACGGTTGCGCGATTTGAAGGATGACCCTTGGGCTGGCTATGCCAATCGTCAGAAAATCAGCAAGCGAATGTGGGACAAGCTGGGCGCGAAGCCACCGAAGTGATTCGCGCGCACTCAGATCAGATCAGGATGAAGATCAGCGCCAACGCGGCGAAGATTGCCCATTTTTCCAGGTAATAGCGCGTGCGATTGCGCTTTTTGAGCTCCTTGCCACGCAACCTGATTTTGTACAGGCGGGTAAAGGCACGATTGAGTGCGCCGGTCTTGTCGCCCTCGTCGTTGGGCGACCCCGCAGCGGCCATCACATTGCGGCTGAACCAGCGGTTGAATGCGGCCGCCCAGCGGTATTTCATCGGCCGTTCGATGTCGCAGAACAGAATGATGCGGTTATGCGACGTGGTGTTCTCGGCATAGTGAATGTAGGTCTCGTCAAACATCACCGCTTCGCCGTCGCGCCAGTAATAGCTTTCGCCGTCCACATTGATATAGCAGCCCGGATCGTTCGGCGTATCCAGCCCCAGGTGATAACGGTAGGAACCCGCGTAAGGGTCACGGTGACGCACGAGCTTGGAGCCCGGCGGCAGCTCGGCGAACATCGCGGCCTTGATCGAGCCGATGCTTTGCACCAGTTCGGTGGTGCGCGGGCACAGTTTCATCGCTGAGGGATGACTGTCGCCGTACCATTTGAGATAGAAGCGCTTCCAGCCGGACTTGAAGAACGAATTGAAACCCACATCGTTGTACTGCTGCGAACGCTTGATTTCCCCGGCGCGCATCAGGTTCTGGCCTTCCTGGCGAATCTCCTCCCAGTGCTCCTGCAACGGGCTCAGGTCCGCAAAGTCGCTGGGCGACAGAAACGGGCGGCTGGGTTGCTTGGAGAACAGGTACAGGAAGCAGTTGATCGGCGCCAGGAATGTCGAATGATCGCTGAGCTGGCGGCCCAGCTTGTGTCGCACCCGGCCACGCAGGTGTACATACGCGATGGAGGCAACGTAGAGAGCAACAATGATGAGTTTCAAGGGATTCGTCACACGTCAGGGAGAGAACAGGCTGCTCCTGCGTGCCCACAACGGCCGAGGATGGATAAGCAGCACCTGAAATCACAATTCACATACAGGTGACACGACCGGCTGGAGGACCATGCGATGTGTGACCATTGGCGGTTATTTAGCCATACTTTGTAACCAAAGGTTAACTAAGAATTGTGAAAAGCTGTCTATGAAGTGTGCTGGGGGGATGAGCGGGCGGGCCGCAAGACCCGCCCACTAGAGGGCGGTGCGACGGCTTACAGTTGATCGTCCTTACGCTCACGGCGGGAAAAACTGCTGTCTTCCAATGCCGAGAACGGCACGACTTCGCGTCGGGTCAGCACCAGGTGGCGGACCAGCGCGATCACCAGGCCCAGCAGCAAACCGCCCACCACGCTCAATGCAATGACCAGGGCTTTTTTCGGTTTGACCGGTGACAGCGGCTCCTGGGCGCGGCGGTCGATCGTCACCAGTTTCAGGTTGCTCATGTCAATGTTCAAACCCCGCAGCCTGGCGATTTCGGCGCGCAGCGGCTCTACGTCCTGCAGGAAAATGTCTTCATTGCCACGTTTGCGCAGCACTTCAACTTCGCGGTTGGCGTCCAGCAACCGCAGTTCCTTGCCAATTTCGGCAATACGCGGGTTGGTGAAGTCATCGCTGGTGCGCTTTTGCAGCGAGGCACGCTCGGCCTCCAGCGCCTCAGTACCCATGAAGTACAGCGGAATCTTCTGATTGTTGACCTCGGTGCGCATCACCTGGCTCGAGCCGGTTCGCGTGGCGTCGGCCATCGAAGATGGCGTGGTCGGTGTCCTGATCCCCATGGACTGGGCGATGCCGATGGCTTCAGCCAATTCCGCCAGGCGGTTGGTCCGCTCCATTTTCATCTGCAGGCGCAGGGCACTGAGCTCATCTTCCAGTTGGGCGCGCTTGAGCCGATCGGCTTCGAGCAGCTTGGCGATCTTCGATTCCTTGTCGGTGTCGTAGTTGGCACGGGCCGCGTCGATCTTGCCCTTGAGCTCATTGAGGCGGTTGTTCACGATGACCTTGAGGTCGGCCCCCACCTGCTGACGCTCTGCGGCAATGGCGTAGTCAACAAACCCGTTGAGAATCTTCACCCCGTCGACATCGGTCGGATACTGCAATTCCAGGCGAATGTAGTTGCTCAGCGAGTCGGCCTTCTTCGGGTCCGGCAGGACCAGATTGACTGAATTGCGATTGAAGTCTTCAAAACTCTGCTCCAGGGTTTGCCCTGGCTTCTTGAACGCCTTGAACAACTCCTCATGGTCCTTGAAGAAGCCCAGGCGCGCCTCGTAGGAGTCCAACTGCGCGCCCACTTTGAGCAACGCATCAGCAGGCGGCAATTTATACACTTCGGAGCGGTTCAGTGCGTCCAGTTCATTGATCGCCGCAGGCCGCAGCACACTGCTTACTTCAAAGGTCTTGGGTGCCAGAAAGGCATACCCCGCCCCCAGGATTCCCGCCAGAACCGTACACCCCACGATCAGCTTCTTCTGCCGCCATATGGCATTGAACAATTCAAACAGATCCATTTCATCAGACGCTACAGCGGGCGTGAGCGAGGAACTTCGATTCAAAATAAGAACACCTTAATTTAATACTAAAAGGCCATCACTTAGCGGAAGCCCTAGCGGCTTCAAGTCAGGGACAACGCCCTGAACACGGCCGACCAATGGCAGTCTGACCACTTAGGCTGACGAAAAATCCCACGGCTTTAGGGATTATTTCTGCTTTATGCCGACGTGTAGTCACGAAGATATTTTTATGTGGGACTTATCACGCTATAAGCGTAGTCAATCCAACATGAAAAAGCTGTCAAATGGCTGTCCCATAAAGAAAAAAATCTCGTTATCCGCAGTGTTGTTACATTGCCGATACAATTGCCCGCCTCTCCCCTCAGCAAAAGGAAGTTGCATGCCATCCTCTTCAGCCACGGACTATCGCGCCCTGCAAGGTGCCTGGGAGCAAATCGCTCTGGAAGACAATGGCGTGCTCAACCCGCCAGATGCACATAGCGCGCCAGGTGCGATTACCACCATCAGTGCCGATACATTCGAAGTCGTCACCGTCGAGGGGGAAACCCTGCTGGCGGGCCGTTTTGTGCTGGACGCCGACACCACGCCTAAAAGCATTACCTGGGTGGACGCCATCGGCGCGGACGCCGGCAAGTCACTACCGGCCAGCTATCACCTGGATGGCGATCATTTTGTGTTTATCGCCGCCGATGCAGGCATGCCCCGGCCCACCGTATTCAGCACGGGCCCGGGGCAGACCATGCGCACCTTCGTGCGCAGGGCATGAACGGCCTGCTTTCGCGGATTGATCACAGCATTTTCACAAGGCCTTCACTTTGCGACCTATAGGGTGAAGCCTACCTACTCCAGTGAATCCCTTGGCCCGCCTCTGCTTGCGGGCTTTTTTTTGCGCCTGAAATTGCCTGGCGACCGCGAACTAATTACCCGGCGTGCAGGTCATTACCCCAACGCATGTCCAGCCCCGGACGGCGCTCTGGAAGATAGCATCGTGGCCCATCACTCAGACCTGCGCACTGCCTTGTCCCTGGACAGCCTGAATTTCTTCCTCGCGGATGTACGCGACGGCCTGGGGCCGTACCTGGCGATTTACCTGCTCGCAGTACACCAATGGGACCCGGCCAGTATCGGCGTGGTCATGACCCTGGCCGGGGTCGCCGCGTTGCTCACCCAGGGCCCGGCGGGTGCGTTGATCGATCGTACCCGCAGCAAACGCGCGGTGATTGCGATTGCCGCGCTGCTGGTCACGCTCAGTTGCCTGATGCTGCCCTTCGTCAGTTCATTTGGCTGGGTGGCGCTGACCCAGGCCGCCAGCGCCATCGCCGCCTCGGTGTTCGCCCCGGCGATTTCCGCGATTTCCCTGGGCATCACCGGCCCGCGCGCGTTTACCCGGCGTACCGGGCGCAACGAAACCTTCAATCACGCCGGCAACGCCGTCGCGGCATTGCTGGCCGGCGGCCTGGCGTATCTGTTCGGACCGGTGGTGGTGTTCTACCTGATGGCGTTTATGGCCGTCGCCAGTGTCGTCGCCGTCAGTTGCGTCCCGGCCAAGGCGATCGACCACGAGGTGGCCCGTGGCTTCGACCCGGCTCACCACACCGACCATGAGCAGCCCTCGGGCCTGCGCGTCCTGCTCGCCAACCGTCCGCTGCTGCTGTTCGCCATTTGCTGCGCGCTGTTTCACCTGGCCAATGCCGCGATGCTGCCGCTGGTCAGCCAGAAGCTGTCGCAGATCAACCTGCAGATGGCCACGCCGTTGACCTCGGCCTGCATCGTCGCGGCGCAATTGGTGATGGTGCCGACGGCGATGCTGGTGGGGATCAAGGCCGATGTGTGGGGGCGCAAGCCGCTGCTGCTGGCCGGATTCATGATCCTGCCGCTGCGCGGCGTGCTCTACACCTTGTCCAACGACCCCTATTGGCTGGTTGCCGTGCAGATGCTCGATGGCATCGGCGCGGGCATTTTCGGCGCGCTGTTCCCGGTGATCGTCAAGGACTTGACCCAAGGCACCGGCCGCTTCAACGTCAGCCTCGGCGCGCTGTCGACCGTGTTTGGCCTGGGCGCGGCACTGAGCAGCAGCCTGGCCGGCTTCGTGGTGCAAATGGCCGGCTACAACGCCGCCTTCCTGACCCTGGCCGGGGTGGCCGCCGCCGCATTGCTACTGCTATGGCTGGCCATGCCGGAGACATTGGCTAAACCAACCTTCGCTGGCCATACAACTGTCGCCTGACATATGCGACAATGCGCGCCAAATTCCAACACACATCCCAAATTTTCCGTTCAGCGACCGGGTTTCGCGCCTTGATGTCGCTGTTGACGCATGCCTGAAGGCACCTGCCGTCACGCTCGCAACCCATTGATAGGTAAAGTAATTGATCTCCACAGCTAACATCACCATGCAGTTCGGCGCCAAGCCGCTCTTCGAGAACGTCTCGGTCAAGTTCGGCGCCGGCAACCGCTATGGTTTGATCGGTGCCAACGGTTGCGGCAAGTCGACCTTCATGAAAATCCTCGGCGGCGACCTCGAGCCGTCCGGCGGCCAGGTCATGCTGGAGCCGAATGTGCGCCTGGGCAAGCTGCGCCAGGACCAGTTCGCCTACGAACAATTCACCGTGCTCGACACCGTGATCATGGGCCACGAAGAGCTGTGGAGGGTCAAGGCCGAGCGTGACCGCATCTACTCGCTGCCGGAAATGAGCGAAGAAGACGGCATGGCCGTGGCCGAGCTGGAAACCGAGTTCGCCGAGATGGACGGCTACACCGCCGAATCCCGTGCCGGCGAGCTGCTGCTGGGCCTGGGTATTCCACTGGAACAGCATTTCGGCCCGATGAGCGAAGTGTCGCCCGGCTGGAAGCTGCGTGTATTGCTGGCCCAGGCGCTGTTCTCCGATCCGGAAGTGCTGTTGCTCGACGAACCGACCAACCACCTGGACATCAACACCATTCGCTGGCTGGAAAACATCCTCACCCAGCGCTCCAGCCTGATGATCATCATCTCTCACGACCGTCACTTCCTGAACAGCGTGTGCACCCACATGGCTGACCTGGACTACGGCGAGCTGCGCCTGTTCCCGGGCAACTACGACGAATACATGACCGTGGCGACCCAGTCCCGCGAGCAACTGCTGTCGGACAACGCCAAGAAGAAGGCGCAGATCTCCGAACTGCAATCCTTCGTCAGCCGCTTCTCGGCCAACGCCTCGAAAGCCAAGCAGGCCACTTCCCGTGCCAAGGCGATCGACAAGATCCAACTGGCCGAGGTCAAGCCTTCAAGCCGCGTGAGCCCGTTCATCCGTTTCGAACAGAACAAAAAGCTGCACCGTCAGGCGGTCATGGTCGAGAAGATGGCCAAGGGTTTTGACGGCAAGCCATTGTTCAAGGACTTCAGCTTCCAGGTTGAAGCCGGCGAGCGCGTGGCGATCATCGGCCCGAACGGTATCGGCAAGACCACCCTGCTGCGCACCCTGGTCAACGAACTGACCCCGGACGCCGGCAGCATCAAGTGGACCGACGCTGCGGAACTGGGTTACTACGCCCAGGACCACGCCCATGACTTCGAAGACGACGTCACCCTGTTCGACTGGATGGGCCAGTGGACCCAAGGCGAGCAGATGATTCGTGGCACATTGGGCCGCATGCTGTTCTCCAACGATGAAATCCAGAAGTCGGTAAAAGTGATCTCCGGTGGTGAACAAGGCCGCATGCTGTTCGGCAAGCTGATCCTGCAAAAGCCGAACGTGCTGATCATGGACGAACCGACCAACCACTTGGACATGGAATCCATCGAAGCGCTGAACCTGGCGCTGGAGAACTATCCGGGTACGCTGATCTTCGTCAGCCATGACCGTGAGTTCGTATCGTCCCTGGCCACCCGCATCATCGAGTTGAGCGCCAGCGGCGTGATCGACTTCAGCGGCACCTATGACGACTACCTGCGCAGCCAGGGTGTGGTGTTCTAAGAACAGCACTCAGCTGCCGGATCAAACTGGTCCAAATGTGGGAGGGGGCTTGCCCCCGATAGCGGAGTGTCAGCCAATGGATGTATTGACTGAGACACTGCCATCGGGGGCAAGCCCCCTCCCACATTTGCTACCGGGTTATGCCATCATGGCCGCACTGCCCGCCAGCGAATAAGCCCACATGCCCGCCGCCCCCTCCTCCCTGTCGATCACCCTGCAGATCGTCTCCATCGTCTTCTACACCTTTATCGCGTTTATCTGCATCGGCCTGCCGATTGCGGTGATTCCAGGCTATGTGCACGAGCATCTGGGCTACAGCGCAGTCGTTGCCGGCGTGACCATCGGATCGCAGTACCTGGCCACCTTGCTCAGTCGGCCAATGGCCGGGCGCATGTCGGACAATGTCGGCACCAAGCGTGCGATTGTGCTGGGCCTGGCCGGTATCCTGATCAGTGGCGTGCTGACGTTTATCGCCGTCCTGCTTGAGCACTTGCCGGCGCTGAGCCTGGCTATCCTGATCGCCGGTCGGCTGCTGCTGGGTGTGGCCCAGGGTTTGATTGGCGTCGGCACCATCAGTTGGTGCATGGGCGCGGTCGGTTCCGAGCATACGGCCCGCTCGATCTCCTGGAACGGCATCGCCTCCTACGGCGCAATTGCCATTGGCGCGCCGCTGGGGGTGGTGATGGTGGCCGATTACGGCTTCGCCAGCCTGGGCCTGGCGCTGGCGGGGTTGGCCGCGCTGGGCCTGGTGCTGATCCGCAATAAACCTTCGGTACCGGTGGTGCGCGGCAAGCGGCTGCCGTTCTGGGCGGTGTTCGGCCATATCGCACCGTATGGCACCAGCCTGTGCCTGGCCTCGATTGGCTACGGCACGCTGACCACGTTTATCACCCTGTATTACCTGAATCGCGGCTGGACCGGCGCGGCGTACTGCCTGACGGTGTTCGGCGCGTGTTTCATTCTGTCGCGCCTGGTGTTTATTTCCGCCATCAGCCGCGTCGGTGGTTTTACCGCCGCCATCGCCTGCATGGTCATCGAAACCCTGGGCCTCGCGCTGCTGTGGTCGGCGCCGTCGACCGGCGTGGCGTTGATTGGCGCAGGGTTGGCCGGCGTCGGTTTGTCACTGGTCTACCCGGCACTCGGCGTGGAAGCCATCAAGCGCGTGCCGGACAGCAGCCGGGGCGCCGGGCTGAGTGCGTTTGCGGTGTTTTTCGACCTGTCCCTGGCGATTGCCGGGCCGTTGATGGGCGCCGTGGCACTGAACCTCGGCTACGACTGGATCTTCTTCTGCGCGGCGCTGCTGTCAGTGACCGCGCTGGTACTGACCGTGCAGCTCAAGCGTCGCGCTTACTGATCAGCGGTCTGCAGCCCGGCGCGTGTCGCCTCACCGAGGGTGTGACTGAAAAAGCGCCCGGCCTCGGAGACCAGGTCGCGGTGGATGCCCTCACGGTCGACGCCATCGGCATCGGTACAGATGGCCGGCATCGTCGCCAATTGATCGCTGTCACACGGTGCCATGAACACGAAGTGCCCTGCCCCGGCCAGCAGTTTGAAGTCCGGCGGCTGCGGCAGTTTGCGCGCCAAAGCGGCGGCGTTTTTGTCCACGGCCACCAACTGGTCACCATCGCCGCTGTAGAGCAGCACCGGTACGTGCACGTCGGCCAGGGTATGGCGACCGAACATCAGGCTCAGCGGCGCCATCAGCATCAGCGCATGGATGCGCGGATCAGCCTGGGGCTGCAAGTCGTCACGGTCGACCACCAGCTCGCCCTTGGTGGTGCAGGCGTCACGGTCCTCCGGGCGCTGCTGGCAATAGCGGCGCAGGCGCTCGAAATCCGGTTTGGCACCCGCCAGGATCAACGCGGTTTCGCCGCCGGCCGAATAGCCGATCACACCCACCTGGTCGATGTCGACGAAGGGCGACAGCATCGGGTCGTTCAACGCCGCGGTGATGGCCTGTGAAATCTGGATTGGCCGACCATACAAATTGCTCACGGTGCCCAGGCGGCTATGGTCCTGGTAGTTGTCGCCGGGGTGCAGCACCGCCACCACCACAAAGCCCTTGCGCGCCAGCGAGGTGGCCAGATCATGCAGGGCCAGCGGTGTGCCGGTATTGCCATGAGACAACATCAGCATCGGGAAACGGCCGATGGCAACCTTGGCGTCTTCGCCCGCCGCCACGTGGTAAGGGCCCAGCGCCGTGGTGTGTTCGGCGTCGGTGGAAGGGTAAAACGCAATGGCCTTCATCGGCTGCGAATCCAGCGGGTCGAGAATGCTCATGCGATGAAAGCCCACACTCCAATGCGGGTGCGGCGCAGGCGCGGCGTGCACTGAAAGCAGGCCGCCGCACAGGGAAAGAACCAAAACAGCACAGAGACGCATCATAGGGATGTCCACCTTTGCTGCATGAGAACCGGCAGTCCGTCTAAAAATTCCCGGGTATTGAACCCAAGCTGCATAACCTGGGCCATAAATGGAAAAACTCCGTACTCCGCTCGCGCTCAGGCGATCAGAATACAGAGTTTAGGCGCTCGGCTTCAGATTGAAACCGGGCGAGGCGAACATTTACACAAGCCTTACGCGGCGGCGAACAATTGCTCGCTGATCAGCACGTTGGCGTCGCTCAACGCTTTGCTGCGCATTTCGTCGCTGTAGGCCAGTCCTTCGGCGCGTACGATTTCGATATCGGTGATGCCGAAGAAGCCAAACAGCAGCTTCAGGTAGCCTTCATGGGCGGCACCGGATGCCTGGCCGGCATGCAGGCCGCCGGCAGTGGAGACAATGATGACTTTCTTGTTGCCGCACAGGCCTTCGGGACCGGTTTCGGTGTAGCGGAAGGTCTGGCCGGCAACGGCGATACGGTCGATCCAGGCTTTGAGTTGGGTCGGGATGGTGAAGTTATACATCGGCGCGCCGACCACCACGGCGTCGGCGGCGAGGAACTCAGCCAGCGACGATGCGCTCAATTCGGCTTCATGCTTTTGCGCGGCATCGCGCAGTTCAGCAGCGGTGCCCAATGCGCTCAGGGTCGCGCCGGAAAAATGATTGATCCCTTCGCTGGCCAGGTCACGGTAAGTCACTTCCACGCCCGGCTCGGCGGCTTGCCATGCCTTGACCACGCCGGCGCTGAGCTGACGCGAAGCCGAGTTGTCGCCGAGGATGCTGGAATCGATATGCAACAGTTTCATGGTGGGGTCTCCGAGGTGGGATCGACAGGGGCGATCAGATGGTGGTGATGCTACGCACCTAATCAATCATCGATAAGCCACCTGGAATGCGATAGATTGTCCCACTGACAGGACAATAGGCCCAGCATGCAAGACCTTAACGACCTCTATTACTTTGCCAAAGTCGTCGAAGCCGGCGGTTTCGCCGCCGCCGGGCGTTTATTGGGGATTCCCAAGTCGCGGCTGTCGCGGCGCATTGCCGAGCTGGAGGAGCGCCTGGGCGCACGCCTGCTGCAACGCACCACGCGGCAACTGACCCTGACCGCCGTCGGCGAACGCTACCTGCGCCACTGCCAGGCAATGCTGCTGGAGGCGGAAATGGCCGATGAGGCCGTGGCCAGCATGTCCACCGAGCCCCGGGGGCGCCTACGGGTCACGTGCCCGGTCGGGCTGGCTCAGCAGATCATGCCGGAACTGGTGGCCGGGTTTCTCGCCGCGCACCCGCTGGTGCAGTTGGACATGACGCTGGTGAATCGTCGCGTCGACCTGGTGGCCGAAGGCATCGACGTGGCGTTGCGCGTACGCGAGTTGGGCGACGAAGACCCGCTGCTGGTCACCAAACGCCTGCGCCGGGCGCAAACTGTGCTGGTGGCCAGCCCGGCACTCCTGCGTGACCGCCGGGTAGAGACCCTGGAAGACCTCAGGCAATTGCCGATCATGGGTGCACTCGAGGCGGACCGCATGGTGCACCAGCGCATCATCGACCCCCAGGGCAACGCCCATGAGCTGGTCATGGAGGCTCGCCTGGGCATCGAAGACTTCATCGTACGCAAGACCAGCGCCCTCATGGGCGTGGGCTTCACGGTGCTGCCGATGATGGATTGCGAAGAAGAACTGGCCAACGGCCGGCTGGTGCAACTGTTGCCGCAATGGTCGTTACCCGGTGGCTGGCTGCAGGCCGTGTACCCGCATCGGCGCGGCGTACTGCCGGCGATTCGCGCCTGGATCGACTATATGGAAGAGGGCTTCAAAGGCTGCGGAGACCGTCTGTTATGAGCATGACCAAAGCACAAGTCGCGGCGTTCTGCCTGAGCCTGCCAGGGGCGCGCGAGGACTACAAATGGGGCGGCGTGCGGGTGTTCTCGATTGCCGGCAACAAGATGTTCGCGTTGCAGAACCTGCGCGGCGACTCCCTGGCGTTCAAGGTCGACAAGGCGCTGTTCCTCGGCCACGTTGATCGCCCGGGCATCCACCCGGCGCCGTACCTGGCACGTGCGCAGTGGATCATCATGAACACGCCCTACCCGCTCGGTTCCGAGGAACTGCGTGGCTTGTTGCAGCGCTCGCACCAGCTGGTGGTGAGCAAGCTGCCCAAGCGCACACAGGTCGGGTTGGTGCTAGAGGATTGACAGTAGCGTGCCGCCGAGAAACAGCTGGTCCAGCCAGAACACCTGGTGCAGCAGCACGATCACCCAGAACAGCACCTGGTAGGACACCTTGCGCGTCTTGTGCCGGAACACCTGCTGCGCGATCAACGCCCCCGGCCAACCGCCCGCCAGCTCGACGGCGTGCAGGATGTTTTCCGGGATGCGCCGGCCCTCGGTCTGCGCCTTGCGCTTGTCGCTCCAGTACAGAAAGAACGCCACCACGCTGACCACGCCGTAGGCTGCCAGCGGGATCACGGTCTCCCCGCGATACCACAGCAGCGCCGAACCCAGCAGCGGCGCCGCGCACAGCAGCACCAGGAGCAACGCTTTCAGGCGTGGGTGCTGGATGTTCATGGTTTGACGGCGGTCCAGTCGATCCAGCCGAATTGCCAGGTCGCCAGGATCACCAGGCCGAACGCGATGCGGTACCAGGCAAAGGCCGCATAGCTGTGGTTGGCGATAAATTTGAGCAGGCCCTTGACCGCAATCATCGCGAAGATGAACGAGGTGACAAAGCCAATGGCGAACACCGGCAGGTCCGCCGGCTGGAACAGGTCGCGGTATTTGTAGCCCGAGTACAGCGCAGCACCGACCATAGTCGGCATGGCCAGGAAGAACGAAAACTCGGTAGCGGTCTTGCGCGACAGGCCGAACAACAGGCCGCCGATGATCGTCGCACCGGAGCGTGATGTGCCCGGGATCATGGCCAGGCACTGGGCTATGCCGACCTTGAGTGCGTCTTTCCAGGTGATCTCGTCGACGGTTTGCGCATGCACCGCATGTTGGCGACGTTCAGCCCACAACATGATCACACCGCCCACCACCAGGGCCGTGGCCACGGTGATCGGGTTGAACAGGTAATGCTTGATCAGGTCAGCGAAAATCACCCCCAGCACCACCGCCGGCAACACGGCGATGATCAGGTTCACGGTGAAACGCTGGGCGTTGCGCTGGGTGGGCAAGCCGATGACCACGTCGAGGATCTTGCGCCGGAATTCCCAGACCACGGCGAGGATCGCGCCCAGCTGGATAATGATATTGAATGCCTCGAAACGCTCGCCGCCGAAGTTGATCAGGTCGGCGACGATGATCTGGTGGCCGGTGCTGGAGATCGGCAGAAACTCCGTCAGCCCCTCGACCACGCCAAGAATCAGTGCCTGTATGGCGGTCCAAAAATCCATGCTTTCTCCAAAGGTCACGCGCCTGGCGTGCCTCCTAGTGTTTTTTAAAGTTCACTGACAACGAGCGCACTGCAGCGCCCGGCGTTGATTCTCAATGCCGGAATGCAAAAATTCCGTGAAAAATCAGGCAGTACTCAGGTTTTTCGATTACGGGCCGAAAGCCTATCAGACAAGCCGCAAAAGTCGATGCAACACCCACAATTATAAAAGGCTCGGAGTGACAGGACGATGAACAGTTTGCGCAATATGTCGATCAGCCGGCGCCTCTGGCTGATCCTGATAGTCGCCGTGCTGATGCTGCTGACCTTGGGCGCCCTGATGCTCAAACAGATCCATGATGACCTCTACCAGGCCAAGCGCCAACAGACCCAGCACGTGGTGCAAACCGCCAGCGGCGTGCTCGGCTACTACCAGAACCTGGAAAAGACCGGCGCACTCACCCGTCAAGCGGCGCAGCAACAAGCCCTGAGCGCGGTGCGCGGCCTGCGGTACGACCACGATGACTACTTCTGGATCAACGACCTCACCCCCGTGATGATCATGCACGCGGCCAACCCCAAGCTGGACGGCCAGAACCTCTCGGCGATCCGCGATCCGGACGGGTTTGCCGTGTTCAATGAATTCGTGAGCCTGGCCAAGGCCAAGGGCGCCGGCATCGTCAATTACCGCTGGCCCAAGCCTGGGGCCGATGCGCCGGTGCAGAAAACCTCATACATCCAACTGTTCGAGCCCTGGGGCTGGATCATCGGCTCGGGCGTCTACGTGGACGACGTGCAGGCCGAGTTCAGCGTCCAGGTGTGGAAAGCCTCTGCTATCGGCCTGGCCATTGCGCTGGTCATGGCCCTGCTGGTGCTGTTGATCGCGCGCAGTATCGTGCAGCCGTTGCAGGCTGCGGTGACTGCGATGGCCAACATCGCCAGCGGCGAAAGCGACCTGACCCGCAGCCTCGACACTCACGGGCGTGACGAGGTCACCCAGTTGTCCCGGCACTTCAATACCTTCACCGCCAAATTGCGCCAGGTGGTCGGCCAATTGCAGGTGTGCGCCAACGCCCTGGGCGAGTCGTCCACCGAGTTGGGCCACAACGCCAGCCAGGCCCACGACCGCAGCCAGCAGCAGTCGCAACAGATGGAACTGGTGGCCACCGCCATCAATGAAGTCACCTACGGCGTGCAGGACGTGGCCAAGAATGCCGAGCACGCCGCCAGCGAAATGCGCGATGCCCAGGCCCAGGCGGAGCAAGGCCAGGTCAACATCGACAGCAGTTTGCAGCAGATCGACCAGCTTTCGGGCACCATCAGCCAGGCCGTGGAGGTGATCCGTACCCTGTCCAGCGAAAGCACCCAGATCGGCGGCGTGCTGGAAGTGATTCGTTCGATTGCCGACCAGACCAACCTGCTCGCCCTCAACGCCGCCATCGAAGCCGCACGCGCCGGCGAACAGGGCCGTGGGTTTGCAGTGGTAGCCGATGAGGTACGCCTGCTGGCCCAGCGCACGCAAAAATCCACGGCCGAAATCCAGGCAATGATCGAGCGCCTGCAAGGGCATTCGGAAGCGGCGGTCAAGGTGATCAGCGACAGCCACAGCGCCTCGCAACTGACCATCGAGCAAGCCGGCCTGGCCGGGGCGAGCCTCAATGCGATCGGCCAGGCGCTGCATAATCTCAACGGCCTGAATGCCTCGATTGCCAGTGCCACTCTGCAACAGGCGCATGTGGTGGAGGACATCAATCAGAACGTCACCCAGGCGGCCGGGCTGTCCCACAGCACCGCGCTGGCGGCTGAACAGTCGAGCGTGGCCAGCGCGCAGTTGCGGGGCTTGAGCGAGCAGCTTGACGGGTTGTTGCGCCAGTTCCGAATTTAGCCCTGGGTTAAATTGTGGGAGGGGGCTTGCCCCCGATGGCGGCTCGCAGAGCCGACCAGGATTTTGTGTCGATCCTGGCCCAAATGTGGGAGGGGCTTGCCCCCGATGGGGGCCTCAGGACCGACCAGGATTTTGTGTCGATACTGGCCCAAATGTGGGAGAGGGCTTGCCCCCGATAGCGGCCTCAGGACCGACCAGGATTTTGTGTCGATCCCGGTCCAAATGTGGGAGGGGGCTTGCCCCCGATGGCGGCCTCTAGGCCGACCAGGATGTTGGATCAGATCGAGTACATATCCGTTTCTGCGGTAACGGCCACTTAGGGTTCCGCCCTGACGGCGGCTCACTTTTGAAA